>NZ_JAYWYV010000156.1:0-1700 GCF_048147885.1 Acinetobacter sp. 228
TCTGTATTAATGCTTCAAAATGACTTTATCGCGCCAAACATCAACGTGACTGAGCTTGATGAAGGTACTGAAGGCTTTGATATTGTGCTTGAAAAACGTGATACAAAATTGAATACTGTAATGAGTAACAGTTTTGGCTTTGGCGGTGTTAACGCTTGCCTAATTTTCAAGAAGTGGGATGCATAATCCCGCGTAGGATTATCGATGGATGCACCTTCTGATGCCTTTTTGTGGGTAAAAGCATTACATATTATTGCTGTGGTTTGTTGGTTCGCTGCTTTGTTCTACTTACCACGTCTTTATGTTTATCATGCAATGAGTGATGATGCTACCAGCCATCAACGCTTTGAAGTAATGGAACGTAAGTTGTATCGAGGTATTATGTGGCCATCTATGATTGCCACATTAATTACCGCTCACTTTCTCGTAGATTGGGGTGATGCAACTAGACATTACCATGAAGCCACTTGGTTTTATCTAAAAGTTGGATTAGTGGCTTTATTAGTGATCTACCATTTAGTTTGTGGTTACTATCGCAAAAAGCTTATTGGAAATGCTCACTACAAATCACATAAGTTCTGGCGTTTCTTCAATGAAATGCCAACCTTAATTTTATTTGCTGTTGTGATTTTAGTTGTTGTAAAACCTCAGTTTTAACTGGGGTTTTTTATTATCTAGGACTCTCATCTCATTCTCTTATGCATTTTACTGACTCAACCTATTCATAATTTATTATTCAGAGCAAAAGACTTTTATACCAGTCTTAATACATTCTTATAAAAACATCTCATCTTTTTTATAAATTCAATCAACAGAAAGGATAAAGCATGAAAAGTCTGGCTTTTATTCATCGTAACGATACTCGCTTTGCGGTCGGTGATTTTTATCCAGTTCTTTCTGTTTTTTCCTACCATGAGTTAGGCAATACCCTCTCACCCTTCTTACTACTCGAACATTTAGGTCCCGGAAAAATTGCACATTCTATGAAACGTAGAGGAGTTAATGATCATCCCCATCGTGGATTCGAAACGGTAACACTTGTTTATGCAGGTGAACTGGAACATAAAGATTCATCTGGTGGAGGTGGACTTATAAGTGCTGGCGATGTGCAATGGATGACCGCAGCCTCTGGTGTGATTCATCGGGAATTGTTTAGTGAAGAGTATTCTCGATCTGGTGGTCCCTTTGAAATGATTCAACTTTGGGTCAATTTACCAGCAGCAAATAAAATGAATTCTCCGCGCTATCAAAGTTTAAAGAAAGCTGAAATACCGATGGTGAAACTGGAAAATGAAGCTGGATTTGTACGTATTATTGCAGGGCAGTTTAAGCATGTTATGGGCCCTGCACTTACTCACACTCCTATTACCGTATTAGATGTAGAGCTCCAGGCAGGTCAACAAGCTGCCTTCCCTGCTCAATCTGGTGAAACAGCTTTAGTTTATTTACGTTCAGGTCGGGCACAATTTCATAAAGATGAAGACGTTTTAGAGGAACAAGGCCTAGCAGTCATGTCAAACCAAGGAGAGCATTTCTCTATTACTGCCCTGCAAAGCTGCAAATTACTTATTTTGACAGGACAACCCATCGCAGAACCGATTAATGGTCATGGTCCATTTGTAATGAATACTTATGATGAGATTTTACAAGCCTATGATGATATTAAAAATGGAAGATTTGCCAAGTAAAACAGACCAGCT
>NZ_JAYWYV010000157.1:0-1693 GCF_048147885.1 Acinetobacter sp. 228
AAAACTGTTAGACAATCATATCAACGATTCATTAAACATTCTTTTTAAAGACAACGATTTTTGTCGTTGAAATAAGTAAAACATCCCCATGCTGATTTAAGGCTTGCGTAACGTAGCTTACAATACCACGATCCAATTTTGTTTTGGATGGCGTAATGGCGGAAATTTCAGCTTCAACATGAATACGGTCACCAGGCCGAGTAGGGCGTGGCCAACGTAGACTAGATTCTGAGCCTACTAGTCCACCATGAATCGGCATGCATTCAGTCCATAAGCGCATAGTAATTGCCGAGGTATGCCACCCGCTAGCGGCAATACCTTTAAAGATTGGATCTTCTTTGGCTAACTCTTCATCTGTATGGAAAGGTTGAGGGTCATAGTGGCTTGCAAATTGTTTAATTTCATCAAGTGTAATTTCATACTCACGACTGATAAAACGATCACCAATTTTTAAATCTTCTAAATAAAGCATTAATCTTGACCCTGTACTACTTTTTGCTCAATAAGAAAACCGCCCGTTTGACGTTTCCATAATTGTGCATATATACCATTTTTAGCAATTAATTCTTCATGAGTACCTTGCTCTGCAATTTTACCTTCATCAAGAACAATTAAACGGTCCATTTGAGCAATGGTAGACAAACGGTGAGCAATTGCAATAACTGTTTTATCTACCATCAGGTCATTTAAACTAGACTGAATAGCTGCTTCAACTTCTGAGTCTAAAGCACTAGTTGCTTCATCTAAGATTAAAATTGGTGCATCTTTTAAGAAAACACGCGCAATAGCGATACGTTGTCTTTGACCACCTGACAGTTTGACACCACGTTCACCCACTTGTGCTTCATAACCTGAACGTCCTTTTAAGTCGACAAGTTGAGGAATAAATTCAGCTGCTTTTGCCTTATGCACGGCACTTTGCATATCTTGATCAGTTGCATCTGGACGGCCATATTTAATATTTTCGGCAACTGAACGATGTAGTAGAGAAGTGTCTTGAGTAACTAAAGCAATATTTGCTCTCAAACTATCTTGTGTAACATCTTCAATATTCTGCCCATCAATTAAAATTGCACCTTCTTTAAGATGGTAAAAGTGTAAAAGTAATTGGATGAGGGTAGATTTACCTGCACCTGAACGGCCAACGATACCAATCTTTTCACCTGCTTTAATGTGTAGATTAAAGTGATCGATGACATTTTTATTGTTATAAGCAAAGGTCACATCTTTAAATACAATCTCACCTTGTGTGACTGCAAGTGGTTTTGCATCTGGCTTGTCTTGAAT
Organism: Acinetobacter sp. 228; assembly: GCF_048147885.1. Lineage (NCBI taxonomy): Bacteria > Pseudomonadati > Pseudomonadota > Gammaproteobacteria > Moraxellales > Moraxellaceae > Acinetobacter > Acinetobacter sp. 228. Next base: position 1,288 of record NZ_JAYWYV010000157.1, read on the forward strand.
ATTGATTTTCTTACCAAGTGTTTGCATGCCATCTTGAATGGTACCAACATTTTCAAATAATGCTGACATATGCCACATCATAAACTCAGCCATGCTATTAAGTTTTAAAATCATGGCAGTAGTAGCAGCAATTACGCCTAACGCTGCTAAACCTTGAGTCCATAACCAAACTGCGGTACCAATTACCCCAACAAATAAAACAGCAGACAGTAAATTAATGCTAACTTCAAAAAGAGTACCTAGACGCATTTGCGCATAGACTGTGGTCATAAACTCTTTCATTGACGCTTTTGCATATTGGCTTTCACGCCCGGCATGCGCAAAGAGTTTTACAGTTTGAATATTAGTATAGGCATCAGTTACACGGCCAGTCATTACAGCACGTGCATCGGCTTGTTGTTGTGAT
>NZ_JAYWYV010000158.1:0-1691 GCF_048147885.1 Acinetobacter sp. 228
GCAGTGCATTTTGCGGCTTCCCCGATTACAGCGGTACCAAGTGCTATTTTCAGCCTTTGGCATAATATTTCTGGTCCTGCACTTGCGACTTGTTGGGCAAGTAAACACAAACAAGAATAACTATATAAACGATATACATTAGAAAAGAAGGCCAAACGGATAGTTTGGTCTTTTTATTTAAAGCACTTTTTATTTGAACTGAATTTAAAACTGGTATGTCTTTTGCTTCGAATTGATGCACTAAAAATAACGTGAATATCAACATAAATCGCAAAGAAAAAATAAGGCATTTTTTTGATGAACCAGATTTTTAAATTATTTATTCCCATGCTCTCTAGCAATTTGATTCTAATTTTAAGTGGATTGATTGATATTGCTTATGTAGGACATTTTAGTAATGACCATGTTGCCGCCTTATCGGTGACCTTATCTTTATATACAGTGGTTTATGTCATTGGAATGGGGATACTGCAAGGTGTGATGCTTAAGCTCTCGGAAGCTTATGGTTGCAATGACATACCACGTATTCGTCAAATTTTTATTCAAGGCGTTTGGCTGATGTTATGTTCGGCATTGGTGAGTATTGCCTTGCTTTACTTGTTCCGTGATCTACCAAAATTATTTGGTGCATCTGAACATGTCGTTTCAATTACTAAAAACTGTATTTGGGCTTTGGTATTTATTTTACCTGCCCATTTATTAATGCGCTTATTTACAGCTTTGTCTCAGGTCACTGAAAATGCGTATAAGGTTTTATTATCAGATAGTCTTTTCTTCATTCTTAAAATTATTTTGTCTTATCTTCTGATTTATGGTGTCGCTTTATTTTCAATTCCGCCACTCGGGGCGATAGGGGCGTTGTTAGCCACTATCATTGTACGGTGGTTTATGTTGACCGTTTATTACCTGTTTTTTCTAGAGAAAAAGTACATCTTTATTGAACATCCAGAACGGTCAGATGAAGATAGCCGGCAAAGTCTGCGTATGATTTTAAAAATAGGGATACCTACTGCGATCATGGCGTTGATGGACGTTGTTGCATTTTGTTCAGTTGCTATTCTGATTTTGCCTTTCGGGAGTGTGGTATCTGCAGCCCATCAAATTGTCGCGAGCACTGGCGGTTTCATGTTTATTTTTCCTTCATCAATTGCCTCGGCTTATAGCATTTTGGTGTCAAGAACTATGGGCAGCGGCAACATGAAAGAAGCAGACAAAATTGCCAGACAAAGTATATGGGTCATTATGGCAGTGAGTGGCAGTTTATCCTTGTGTTTATGGGTGGAGAGGGGCTTAATTGTCACGTTCTATTCAGATGATTTGGCTGTACAGATTTTGGCTGCATCACTGCTCTTGATTGTCTGCATATCTCATTTTCTTGATGGCTTAATGACGTTACTAACCTCTTTGCTGCGTTGTTGGGATGTGTCGATTTTACCCATGCTGATTTTTTTAGTCGTGGTGCTATGTTTCGGATTGGGCGGTGGTTGGTGGATGGCTTATAAAGGGCTGCACTGGGAGAGTCACTCTATATCTGCAATGGGAATTTATGGTTTCTGGAGTATGGCAGCCATAAGCTATTTAGTAGCTTGTGTATTGAGTGCCTTCTGTTTTCGTTTTAGAAAGCAATTAAGAGGTTTTTGATTAGGTAGATCAACACAACCTTAAAGAGGGTGTGCTGTTAACCATTCTTC
>NZ_JAYWYV010000159.1:0-1687 GCF_048147885.1 Acinetobacter sp. 228
ATTGTACTTACTTTTTCCAGAAGCAAAACGCTCTTTGCCTTTGGTCATGTTTGGCATGATCAGTACTTTAGGTCCAGCCATTGTCCCAACCATTGGCGGATGGCTTACCAATAACTTTTCGTGGCATTGGATGTTCCTGATCAATATTATTCCGGGCATTATCATTGCTACGGTCATCTACTCAGGTCCAAATATCGACCGTGCCAACTATTCACTCATCAAAAGTATGGACTGGTTTAGTCTCATTGGTATGGCGATGTTTTTGGGTGGGCTTGAATATTTCCTCGATGAAGGCGCACGGCATGACTGGCTTGCAGACACAGGCGTTCGGATTGCTTTCATGATCTGCGTTGTGGGCGGCATGATTTTCTTCTCTAGAAGTTTCACCCAGCCTAAGCCTTTGCTCGATTTATCTGTATTTAAAAATAAAAACTTTACCTTGAGTGCCATTACAACGTTTGTGATTGGTATGGCGCTCTATGGCTTGGGCTACATGATTCCCGTGTTTCTTGGGCAAGTCCGTGAAATGAATAGTAGCCAAATTGGTCACGTCATGATGGTGACAGGTATTGTCATGTTCTGCTTTGCGCCATTTCTTGCGTGGCTCATTCCCAATTTTGATACCCGAAAAAACGTATTTGTTGGAATGATTCTGGCTGGCTTTGGTGTCTGGCTCAATTCACATTTGAGTATTCATAGTGATTATGACTTTATGTTTTGGCCGCAAATTTACCGTGGTATTGGCCTCATGATTTGCCTGATTGTGGTGTCACATTTGGCTATGAGTACATTGCCACTCAGTAAAGTTGCCGATGCCAGTGGGATTTATAACCTGCTGCGCAATATTGGCGGCGCGGTTGGACTGGCTCTTATTAACTCGTCCTTAGATTGGCTAACCGCCATGCATGTTACCCAGATTAATCAGTCGATGACACCACAAAACTGGATATTTACAGAAAGACTCGACCAGCTTACGGCGCAATATCAAGAAGTCGGTGCAAATGCCCAGCAAATCGCGCTCAGCGTGATCTATCGTGACATTCATTTTCAAGCACTGACATCGAGTTTCAATGACTTATTACGCATGCTCGCAATCATCATGTTTGTGACCGCCTTTTTAACCATATTTATGGATCGGGGGAAGAAAATGAATATGTAGCGATTTAGAAATAAAAGGCAGCTTTCAAAGAATGAAAACAATAGGGCATATCAAAACATATCCCTTCATAGAAAAAGAACATTGATATGAGTTTCGAATATCGCTGTATGAGATAGGGGAACTCACAGATCTGGATGTGGGAGATTAAAGTATTATGATTAATACAACATATAAACTGATTTCAAAATTGAACCTGAAAAACGCAACTTATGGGCAATATTTTGAAAAAGAGCAAATCGATACTGAACGATTGAAAGTGATGTATTCCATTTACGAGCAGTATTATGAAAATACCAGATTTTCTATTTTCGTAGATGATTTTAAAAATAAAAGCGGTGCGATCTTAATTTTTGACTCAGAAACAGATGAGATTGTCGGTTTCTCGACGGTAGTTGTGCAGCATTTCTACTTAAACGGTAAAGATTACACCGTGCTCTTTAGCGGTGATACGGTCATTTTGAAAAAGTTTTGGGGCACGCGTACATTGCAAAGTACCATGCTCAAACTCATGATCAAGCTTCGAATTAA
>NZ_JAYWYV010000160.1:0-1687 GCF_048147885.1 Acinetobacter sp. 228
CTTATGGCTATAAGAAACTTTCAGTGTTGCGCCATTTGCCACTAAATGGCTAGTGTTATTACCAGATCTTAATAATTGGCTATAGAGAGGGTAGTACTTGCGGTTAAACATATTCTCTAAACCAATCGTCACAGTGTCTTTTTTGTTAAGCGCAAAGCTACTGATTAAATCTGCTGTGGTATAGGTTTTTACATCAGCACGACCAGAGATAGTAGCATCATTTAAACGGTAATCTTTTGAACCGAAATAAGTGGCTTGTAAACGGTTAGTCCAAGTTTCCGTTGGGCTATAAGAAATATAACCTGTCAGTTTTAATGGTGGAATACGGAAGCCCGTCATGTCTTGTTCAGGACCATCTTGCGGTTTTTCGCGGCCTTTCATCCACGTAACACTACCACCAGTTCCCCAAACATTGGCATCGTCCAGATAGTCAAAAGTTGCTTCAACACCAGTGACTTTTTCTTTGGTTCTAGTAAGTGCCAGACCATTGCTGAAAGACTGCACAGCGCCTAGATCAGAAGTAGAGTGGAAGACTGCTAAGCTTGATGAAAAGTTATTGAAGTTCCCTTTCCAGCCCAACTCATAGTTATCAACTTTTACAGGTTCTAAAAATGAAGATGATAATTCATAATTTTTTTTCTTATCAGTATTATCTGCATTACGAATAATTACACCAACATCGGGTAATTGAAAACCTTGGTTAAACGATGCATAAATCGAGTGCTGGTCATTTGGAGAGAAAGTTACATTAGCATTGTATAACCATGCATCAGCTTTTACTTTCCCACCTTGATATACATAAGGGTTTGGCTTATATGATTGTGTTTTAGGATCAAATTGTGATAATGGAATAAAACTATCAATTTGGGCATAGCTGTCTTCATAGCGTGTACCTGCTTCAGCCGACCATTGGTCATTAAAGCGATGTTTTAACTGTACAAAGCCACCAACACTTTGTGTGGTAAGTTCAGGTAAATAAATGAGCTTACCAGTTTTTACAAAATCTAGGCCACCAGATTGGTCATAAATATCAGGATTGAAAGTATCTAAAGGCATTTCACTTTTTTCACGGCTAAAGTCACCACCCCAAACCAGTGAGGTGTCACCTAAAAACTCAAGCGGTGTGGTAACAGTTAAACGGCTACCGAGTAGGTTATTTTCTTGATAGATCTGGTCTACGTTTCCACCCCGATTCGGATTTTTACGTGCATCAAATGGTGAAAAACGGGTAAAGAAGTCGCGGTAATAAATTTGAGCATCAACCTTATTGCCAAAAAAGTCTTTATGGTTATAAGTTAAATTGTATATCTGGTTTTCGTTTTTATTTTGGTCTTTTAGCTTTAAGCCTTTAATTGCTTTCGCTGGCACTGTTCCGGCAGGGGCATTCTTCACACTTGGGTCAGATGCATAATCTGAATCTTGCTCGGCATTATAGTAGTTTGCAGCAAACTGGACATATTGGTTGTCATCAATATGGTAACCAAGCTTACCGCCGATGCTATAGCCATCAGAATCATATAAATCACCCTGACTTGGTTCTGGAGCAACACGGTCACCACTTGCATCGTACGGACTACCAATACGTTGGTAACCAAAGTCGAGTGCATAGTCAAAAGCGTTAAAGCTGCCTGTGAAATATTGATGAATATCGCCACTTAAAGCATTAGAACGGAAGTTTGTTAAAGGT
>NZ_JAYWYV010000161.1:0-1685 GCF_048147885.1 Acinetobacter sp. 228
GATTGGGCCATAAATTTGTATATCGCCCAGTAAAGGTTTAAACACACCTTGCTTACCAAACAAATAAACCAATGCCAAAGAGGGCAAAAGTGACGGCGCTAAAATCGGTAAAAAAGCGACTAGTTTAAAGAAGCCTTTTCCTTTTATATTTACATTGGTGAGTGCAAAAGCATAAATACTGGCAAGAAATACTGTAATGACAGTAGCAGCACAAGCAACCCACACCGAGTTGAATATGGAGCTGAGTAAAGCTGGACTTGCAAAATAGTTATAAAAATTTTCAAGACCAACAAAATTTTGATTTTCATCAAAAAATGCAGTTTCAAATAGCATCATTAAAGGTGCAATAATCGCTAAAGTCAAAACAATTGCGACCGTAGCCAAAGCAATATTTGATCTTAATGAGTATTCAGTTTTTCGACGCGCCTGTGATTTTAAAACCGCTGAAGCAGCTTCATTTAACATAGTGCGTACCCTTGTTCGTCAAAGACATGGATGAGCTGATTAGGCACTTTTATAAACATCAGTTCTTGCAAAGATTTGAACTTGATATTTTCAATTTCAATTTGCAACATGTGTTTTACCTGCTTAATTCCATCGATATGAATAGTGCAAAACAAACGACGTTTTGCGCCTAAAAATTCAGTACTCAATACTTTAACTGGCAAATACAACGACTCTTTATCACTACCGAAATCATCAACCAACTCGACAGCTTCGGGTCTAAAACCAATACTGTAGTTTTGCCCAGCTTTAAGTTTCTGCTGCTCCAAATTTAGAGGAATAAAACCTAAAACCTCGAGCTGATTAACTACTGAACAAGTGGCTGCTAAAAAGTTCATGGTGCCAATAAACTTGGCAACGAATTGAGTTTGTGGCTTGTAGTAAATATTGTGCGGCGTATCAATTTGCTCAATGACGCCATGATTCATGACTACCACACGGTCAGAAATGCTTAATGCTTCTTCTTGGTCGTGTGTGACCATAATGGTTGGCAAGTTAAGCTGCGATTGAATCGAACGGATCTTTTGTCTTAGGTTTAGACGTACCTGAGCATCGAGTGCGGACAAGGGTTCATCCAGCAGTAAAATATCTGGATTCGGCGCAATTGCTCGAGCAAGCGCAACACGTTGCTGCTGCCCGCCTGACAATTGGTTTGGATATTTTTTAGCAATATCAGGTAATTCAATCAGTTCCAATAATTGCTGAACCCGTTGGCTACGCTGTGCCTTATCCCACTTTTTTTTATCTAAGCCAAAAGCAATATTTTCTTCAACGTTTAAGTTTGGAAATAACGCATAGTTCTGAAACACAATGCCACAGTGACGCTTTTCAGCACTCAACAACGTAATATCTGCGCCCTTTTTTATGACTTTTCCATAATCAGGTTTTTCTAGACCCGCAATTATGCGTAGCAATGTGGTTTTACCGCATCCAGAAGGTCCCAAAAAGCTCACGAACTCGCCAGCTTTCAGGTGTAAATTGATATGCGTTAGGGCCTGAAAGTGTTGAAACTTTTTTTGAATATCCACCACTTCTAAAACCGAAGGGCCATGTTCAGGATATTTATAGGTCGTTAAGGTCGACAAGAAATGCCCTGCTAACTCGCCCTTTTGGTTTTGTCCAAGCAGCGATGATTGCAACGACGAAGGAATTTGCATAATAAGGCCCTTATCCAAAAGATC
>NZ_JAYWYV010000162.1:0-1678 GCF_048147885.1 Acinetobacter sp. 228
TTTGGTAATACCAAGCTAGAGGTGTGATATGAATGATGTAAAACCCGTGGCTCAACCAAAGCAAACTATAAAAGCCTTTTTAGTCGAATTACTCAGCGTACGTGCAGGCGTATATATCAAACAAAACAATCAGCTGCCTAAAACAAAAGGATAAGACTGTGGCAAAACAAAAGCTTGCTCGAATCAGTATTACCGTACCTGAATCGACCCTCAACGCGCTCGACCAAAAAATTGTCGAACAGAACTATGAAAGTCGCTCGCAAGCCATTGTCGACATGATTAATAAACACCTGATTGCAGAGCAAGCACAGGCTAATGAAGTCATGGTGGGCACATTAACGCTGCTTTATGACGCTAGCCAAATGACCTTGCGCAATCAATTGGTCGATTTACAACAACAGTTTTTAGCACAGGTGATTAGTTCACTTCATATTCAGCTCGACCAACAAAAGATATTGCAAGTCATGTTAATGCAGGGTGCGAGTTCTGAGCTTAGACAAATTAGCCAGCAATTTATTGTGCTGAAAGGGGTGATCAAAGGACATCTAGAACTGATGGATGCCGTTATGCCGCCTATACAGCAAAATGACTAAATGAGGAGTAGCGTGTTGAAAAATTTATGGACCATCCAAGACTGGAAAACAGCATATCAAAACGGGCAAATCCATCTTGCAGATCTGATTGGCTATGTGGCAGAAATTAAAAATGATGATCATGCATGGATTGAAATTTCATCGAACGAGCAGATTCAGGCACAAATTGATGTTTTAAAAGACCAGAATATTGCTGACTTACCTCTATATGGTGTGCCATTTGCAGTTAAAGACAACATTGATGTCGCTGGCTTTCACACTACTGCTGCATGTAAAGAGATTCAATATTTAGCAAACCAAGATGCTACCGTCGTTGCCAAACTAAAAAAAGCAGGGGCAATTGTGGTTGGTAAAACTAATCTCGATCAGTTTGCAACGGGACTAGTTGGCGTTCGCTCGCCCTATGGTGCAGTAAAAAATAGTTTTAACCCCGAATATATTAGTGGTGGTTCAAGCTCTGGTTCTTCGGTAGTGGTCGCCAACGGTATTGTGCCTTTTAGTTTGGGGACAGACACGGCGGGTTCAGGTCGTGTTCCTGCAGGCCATAACAATATTGTGGGTCTTAAGCCGACAAAGGGCTGGTTTTCTACCACAGGTTTAATTCCTGCATGTCGGACTATTGATGTCATTTCTATTTTTGCGCTGCATATTGATGATGCGTGGACAGTTGCCAGTTTAATGCAGGGCTACGATGAAACAGATGAATATTCACGAATACATCCAGCCAATGTACCAACTCAATTTTCTAAACGAAAAATAGCTATTCCAGCTCAGCTTGAGTTTTATGGTGATATAGAATCTGAAAAAGCCTTTTTAGTTGCAGTCGAGCGTGTTCAAAAACTGGGTTACGAAGTTGAGAGTATTGATTTCAGTGCGTTTAATGAGCTTGCTGCCGCACTGTATAACGATGCTTGGGTGGCTGAAAGAACAGTCGCCGTTGAACGCATGACAACACGTGAAAAGGCTCATCCAGTCATTGCCCAGATTATTGCGCAGGCAGATAATTTCAAGGCAACAGATGCACTTCAAGCCGAATATAACCGCGCCGTACTAGCTCGAAAAATTAATTTGGCATTACAACCTTT
>NZ_JAYWYV010000163.1:0-1671 GCF_048147885.1 Acinetobacter sp. 228
CCCAGAAGCGGATGCTTTAGGAACAGGCTGGAACATTATTCAGTCCAAAACAGCAATCGGTTCTGGTGGGTTCTCAGGTAAAGGTTTCCTCGAAGGTACTCAATCACATTTACACTTCTTACCAGAAGGCCATACTGACTTTATTATTGCTGCTTACTCAGAAGAATTCGGTTTAATTGGTGTACTTATATTAGTAATTCTTTATTCGGCCATTATTTTTAGAACATTTCAAATCGGTTTACAAAGCTTTCATAATTATGGCCGATTAGTGGCTGGCGCGTTTGGTTTGTCTTTTTTTGTTTATGTATTTGTAAACGCAGGAATGGTCAGTGGTATTTTACCTGTAGTGGGTGTTCCCTTACCTTTTATGAGTTATGGCGGTACCGCTATTATTACTTTAATGGCCACTTTTGGTTTAGTCATGTCTATTCATACACATCGATAATTTGGAATTTAAAAAAGATATGTTGACTCAATTTGTTAATAAAACTTTAAAAGTGCTCGCCTTGTGTACTGGCCTTATTAGCACAAGTCATTTTGCTCAGGCCAATGATTTTGTAACTCATCCTAACTATTTAAATTTTAAACAAAAAGCCATGAGCACTTATGGCTTAAGCGGTGAACAGGTTGACGCCGCTATGAATGGTGCAAAAAATTTACCAAACATTATAAATATTATGACTCGCCCTGGTGAAAGTAAGCCTTGGTACGACTATCGATCTATGTTTTTAGTCGAAGGTACTATTCAACGTGGTGTCCGTTTTAAAAACCAATATGCCGATGCTCTCAATCGTGCTGAACAACAATTTGGTGTCTCTCAAGCGGTTATTCTAGGCATTTTAGGTGTTGAAACAGGTTATGGAGCCAATAAAGGCTCGTTTATTACTCGTGATGCACTTGCAACGTTAGCTTTTGGCTATCCTCGCCGTGCTGAATATTTTGGCGATGAGTTAGCTGCTCTCATTGCATGGACTTACAAAGAAGGTTATCCAACCAATAGTATTGTAGGTTCTTATGCAGGTGCCATTGGCTTCCCGCAGTTTATGCCAAGCAACATTAGTAAGTACGGAGTCGACTTTGATGGTAATGGTCATATCGACCTACGAAACTCTGCAGAAGATGCGATTGGCTCAATCGCAAATTACTTAGCAAAACAAGGCTGGCAACGCGATCAACCTATCGGTTTTATGGCTCGTTACACAGGTTCAAATCCGGAAAGTATCATTGCTAAAGATTTGACCCAGCCCACTCCGTATGGTGCACTAAAAAACCAAGGGATTTCCCCTTTAAATCCGTTAGTCAAAATTGATGACTTAGATATGGTAAATGTTATTCAATTACAAGACTATAACGGTCCAATTTACTATTTAACCTATCCGAACTTTCAAGTAATTACGACTTATAACAAAAGCCGAATGTATGCGACTGCCGTATGGTTGTTAGGTACAGAAGTAGCTAGCCGATAGGCTAGCTTTTTGATGAGTTTATGTAAAAGTCAATAAATATTTTTGTTAAATCGATCACAATACAAACATTTTAAATACCTTGTTACATATTTGGTTATTTTTTAACCTAAAACTGTAAGTTTTTGCCCTTTTTGTAACTATTTCTCGTTAAAGACTAGACACTCTCCGTAAGCGATGAATATTATCCACCCCAATCAAGCAATTG
>NZ_JAYWYV010000164.1:0-1664 GCF_048147885.1 Acinetobacter sp. 228
AAAGACTTAAGTACTTTAGGTAATACTCTTCCTTGCTTGGCTATTATCGATTTACCGAAAACTGCATCAACCATTGACTATAGCGTAGATACGTTAATTCTAGAAAATGTACAAGATCCGGGTAACGTAGGTACATTGTTACGTTCAGCGGCAGCAGCAAATATAAAACAGATTATTTGCACACAAGGCTCTGCCTCACTTTGGTCTCCACGAGTTTTAAGAGCAGGTATGGGGGCACATTTTAGCCTGTCTTGTTTTGAAAACTTTCAATTGACCGATATTCTTCCTAAATTCGATATTCCTGTTTTCGTTACAAGCTCTCATCGCTCGACTAGTCTTTATTCAAAAGACCTTTCAAAACCATGTGTTTGGATTTTAGGCAATGAAGGACAAGGTGCAAGTGATTATGCTTTAGAACATGCACAATCAGTGACAATACCACAGCCAGGTGGTCAAGAGTCATTAAATGTAGCAATTGCAGGATCAATTTGTTTTTTTGAAATGGTTCGCCAACGCCAATAAAACGTTAATTTATTTTACATCGCTCATATTTGTGAAAAAAATCATTTACACTACTAAAAAATAGCCGATTGTTGTCAACCTCCCACCTCTTTTCAACGTTATATAAGAGATATATTGAAGATAAGGTGGGTACGTCCAATGACAGGATTTTCCATCTCCATGGATTTAGCACCGAAAAAGTCTCGATCGGAAGCATCTAGTGCTCATGCCAGCACGGCTGAGCAACGCCTAAAGGTTTTCATGCAAGATGTTACTGGTCGGGCTTTAGTGATGATGGAAAGTGCTACCCAAGGACAACAAGGCATTGCTATGGACCTGGTTCAAGAAGCATTTATTGCTTTACACAAGTCTTACGCCGATCGAAGTACTGAAGAATGGTATCCCCTATTTTATACTATTCTAAATAACAAACTTCAGGATTGGCGCCGCAAAGAAGCACGTCGGGCAAACCCATTTTCATTCTTCAAAAAAGTTAGTCTAGACAATGATGATGAAGAAATCATTGATATTGTCGATGAAAAAGCAATCAATCCAGCAGATTTTCTAGATCAAGCAGTGACCATAGAAGAGATCCAGGAAGCGATTGCAAAACTACCTGTTCGTCAACAACAAGCTTTTATGTTACGTGCGTGGGAAGGTTTTGATACCCATACTACAGCGCAAATTATGAACTGTACCGAAGGTAGTGTAAAAACCCATTATCATCGAGCAATTCAGGGACTTAGAGAGTATTTAGCGCATTTAAATCCCATGGGAGGTTCCAATGAATCATGATGATTTCACTAAAAAGGTGACATCCAAACTCGATAGTTTGGCCCATCACCATAAAAATAAAACAGTGGTGATGAATCATGTGCTTGACCATATCCAACAAAAACCAGCCTCTTATTATAGTGTCTGGAAAATGACTGGTTTTGCACTTGCAGCAGCGATTACTGGTTTTGTTATTTTACCAAATTCAGTAGATATGCTTGATAAGCCACAAAATCAAGTCGTTGTAAATCCTAAATTATCGCCACAAATGGTAGAAGATTTAGAAATGCTCATGGTGTTGGGTGAGGATAAAGTTCAACATGGTAGCTAAAAAGTTAGCACTTATACTGTGTTCATTAAGTTTCTTGCACACAAGTTTTGCAGGTTTC
>NZ_JAYWYV010000165.1:0-1659 GCF_048147885.1 Acinetobacter sp. 228
AATGCGCCAGCTCTTGGATCACGCTGCGGAACATAACTACGGCGTACCAGCATTTAACGTAAATAACTTAGAACAAATGCGTGCAATTATGCTTGCCGCAGATGCTACCAATTCACCTGTAATTGTTCAGGCATCTGCTGGAGCTCGCAAATATGCAGGCGCTCCATTCTTACGCCATCTTATTTTGGCTGCAATTGAAGAATGGCTACACATTCCAGTGGTAATGCACCAAGACCATGGTACAAGCCCTGATGTATGCCAACGTTCTATTCAACTTGGTTTTAGCTCAGTGATGATGGACGGTTCATTAGGCGCTGATGGTAAAACTCCTACAACTTACGATTACAACGTAGATGTAACTCGTCAAGTGGTAGCAATGGCTCATGCTTGTGGTGTATCTGTTGAAGGTGAGATCGGTTGCTTAGGTAGCCTTGAAACAGGTATGGCTGGAGAAGAAGACGGTGTGGGTGCAGAAGGTGTACTAGACCATTCTCAGCTTTTAACCTCTGTTGAAGAAGCAAAACAATTCGTTGCTGATACAAATGTTGATGCTTTAGCAATTGCTGTAGGTACTTCACACGGTGCTTATAAATTTACACGTCCACCTACAGGGGATATTTTAGCAATTGACCGTATTAAAGAAATTCATGCGGCATTGCCAAATACTCACCTTGTAATGCACGGTTCAAGCTCTGTACCACAAGAATGGTTAAAAGTAATTAACGAGTTTGGTGGTAATATTGGTGAGACTTATGGTGTACCAGTTGAACAGCTTGTAGAAGCGATTAAACATGGTGTACGTAAAATCAATATCGATACTGACTTGCGTTTAGCTTCAACAGGTGCAATTCGTCGTTTCATGGCGGAAAACCCAGCTGAATTTGACCCACGTAAGTATTTCGCTAAAACTGTCGATTCAATGAAACAAATTTGTATCGATCGTTATGAAGCTTTCGGTACAGCTGGTAATGCTGACAAGATTCGCCCAATTTCTTTAGAGAAAATGGTTGATCGTTATAAATAATTCCCGTTAGGGTCTGATTTATAGAAACCGGTTATTCATATAACCGGTTTTTTAATGGCTGGGTTTTGTTTATAAAAAAACCTGTGATCAACACAGGTTTTAACGACAAAAGATTAACTTATTTTTGTAAGTTCTTTTTGTCGAGGCTTGGATCTTTAATTTCTACATAAGCATTTGCACGTACTTCACGCAACCAGCTATCAATTTCAGTGTTAAATTGACGCTCACCTAAAATTTGACGTGCCATACGCTCTTGATATTCATGTGTCATATCTTTTTCGCGTTTGTCTGTAACTTGTAAGATATGCCAGCCGAATTGAGTTTGGAAAGGTTCACTAATTTCACCTACAGGAATTTCCTGCATTTTTTTATCAAACTCAGGAACCATCATACCTGGCGTAACCCAACCTAGACTGCCGCCATCACGTGCTGAACCTGTATCGTTTGAATAAGTTGCAGCAAGAGTAGCGAAATCTTCACCCGCTTTTAATCGCTTGTAAATGCTATCAATTATTTGTTTCGCATTTTCAGGGCTTACCACTTCGGAAGGTTGAATAAGAATATGGCGTGTCTGATATTGCGGTACTAATGCTTTCTGTTCATTTTGCTTACGTTCTAAAAGTTTTAGAACATGT
>NZ_JAYWYV010000166.1:0-1656 GCF_048147885.1 Acinetobacter sp. 228
TTGCTATTATTTCCCACCCCGATGCCGGTAAAACCACCATGACAGAAAAACTGTTGTTATGGGGTAAAGCGATTCAGGTTGCAGGGATGGTAAAAAGCCGTAAATCTGATCGTGCAGCTACATCTGACTGGATGGAAATGGAAAAAGAACGTGGTATTTCGATCACCACGTCTGTTATGCAGTTCCCATATAAAGGTCACACGATTAACTTACTCGATACACCGGGGCACGAAGACTTCTCGGAAGATACTTATCGTACCCTTACTGCTGTTGACTCTGCACTGATGGTGATTGACGGTGCAAAAGGTGTCGAAGAACGTACCATCAAATTGATGGAAGTGTGTCGTATGCGTGACACACCAATTATTTCATTCGTCAACAAAATGGACCGTGAAATTCGTGAGCCACTTGAGTTGTTAGATGAAATTGAAAACGTCTTGAATATTCGCTGTGTACCAATTACATGGCCACTTGGTATGGGTCGTGACTTTGCTGGTGTATACAATATTCTTGAAGATAAATTGTATGTCTACAAAGCAGGTTTTGGTTCAACCATTACCGATATTGAAGTACGTGATGGCTATAATCACGCCGATATTCGTGAAAAAGTTGGTGAGTTAGCTTGGGCTTCTTTTGAAGAGTCACTTGAGCTTGTACAAATGGCAAATGAGCCATTAGATCGTGAACTTTTCTTACAAGGTAAACAAACACCTGTTTTATTTGGTACAGCATTAGGTAACTTTGGTGTTGACCACGTTCTCGATGCATTTATGAACTGGGCACCTGAACCTAAAGCACATCCAACGCAAGAGCGTATGGTTGAAGCAAAAGAAGAAGGTTTCTCTGGCTTTGTATTTAAAATTCAAGCCAACATGGACCCTAAACACCGTGACCGTATTGCCTTCATGCGTATTTGTTCAGGTAAATACGAGAAAGGCCTGAAAATGAATCACGTACGTATTGGTAAAGAAGTTCGTATTAGTGATGCGTTGACTTTCCTTGCAGGCGAGCGTGAGCACTTAGAAGAAGCATGGCCGGGCGATATTATTGGTTTACACAACCACGGTACAATCCAGATTGGTGATACTTTCACTAGCGGTGAAAACTTGCACTTCACAGGTATTCCTCACTTCGCGCCGGAAATGTTCCGCCGTGTACGTTTGAAAGACCCATTAAAGTCAAAACAGTTGCAAAAAGGTTTGAAAGAGTTGTCTGAAGAAGGTGCAACTCAGGTATTTATGCCACAAATTAGCAATGATTTGATCGTGAGAGCTGTGGGTGTACTTCAGTTTGACGTTGTTGCTTACCGCTTGAAAGAAGAATATAAAGTTGACTGTGTTTATGAGCCAGTAAGTGTAAATACGGTACGCTGGATTCATTGTGATGATGAAAAGATTCTTAATGAGTTTAAGAAAAAGGCACATGACCAACTTTCTATTGATGGTGGCGGACACTTAACGTATCTTGCGCCTAGCCGAGTGAATTTGCAGATTATGCAAGAGCGTTGGCCTGATATTGAGTTCCGTAGCACACGTGAACACTAATCATGTAAATGTGACAAACAGCTTCGAATAGAAGCTGTTTTGTTTTGAAAAATAAGAAAGGATGATGAAATGAACTTGAGTAAAAAGACAATTATTGCGCTTGTGGTTGCAG
>NZ_JAYWYV010000167.1:0-1652 GCF_048147885.1 Acinetobacter sp. 228
TTACTATATTATCTATTTTTTGAAAAATTATTTCTGCAAATATCCTACTTATCTCAGGTCCAATTGGTATACCATTCGTTTCATTATAATTCCCATGACGAATAGTAAAATCAAAATCATCTCCAAAAGATGATAAATTCAAATTACTTTTAACAAATTCTTTTTCTTTAGTAGCCCATGCTATTGAGTGAGTATAAATACTATCAAAACACTTTGAAACATCTAGACTCATTTGAATTTTAAATTTTTTCTCAATATTAAAATAATCTAATGAGTTAAAAAATTTATAAAGACGGTCATATCCTTTATATGCAAAGAAGGAGGGTGTATGTTTAGCATAACCATCTATTGTATCGGCCGTAATACTTCCTGTTTTATACTTATAAATATTTTCCCAAGAGCCTTTAGAATAAAATGAACTAGCAATTTTTTTTGGTGCACGAATCGAAGCAGGACTTTCTGAACAAAAATAAAGGATTAATTTATCATATTCATTATAAAACTCTCGAATTTTCCATTGAGAAGCAGGATGTAATAAAGCAAGCCTCCTATGCTCTAATGCATTTTTTCTAATTTTATAAAGATAAGGTTTTGTTGGTTTAGCCTTAATATGCTCCCCTTGACAAAGAATCAAGTCTTTAATTATTTTTTGCTCAAACTCTGTAAATTTACTTATATTCTTAATACGGTCATACAAACCATTATTAGAAAAAATAATAGGAGTTTCATAAGGTAAAGTTTCTGTAATGAGTACTCGATCATAATCACTTCGTTTAATAAAATTTTTCTTAGACATGATTAAAAATTAATACTCCCAACATTTTTTTATTTCAGCAATACGTATTGCAGAAAAATGGATAAATCGTTTCTCAGAATGACCTTTTACAAAGCTATTTTGAAGAAGCTCTCTTTTTAATTTCCCTGTAAGTGAAGGAGCAAGAAATCGCCCTAATCGTCCATTTCGAGACAAAACTAATCCCCTTAGATAATGATCTAATTCTTTAAGATTTTTTGCCTCAAGTTGTATTTCTGGATAATTATGATAAATACCTGCAAGCTTTGTTTTCTCAATATGAATATTATAAACCTTAAAATTATTAGCAAGGTATTTAATACGATCTTTAAGTAAATTTATATCTTTTGTTTTTACAAAATCATAGAAAGCACGTGCAATTCTTAACTTATACTTTTTAGTCTTTTTAGTAGCAAGATCTACATCTACAACTCTCTTATTGCTTTTAGATTTTTTATAGGGATCACTAACAACAATCTTATATCCTAGATATTCAAATTTAATTACTATTTTTTTGGGGCTAACATCTGAGACTTTTCCTATTGAATTTATTTTATTAGATATTTCAAGTTTATTATAATTAAGATCCAAACCATAAGGCAAAATAGTCTTTATATATTTCAAAAAATCACTTTTATCCTCGTTTCCTGAAGTAATTATTATAATATCATCCACATATCTAGAGTAAAAAAAGGTATTATTATTATTTCTTATTTGGCTATCAAAATCTTTCATCATTAATTCACTAATGCATGAACTCAATGGTAATCCTCTAGGCGTGCCTCTCCCACCAATAGACTGGTGCTTTATTAAAATATGCTTTATCAAAATTTTACTATGGGGACTCAGCTTATAAAGA
>NZ_JAYWYV010000168.1:0-1651 GCF_048147885.1 Acinetobacter sp. 228
GATGCGGCTACTGATCATGCCAAAAATCCACTCTATAAAGGCATTGCAAATACGCTACCGGGCAATAAACCAGAAGAGTATCTCGACGCTTTTAAAAGAGACATTCGTGAAGGGAAGTTACCTCAAGTTTCTTGGATTAACGCGCCATCGATATACTGCGAACATCCAGACCCTTCAAGCCCGGTTCAAGGAGCTTGGTTTATTCAAGAAATTATTGATGCATTAACTGCTGTGCCAGAGGTGTGGAGTAAAACGGCTCTGCTCATCAACTTTGATGAAAATGATGGTTACTTTGACCATATGCCATCGCCATCAGCACCATCTCGACTCAAAAATGGCCAGTACGCAGGTAAATCGACACTAAGCAATGCTGATATGCAAGATGAATATTTTGATCATGCTGCACCTGAGGGGAGCCATTCACAGCCTACACCTGATGGACGAGTTTATGGTCCGGGTCCTCGTGTTCCTTTATATGTGATTTCTCCATGGAGTCGTGGCGGTTGGGTCAACTCACAAGTGTTTGACCATACTTCCGTGCTCATGTTTTTAGAAAAACGTTTTGGTGTAAAAGAGCCGAATATCAGTCCATACCGTCGTGCAGTGTGTGGTGATTTAACCAGTGCATTTAACTTTAAAACACCAAATGCAGATGTTTTACCGCAGCTGAGTGGTAAACAAACACGTGTGCAGGCAGATGCGCTAAGGGAAAACCAAGAAGCTTTGCCAGCTGTTCCTGTACCCACGGATATTAAGTTACCCATTCAGCAAAGTGGGATCCGTCTATCACGGGCGCTACCTTATGAGTTGCATACCAGTGCGCGTTGTAAAGCAGATGGTAAGGTGCAATTGATTTTTTCTAATACGGGTAAGCAGGCAGCGGTTTTCCACGTATATGACAAGCTCAATTTAGACCGTATTCCAAAGCGTTATATTGTCGAGCCGAATAAAACTTTAGATGATGAATGGAATGCTTTAAACGATAACTTAGGCCGTTATGACCTATGGGTACTTGGTCCAAATGGCTACCATCGTCATTTTAAAGGGGATACTCAACGTATTATCGATAGTGGTGTTAAACCTGAAATTCGAGTGTGCTATGACATTGCTAATGGTGATGTTTATGTCGAACTCATGAATGAGGGAACCAAGGATACAATATTGACAGTAAAACCTTGTGCATATCGACCAGATGCGCCATTGCAACTGACCGTAAAAGCGGGACAAGTTGTTAAGCAACATTGGTCGTTGGCTGATGTTGGGCATTGGTATGATTTTGAAGTTACGAGCGAGAGTGATCCGTATTATTACCGACGTTTTGCTGGCCGAGTCGAAACAGGTGAGGATTCCTTTAGTGATCCTGCAATGATCTAAGTTAGGATGAGGCAAAAAGAGGAACTTATTTTCTTTTTGCCTCATTTTTTATAATAAAAAATTCTCTAAAACTTCACGGACTGACTCGGATATTGGAACAGTCTTGCGTGTTTCACGGTCAACAAACACATGCACAAAATGTCCTTGAGCTGATGCTTGGTCTTGACCTTGTTTAAAGATTGCCAATTCATAGCGTAAAGATGTTGTACCAATTTTACCAATCGCAACACCTACCTGAATAACTTCTGGAAATGATAACTCTTGAAAAAAGCTACAA
>NZ_JAYWYV010000169.1:0-1648 GCF_048147885.1 Acinetobacter sp. 228
TGAAAATAGATATCAAGAACTACTCCTTTATCTCTACTTATATCAACAATTGCTCCTTTAGAATTTGTTAATCCTTCAGCAACGAGTTTATTACCATTTTTTATTTGATATTTAGCATTCTTAATGGGATGTCCTAGCAAGTCTAATAAAATAAAGGTTACTAAACACTTATTTTTCATTCTTTTTCACTCCTAAAGTAAAATCCTCATCATCCCATTCATCAACAATTACATCCCACAGTTCTTGCTCTTTTCCAACTAAAACTTTTATATTCAACGGATCTTCTTTTGTAATTTTCCCAGTTCGCCCATGCTCATCTAGGCCTCCTGAGATAAATGAATTTGTTGCTGGAATAAAAGCTTTATAACTAAACTGACTGAAATCATTCTGCCAAAACAAATCATAAACATCCAACTTATTACTATACATCATGGTACCTGGCAGCTGAGGAACCTCATAAGAAACCTTGGCCCCACTCGTAAACAAATGCTGCCCAGCTTTACTTTCAAACTTACCACCTGTTGTTGAAAATACGCCATTGGCATTAATTTTGAGCTGTGAACCACCTGCCGTTAATACAATTTCTTTTGGACTCGTAAGCTCGATTTTATCTTCAGTAGAAATAAGCTTAATCACCTTCTTCGCAATTGCTTCAATAGCATCGTCTTGTGCTTGTAGTTCGAGCTTTCCTTTTGCTGCATAAGCACGCAAACCTTTTTGAGCAGCGAACAAACTGATTTTGTCTTGTGCGTGCCCAATAATATTTTTTTGCGCACTTAAATTAATAGAACCGCTGGCACTTTCGGCAATATCTTGCGACGCTTGCAAAATAATATTTTCAGGCGTCGTCAAAGCAATACCATTTGGTGATGCTAACAACATAAGGGCTTGTCTAAAGATTTTGCCTTGTTCTTGCTGTTTAGTATCGGAACTGCTTTCTAAACCTTGGGTATAACCCTCCATAAAGCCTTGTAAAGAACTCAATGCTTTAGAAGGTGACACTTCCAATTTACTGCCTTTACTAAAAGTTCCACACGTACTCATCAAATCAAAGTCTTTAGTCTCGACATTTGCTAAGACTTTCCCGACCTCTTGAATACTTTCAAATGGATTTTTATGAATTCGGTCTTTAATACTTGCGAGTTTTCCTTTAACAATATCAGGGCCATGTTCTTCAACGTTTTCGATGAATGCTTTTAAATTTTCTACCGCATCTTTGGCATCGCTAAAGAAAGAATTGAATTCATCTACAACGCCTTTTGCGTTTCCTCCTAGTGCACCGATGTCTTGAATAAAGCCACCACAGTCTTTTAGGGCATGGATAGGATCGTTATTAATTCCTTCTTTGAATAGGTTTACCGTACTATTTAATGCCTGACCTGTGGTTTTTAACTCAAGCGACTGGATGAATTTGGGTAAGCGATTAATCACGTTCAAAGCATCAGTTTGTTGCTTGGCTGCAACTTCACTGAGCATTTTCATGCTTTCATAGCCTTGTGAAAGTAAGGATTGTGCTTGTGCGGCCTCTAAATGATCTGCAATCGCTTGCTCTTGTGCATAGGTACTAATGAGCATGCCTTTACCCGCCCTCACAGCTCCCCAAGCGTCTGTTCTAAGCTCAAAGCCTTCACCACGGCCTTGGCTTGTC
>NZ_JAYWYV010000170.1:0-1643 GCF_048147885.1 Acinetobacter sp. 228
AAAGATTTAATAGATTTATATTTTATATCGAGTTCTATTTTATTTGAGAATGGAAAGACCTAAATCTCTAGTTTTAGGTCTTTAAAAAGGAAAGTTTCTAATGAAGCATAAATTAATAATTATTTTTTCAATTATTTTTGTACTTATAGGTTGTGGGGAAGAAATATAAAATTTCTCCTGAGAGTTTACCTGTTGCTCATATTAATCAAGAATACCAACAAATTATTAAGATTTCTGGAGGAAAAGTTATAGATAAATACGCTGAATTAGAAACGAATATTCCAGAAAATCTAGGCATTACCGTTAAGCCTGTTGATGACTTGGATGGATATAATATTATACAAATCAAAGGTGTTCCAAAGTACAAAGGAAAATATACTATCCATATACGAGCTGACTTCTATGCAGGTGGTGATGCTGAAATTGACAAGACATATAGCTTTATTGTCCAAGATTAAAAATTATCGCAGAGTCGGGAAATAGCAAAGTAGAGAAGTTAGTAATGACGGTAAAATTTAGACAATATTTCTTAATTTTAATTTTTGGATTATTACTTTCCGCTTGTCAGCCAGCCGCACAACATAATGAAAGTTTAGATTCCCATCAGCAAGCCTACACTTTGCATATGGGTGAAAAAGGTATTCAAGATTTTTCAAAATATAGTGATAGCAATGTCGATAATTATCCAGCTGGCGTTAGCTTTAGAGAACTTCAATTTTCTCCTCCTAACTTAGGAAAAATAACTATAGAGAATGGTTCTAACACTTTATCGATTGAACATGTTTTCTCTGTTTTAGGAACTCAATATGATAAAAATGAAGGGATCCAAGTTTTAGATATTGATGCTGGCCTCACAAAAGAAGAATTTGCTACCCCAGAGCAGGTTTATCAAAGCTATGTAGCTTTAATGAAACGTATTAATCAGGCTGGTTGGAAAAACTATTTCTTTACAGATGCTCCGCGTATTGCTAAAGAAGATAATATTAAGCATCTATCGAAAAGTCGTGATGTCATTGATCCTAGTTATATTTTTAGCTTTGAGGAGTGGAAAAATATAATAAACAACAGCCCAACAAAATCATTGGGTTATAGATTGTACGCTAATGGGATTATTTTAGATATCAGTTTAAAAAGAACAGCTAAGAATAAGTGTAATGAAGAGCAATATATGCTTAGATTTAGCTTTAAGAGTGTTCGATACAATGAAAGAGACTCAATTCCTGACTCTGATAAAATGACACCTAGTGAATTCGAGCAAGCGTTTAAAAAGAGATTAATTGAAAATAAAAAATATCGGGAAAAGGAGGAGGGAAAAGCTAAGGCTGAGGGCTATCATATCGATGAAAAATATACAGATCCTGATGTTTGGCCATATGTTAAATAGAAGTTTTTAAAATAATAAAAAGGCTTAATTTACTTAAATTTAAGCCTTTTAAATAATTCTATTTTTAGCTTTCACTCAAAATCAATTGTTTAATCTTCACAGCTTTCTCGAAGTGGTCTAGCTTATGCTCCATAATCCATCAATGCGCTGCTTCCATAAGTAGCTCAGGGTTATCATTCTTATTTTTAAAAAAGGCATAAAAAGATAGACCGACATTGTCTCCTTTCTTTTCAATTTTCTCGTCGCATCCCTTAATAAA
>NZ_JAYWYV010000171.1:0-1632 GCF_048147885.1 Acinetobacter sp. 228
GATGTTGTGCCACGATGGATATTTAATTGGTAGTATCAGCCCTGCCACAATGGTGGGTTACGTAGGCACTATTGGCGTAGGTTTGGTTTTATTTGAAAGAAAAATTGTTTATAGCGCTTTTATACCTGCAACTATTATTCTAGCGGTATGTACATATTTAAGTATGAGAGGTACTGTGCCTTATGCCACTCTATTTAATTTTAAGGCTATGGAACATGCTCAAACCAATCCATTTTGGCTAGGAAGTATGTTGTTTTTTATTATGCCCATTTTAGTGGCGTGTTTTATTTTATTTGAAATATTGCTAACCCAATGGCGTCAACGAGAAACCTATATTCAACGTTTAAGCCAAATCGACCCGTTAACTAATGTCTTAAATAGACGAAGCTTAAATACCCATCTTGAAGCACTTCATGAGCAACGATTTGATTATGCAGTGATACTTCTTGATATCGATCATTTTAAAAAAATTAATGATATATACGGACATCACCAAGGTGATCAGGTTTTGATTGAAATTGCTCGGTGTCTTTCTGAAAACTTACGTAATGAAGATATTATTGGACGTTTTGGTGGAGAAGAATTTATTTTATTACTTCCTCATACTGATATTATTCAAGCAGAAAAAATTGCCGAACGTTGCCGGCAAGCTTTACAAGAATTGACTATCTTCAATAATCAAAATATCCAAATTCATGTAAGTGCCAGCTTTGGCATCAGCAGTTCCGCATTTGCAAATGACCCCTATCTTGTGATTAGACAAGCTGATCAAGCGCTCTATGCGGTAAAGGCCTCTGGGCGTAATCAAGTACGCACTTTTCACCAACTACCTCAGATCAAATCAATTTGAATCTTTAGCTTTTGATAAGCTTCCCAGCTGTTGTAAAAGCTCTTGCTGACTAAATGCGCCTGTTAAACGTAAAGAACGAATTTCTTGCTGTTGCTTGTTTAAAAAGAGATATGTAGGAGGCCCAAGAATATTCCATTGTTTGAGCAATGCTTCATGTGACTGGTCATAATGGCTCAAGTCAAGCTTAATAAGATAGTAAGGTGCAAGAGCCGTCTGAACCTCAGATGCTTTTAAAATACGATGTTCAATAGGCTGACAAGCCACGCACCAATCAGCATACACATCAACAACAATAGCCCGATCAGCAGGAGCTGCTGCTAAAATCTTTTGAAAGTCTGCTGCCGTGGTCGCCACATGCCACTCAGCCATATGCTCAGAATTTTGTAAGCTACGATTTTGAATATGTTGATACTGGTTATAAACCACAAATGGCGTTACCAATAAAAGCAGGAGCGCATAAAGCCACTGTAACTGTCCTTTTTTCCAAAAGAACTGATACAGCGCATAGATAATAAAAGCCAACCCAAGTATAAAACTAAGTGCTTGCATACCCCAATCTGGCAATAAAGGGCGAATGAAATAAAGGCTTAACCCCAACATCAGAAAAGCAAAAATCACTTTAATCTGATGCATCCAGTCGCCCGCTTTAGGTAAGAACTTTGCACCTAAAACACTCGCGATGAGTAAAGGTATTCCCATGCCAAAACCGAGACAGAATAAAAGCAAAGCACCTTGCCATTGGTTCTGGGTTTGAGAAATAAATAATAAAGTTCCAGCCAAAG
>NZ_JAYWYV010000172.1:0-1631 GCF_048147885.1 Acinetobacter sp. 228
CCCATGCTAATGCAATTTGCGCTGTCGTTGCTTTATGAGCTGCTGCAATCTCCGCTAAAACAGGGTCTTGAAGCACTTTGCCGTATGCAAGCGTCATGTATGAAGTGACATCAATATTCTTCTCTTGTAAGAAATTCACAAGTTTATGGTTTTGAAGATAAGGACTCAGCTCAATCTGGTTCGTTGCAATATGCTCTACACCAATTGTGTCAATTGCTTGTTGGGTAAGTGCAATATTGAAGTTTGAAATACCAATTTGTTTGGTTAAGCCTTGTTGTTTTGCTTCAAGTAAAAGCTGCATGATTTCAGGAATTGAAACGCCTAAATCTGGTGCTGGCCAGTGAATCAAAGTTAAATCGACATGGTCAGTACGAAGCTTTTGTAAGCTCTCTTTTAAGCTTGGAATAAACTTCTCTTGAGCAAAATTATCTACCCAGATTTTTGTAGTTAAAAACAAATCCTGACGTGATACGCCACTTTCAGCAATCGCTTGACCAATTGCTGCTTCATTTTCATAGATTTGAGCAGTATCAATTGCACGATAACCGACATCTAACGCATTTTTAACAGAATCAATCACAGCTTGTTCTTTAAGGCGGAAAGTTCCTAGACCAAAACGTGGGATATTCATGTATTCACCTGAAATTAAATAATTGTTTAACTTGAGGTGCATTTTGCTTTTTTTATTGTTGCGAAAAAATAGATGAATAAGCAAAATATATTTGATGTTTAGTCAATAATAGAATAAACCATGAAATCAACAATTGAAGAACTTGTTGCCTTTATCACAATTGTTGATACAGGTTCATTTGTGGCAGCAGCAGAACATTTAAAGCAAACACCTTCGGGGGTGAGCCGATCTTTAACCCGTTTGGAAGCAAAGTTAGATGTGACTTTGCTAGAGCGAACAACACGTAAATTGAAACTGACTCAAGAAGGGCAACAATTTCTTATAAAGGCCCGTAAAATTTTAAATGAGCTGAATGCGGCCGAAGAAGAACTACAAAAGTCTGATCAAGGTACTGCCGGTCTTATTCGGGTTGATTCTGCCACACCGTTTGTTTTGCACGTGATTGCACCATTAATGCATAAATTCCGTGAGTGTTACCCCGATATTGAAATCGAATTAAATAGCAATGATCAGGTGATTGACTTACTTCAGCATAAAACCGATGTCGCATTTCGATTTGGGGAACTTAATGACTCTAGTCTGCACGCCAAATTGGTATGTAAGAGCCGTTTATATATTGTGGCAAGTCCTGACTATCTAGCTCTTAAGGGAACGCCAACACAACCTGAAGAACTTGAAAAGCATGATTTGATTGGCTTTACTAGACCTACTTATATCAATAGTTGGCCAATTAAAGTTGGCGATGAATATTTTTTTGCCCAATCAAAAATTAAAGCATCGAGTGGGGAGACCGTACGCCAACTGACGATTAGAGGACACGGCATTGCGCGACTATCTGAATTTGAAATTTGGAAAGATATGGAAGAAGGGCGATTGATTGCATTATTTGAAGACAAAATTGAGCATCAATATCAAAGCATCCATGCTGTGTATTATCAACAAGAGCATCTACCAAAACGAATCCGTTTATTCATTGAATTTTTGGCAGAACAGTTAAAAG
>NZ_JAYWYV010000173.1:0-1629 GCF_048147885.1 Acinetobacter sp. 228
TTCAATACTATCTAAAGCATAAATGCCTACATTGTGACTACGAGTGGTCGATTGTGCTGTGATAGATCCACGCTTATCTGTGAAGGCACCATTGCCTGGATTATTTAAACTTGTACACCAGCCATTTGCCACAGCAGCAGCTGAAGTACAGTTTTGAATATTGCTGTCCAAAATGGTTGAGGTGGTTTTACCATCAGCATTAGTGAAAGTATGAACACCTTGATCTGTTTCTTGGAAGCTCCATTCATTACCGACATTAAAAGAATGCTTTAATGAACCAGTATTAAATTTACCTCTTAGGGAAAGTTGGTCACTATATGCATCGGTATCAAGAATACGACTTAAAGCACGACGAGCAACAGTACCTCTATAAATGTTACCTTTTGAGTCATCTGCGTTGGTATAAACATAATCTGATTTAGATTTGTTGTAAGTCGCTATATTCGATAATGTCAGGTTTTCATTAAAGTCATGTTCTAATTTAAAGGTACCGATATGGTTTTCACGTTTGTCAAAATCACGTGCTTTCCAACCATAATAAGTTCCAGCTTTTACATCAACAGGCTTACCATCACCAGGTGTTACTGTAACCCCAACAGGAGGTTTTGCTGGGTTTGCATTGTTAAAAGGAATGCCTGCATCAGGTTCATCATTGCTACGTAAATAATAGTAGCTTAGTGTTCCGCGTGTTGCTGTATCTAAGCCAAAAGTAATACTTGGAGCAATACCTACACGTTTATATTCAGCACCATTACTTTGGCCGGATTTCTCATTTTCGTGGCCCATAATTACTACACGGCCAGCAATACCATTACCAAAATCTTTGTTCGCATCTAACTGAATATGACGATAGTTGTCGGTACCGCTTTGAACACTACCTTGATATACATCACCTTCATGAGCAACTTTAGGGATGAGGTTAATACTGCCCCCAACGCTACCACCACCACCAAGAGCAGAAGAAGATCCTTTAATGACTTCAACTTGCTCAATAGCAAACATATCTCGATTCTGAGAAGTTGTATTACGAACACCATCTACATAAATAGAAGATTGACCGCTATAACCACGAATGTAAGGCATATCTGTAAACGGGGTACCGCCTTCACCAGCACCTAATGTAATACCAGGTTCATAACGTAACGCTTCGAGTAGGGTATTAGAGTTTGTATCTTTAATTAATTTTTGAGAAAGAATAGAGACTGATTTTGGTGTGTCTTTTAATGGAGCAACGAATTTAGAGTTTGCTGATTGATCAACCTTTAAAGATTCTTCTTGAGTCGCTTTAGTATGAATTGTTGGTAATTGGGAAACTGCTTCTTGCGCCATCGCAGTTGTTGCTATCATCGAGAGCGATGAGGCGATTGCAGAGGAAACAATTTTTTTACGTGTTCTAATCAATGACATGACTTTCAGGACTTAAATATAAACGTTATGCGAATAATAATAATTCTTATTTATATGTACAGTTTGTGTTAATTGGATTTGCCGATAGAATTGTGAAGAAAATGTGAAAGTTTTAATCACTTTTAGTTACAAAATGGGCCTAATTAATTGATTAGACTTAACTGTTTGGAAAATCGATAACTTTATTAAAATTAATTGTAATTTTAGATTTGTAAAGAATAG
>NZ_JAYWYV010000174.1:0-1626 GCF_048147885.1 Acinetobacter sp. 228
AAAAAGAAGTGTTATTAAAATCTATACAGTATATAGAAAAAATGCTTCTAAATTTACCCTATTCTCCTAATTCTTTACTGTATATCCAAGAAGGTGATTCAAGACAATTACCATTTTCAAAAAATGAATTTGATCTAATAATAACTTCGCCTCCTTATATAAATGTATTTAATTATCATCATAATTATCGAAAAGCTATTGAAGCATTAGATAAGTTACCTTTAATTATTGCAAAAAGTGAAATTGGAGCAAATAGAAAATATAGAGCAAACCGCTTCAAAATAGTTGCACAATATTGTATAGACATGGCGTTAAGTCTTAATGAAATGAATAGAGTTACTCGAGATAATGGAGATATTGTGCTTATTGTTGGTAACCTATCTACTGTAAAAGGCCAAGTTTTTTATAATGGAGAAATTATTTATTTAATTTCCAAGTTATTAGGTTCATTTAGTTTCCAAAAGAAGCTCGAGAGAAACTTTATCAATCGTTATGGACATATAATTAAAGAAGAAATTATCTTTTTAAAAAATAGTCACTCTTTAAATTATAGTTTTGATGAAATTGTAAGTTTAGGAAGGGATGTTGCTAACTTTGTATTAAATAATGCTTTAATAAATGTTTCTGATCAACATCCCACTTATGTTGAAATCAAAGAGGCGATAGAATCTATTTATGAAATTATGCCAGGTGCATTCATTAAGGAGAATCAACAGTAGAGAGATGCTCACCAATATATGCAACTAGAATTTTTCTCTTTCCATCTTCCTCAATACCTTTGATATAACATCTTTTAAAGTCAGGTAAGTTAAAATGAAATGAGTACGGTTCAGTAGATCTAACTCCATTATGATCAATAAATAATCTTTGAGAACCAAATTTTGAAAGAGTTACATCTGACTCAGGCTTAATCGTAGTTAATCCTAAATCTTTTAAATGAGAAATACGGAGATTACCAAAATGCCAAAATTTTTCGCAATAAAGTTGCATTATTTCAAAGTTTCTAACTAATGCATTGATTAAAGATGTATTTTCACCATAACTTCTTATTGAAGTGATAACATCCTTGGAAAATAATAAATTATTATATGAAGATAAATTAGCTAATAAACTATCAAGATTATTCTCATCTTCATTTTGCAGATATTCATATATCCAACAATCTTCATCAATCTTTTCAAGTTTTCCAATATTTTTAATATTAACATCAGAAATATTTATTTCTGATGTGTTCTCATCAAGACTTTGCTGTTTACACTGTATTAAAAAATTTTCCCATTTTTCATGTGTAAAAAAAGATTTTAAAATACAATCCTTAAACTTATAAACAATTTTAAACTCTGAAACTATTTCACTTTCATAACTTACATCATATTCAATATTATCTTCAATTTGATCAATATAAGGAACATTAAATATTTTATCTCTTAAATATGCAATATATTCAGAATTACTGGGAGTTTCAAAAAGCTGAAGAAAATCAATAAAATTCCTGCCATTTTCTAAGCTAATAGAACTAATATTACTATGAAATAAAACATCAAAATCCACATCTGATTTTAATTGCTTTTTAATTTTAAATAAATTATCTATTGAATTAATGACAGGCTCAACATTATTAAGATT
>NZ_JAYWYV010000175.1:0-1624 GCF_048147885.1 Acinetobacter sp. 228
AGGTTGAGCACCCTGTAACTGAAATGGTGACTGGTGTTGACATTATTGAGCAGCAATTACGTATTGCAGCTGGTTTAGGCTTAGAGCTTCAACAAGAAGATATTGAAGTCCGTGGTCATGCCATTGAATGTCGTATCAATGCCGAAGATCCAACAACATTCTTACCTTCACCAGGTAAAATTGAAAGTTTCTATGCACCAGGCGGTGCGGGTATTCGTTTAGATTCTCATATCTATCCTGGATATAGCATTCCGCCATATTACGATTCAATGATTGCAAAATTGATTGCTCATGGTAAAGATCGTGAAACTTCACTTGCCCGCATGCGTCAAGCGTTAGATGAAATGATCCTTACAGGAATTAAAACCAATATTCCTTTACATAAAGATCTTATTTTGCAGGATAAAAACTTCTGTTCTCAAGCAATGGACATCCATTACCTTGAAAAACACTTGTTAAAACAAGTGGAAGAAGAAAAGAAAGCTGAAACTGCTTAATCTGCTTCATATAAAAAAGCCCCTTAAATAAGAGGCTTTTTTATAATTTGTTTATGGCAACATTCGGCGTAAAGTTGCGAAACATTGCTCACCCTTAGCCGTTGAGCAGAAATTAATAGTATGGTCATTTTTCCATTGCACGAAATATTGAGAAATATCACCTGTCTGATCTTGCTTCTGACCAGAACAATCTACTTTATTATTATCAAACTTAATTTGCATTACTAAAGCCGATAGCTGCTCTTTAGGGTCATCAGATGGCTGATATTCATAAATACCGTATGACCACTCTTCACCACTTTTAATCACCACATCGTTACTACTGCGGAAGTTATAATACTCTACACATTTTTTATTATTTGGAATCTCCATTCCCCATAATCCCATAATTTCAGGACGCGTAACAATACGTATAGCATTAGGATTACTTGCAGTGCGAACAGGTTGTGCTGTTGGCTGTTGAGTCACTGTCTCAGCCATAGCAAAACCAGAACAAGCCAATAATAATCCCATAATATAAATATTTTTCATAGATTTATTAATCATTAAACGCATGAGTTTAAGTTAGCACATTTTTTTAGAAAAACATTGTTTCATAACCATATAAAAACAATATTTTTCAACCGTAACGAACCGATACTTCTCATCAAACAATTTCTATCTTTAACTCTGTATTCCTAACAATTTTTATCACTATTTAATCTAAGAAACTGACTTTTGGATTTGTTTAGGTAACCAATAGACAAAGCACAAACCCAATAGAACCACTAAAGCAGCGATCATAAAAATATGCTCACCCGTAAGAATTTTCCAGTAATGACCAGCCAAAATGCTCCCAAACGCCACTCCAAGCCCCCACATGGTGCTATAAAAAGCCTGACCTCGACCTTGTTGCCCTATTGAAAATTTTTGAAAGATAAGCCGCATTGCGATGAGATGAAATAAGACAAAACTAAAGGCGTGTAGGCACTGTGCAAATAAATGACCTATGAAATAGTGAGAGAAAATAGCAACTAATAACCAGCGTATACTTGTCAAAATCAAAAATACTGCTACAAGGCTCCGCAAGGAAAATAATTTAAAAAACTTTGTTCAATATGCAAAAATCAAAATTGCAGAAACCACAC
>NZ_JAYWYV010000176.1:0-1616 GCF_048147885.1 Acinetobacter sp. 228
CTTGTTCGCTCGGGTTGTGGCAGGTTTAGCTGGTGCACCACTCAGCTCTTTAGGTATGTATTACACCATGCAAGCCTTTAAAAAAGCCGACATGGCAAAAGGTATATATATTGCCTTTGGTTTTCAGCAGTTAGGTGTGCCCCTCGCCTGGATTATTTCCCCTTTTCTTGTGAGTACAGATAGTTGGTCTGTTCTTTACACCTTTGAACTCGGCTTAGCACTTTGTTGTTTAGCGATGGTGGTTTCGTTGAAATTACCACGTAGCTTACGAATCTATGTTTTCGAAAAACAGGATTTCTTCACCTTTGCTTTACTGGCGCCAGGTTTTGCATGTCTATGTATTGTGCTGACACAAGGCCCAATCTTATGGTGGTTTAACAGTGAATGGCTTGCTTATGTATTAATTGCAGGTTTTAGCTTGGTTGTTTTAGGTTTGCTCTATGAACATTATCGTGCCAATCCATTAATTATGACACGTTGGTTAGGTGCCTCCTCAACCCTACGCTTTATCTTTGGTGCTTTTGCCATTCGTCTTTTAATGTCAGAACAAAGCTATGCAGCCGTTAACTTCCTAAAAACTATGGGAATGGGTCCAGACCAATTTGTTCCACTCTATGTGGTCATATTGGTGGGAATTTTAAGCGGAACTCTATTTAGTGCGCTTACTTTCTCGCGTGAACGAATTATTTTTCACTTACTTTTTGCAGAGTTTTTGATTCTCATTGCCTGTGGACTAGATTATCACCTTACTAGCGATGTACGGCCTTCAAACTTCTTTGCAAGCCAGTTTTTAGTAGGCTTTGCCGGCGGCCTGTTTATCGGTCCTTTACTTCTAATTGGATTTGCACAAACTTTGGCTAAAGGTCCTTCGTATGTAGTGACTTTTATTGTCTTATTCTCTGCAACCCAAACATTTGGTGGCCTTGTTGGCTCATCTTTCTTCTCGACCTATCAACAACATCGTACACAAAACTATCAAGTCGAGATTATTAAAGATTTGGAACAAGCCGACCCATTAGTTGCTCAAAGGCTTTCTACCTATCAACGTAGTGCAGCCATCACAACAAATGACCCCGCATTACAAACAGCTCAGTCTATGCGCTCACTTAATCAAGTGGTTACTCGTGAAGCTCAGGTCCGTGCTTACAATGATGTGATTGCATTAAACGGTATTTTTGCCGTCGCCTTACTCTTATGGGGCGGATTTAATATTGCACGTAGTAAATACCTACAACGCAGAGGAATTAGCCGCCCTTAACGGCTTATGTTATTGATGAAATAGAAATTGAGATTGATATATGTCAGATGATCAAAATAAACCGGAACAAACCCCTGCTCAAACATCTAATAATGAGCCTGCACCTGCAAGTAAACTGATTCCGACAAAACGCTCAACCCTATTATGGATGTTGGGTGTGCTTATTATCGGTATTTTAGTGATTTTGTGGGCATGGAGAATTGGGCCTTTTGCCACAAGTGTGCAGCAAACTGACAATAGTTATGTTAAAGGTAAAACTACCATTTTATCCTCGCAAATTAATGGCTATGTTAAAGATGTATTAGTGAAAGACTTTGACCATGTTAAAAAGGGTCAAGTATTAATGCATATTGATGCC
>NZ_JAYWYV010000177.1:0-1615 GCF_048147885.1 Acinetobacter sp. 228
TCAAAATTGTTCCCAGCTGAGGGCAGACCATTAAGTATTCAGATCCGTGTTTCTGATATTTCAACTTTAAGCCTTGTTGAATTTTGTCAGGGCAGGCCTGCTGATGAGCAAAACACTTAATTAGAAGTACTACGTATAAGAGAAAACTGTAAACGGTATGTAAGTAAAACCGGTTGAAGTTAACAGTATAAGAGAGAACAAACGAATAGCTGCCTAAGGGCGGCTTTTTCTATTTCTGAATGCGGAAAAACCGCAGGATGAACTAAAAAATTGAAGGATTTAAAATCCTGAAAAAGCAAAAACACCAGTGTTGGCGCACTGAGGTTCTTTTAAATCAACTTAACCAGAGCAAGATTAAGGAGAAAAACAATCTATATGGAAGATTTTATCAAATTAATTTATTGGTGTCTAAAGGAAATGAATGAGATGAAAGCATGGCGCTTTGTTGCGATCCTTATCACTTTGATTATCTGTACATATCTTTGGAAAATGTAATGAAACTAAATATTTAAACCGACCCTAAATGAGGTCGGTTTTTTTATGAGGCCTATATGAACACATTAATGTATTGCTCAACACAAGAAGGCTATTCTGTCGCATTCCAAAGTGGGGTAGCTTCACAGGATTTGGATGGAGGAGCACCGCGGAACAGAAGGTTAAGCAAAAATAGCTTCCACACCGTGAGCGTTCAATGGAAGGTGCTTGAAGGTGGCTTTCAATATCTTGATGCGTTCTATAACGTTTGGTGTGAAACACCAGGAGAGATGTTTAATGCTTCACTTCGGGTAAATGGACCAGAGTTCAAGCCCTATAAATGCTTATTTGTTCCAGATAGCTTCCAACTAACAAGTATGCAAGGACCAGTTTATACAGTTACTGCTCAGTTGCGAGTTAAGCCAATTGTAGACTCTGAACTTAATAAGATCATTGTTGAGACTGGGAATGGTGGGGAGGACTTAGCATCGTTATTCAACCCACTCGAAAAACTGGTAAACGACGATCTGCCAAGAGCGATGGAGGGTATTTAAATGCCCGACTATACATCATTCTTTTTAAACTCAAGCAGTGGCGTGGTGCCATTAGAGTGCGTTGAGATTTCGCATCCTGACTTTACAGAGCCTTTCCGGTTTGTCAAAAACGATACAGAAGGTGTGACAGTAAAACATGAGGCCACGGGGCCGGATGTTCCATATGAATATCAACCTATGTCCATTCAACGCTCTACAGTCACAAACGACCTTGATCAAAAGCTTAGCCTAACCATTGCTGATGTAGACGATGAACTAATTAAATCGGTCGTATCTGCTCGGTTAGGCACCAACTGGAAAGTTAGACCATCAGTTAAATGGCGGCTATACCGAGATGATGATCTAACAGCCCCAATGGTGTCTTTACAGACCTTAGAGGTAGCGACTTTATCTAAAGATGGCTCTGGCAACTGTACTTTTGATGCACAAGCACCAGAACTTAATAGCGTTAAGACTGGTGAAATCTATTCTTTAGAGCGCTTCCCATTGTTGCGGGGCATGATATGAACCTAGACCATCTCCATAGTAGAGTCTGGACTAAAGACTACACCTGCAATGAATTTCTATGTGAAGCATGGAAAGATGTC
>NZ_JAYWYV010000178.1:0-1614 GCF_048147885.1 Acinetobacter sp. 228
TGACTTGTAAGCCAAGTCCGTATGCTTCTTGAATGCGCATTTTGATGCTGTAGCGTTATCACCAGATCCAGCGTGATTTAGTGTGATAGTGTTCTTTCCCCACTTCTTAGTGCTTGAGCGCTGAATGTGATAAAGATTAGAAAGCTTGGCGTTAATTGGTGATGTTTTTAATAAACGCACGGTCACAGTGCCGGACTTGTTAGCACTTAATGAATGCATCCCTTCACCATCCGCGCCAATAGTCATGGTGTTAGCATCGCCAGCCATCGCAATGGTAATACCTTCATCTGCAACGCCCGCACCGTAACCTAGGTCAATCACCCCGTCATCACTGGCAAGAGTGCATTGAGTATCCATAAATGAATATGTAGACATATTTCTTATCCTTATTAGCGGTTAACAGAAACAAGCACATCAGTGAAATGTGTTGCACCTGCCATCTTGATAGCAATCTGGAAAACCGGAGATTTACGCGCTTCACGTTCAGATTGAGCCTGATCATCTAAACTGTTCGCAAAAACGTAAAAACCTTTAGACAGGTAATCACCTGTTTCCAACGCTCCAAAAGAATCACCATTCCACTGACCAGGACCAATAAGGCCGTTTGTCACAGCCTGTTCCAATGCTCGCTCTAGCACAGTACTTTGGCGATTTACACCACCTTCTGTTTGAGGCACCTTAGTATTAGTGGTATAGAAAAGATTCCACAGAGCTGTCTCTAAATGGTTTTGCAACCAGTCAAGACCATGACGCTCATCAATGAATGAGCCGTCACACATCACACCCTCTTGAAGAATTGCTGTGTCGTTGTTGTAACCTGCAAAAACATTGCAGTTTTTATCTTTAAGCGCTTTTGCTTGGGAAACCTGTAAATCTTCAGCTGCAACGCCAGGAAGCTGCTTAAACTTCAATGTAATGGTCGTGTTGTTACCATTAAAATTGACACTAAATGCTCGCCCAAATACTGAAGCTGCTGCATGTGCCGTATCACCTGAAAAGATTGAAAATGCTCGACCATTATTTAATTTGCTGAGCTTATAAGCCAGATCGGATGTACTGGTACCATCCAAAGACAATGAATTAGTAATTGTTTGGCCATAAATACGAGATGGTGAAGTCGCAAGAACATCTGCATCAGAAATAGGCTCCGCGATATCTAATCCATACCACTTAAGTGACTTGTCCGCTAAATGTGTAATTGCATCCATCAATGGCTCAGCAGCATAGCCATTTACTGGTACCGAAGCATGACCAACGGTTAAACCCATCAATGAAGAAACGTCTGTACCAGTTGCATTGGCAATAGCATAGGAAATTGTCGAAGTGGTACCAGTGGTTAATGACGTAATTTCAAAACGGTTATAAACATCATTCCAAGTTACTGAAGCGGTACCCAGCTTGGCTGTTAGGGCAGATGCCACACCATTTAAATTGGTGACAGCTGATAAGTTCAGGGCAGTTACAACCTTTTCAGAACCATCAATGGTGATTTTCATCGAACCATCTGAAATAGCTGTGAAGTTTGAAATATCACGTTGATCTGCAGATAAAACCGCACCTTTTAAAACCGCTGAACTTGCCGATTTAACCCAACGGCCAATATATAAAGTTCGT
>NZ_JAYWYV010000179.1:0-1613 GCF_048147885.1 Acinetobacter sp. 228
TACAAAACTTTATCAAATGGTGAAAGTGCAGATCCTGATACAGTAGATATGATTCTTGAAGGTGCAGCAGATTATTGTGAAAATGTACTGTCTCCACTTAACCAATCTGGCGATGAAGAAGGTTGCCATTTTGACAACGGCGAAGTTAAAACACCAAAAGGTTTTAAAGAAGCTTATGACCAGTTTGTAATGGGTGGCTGGCAAGGCCTTTCTTATCCTGAAGAATTTGGTGGTCAAGGCCTACCAATGTCTTTAAATCTGATTAAATCAGAGATGATGGGTACTGCGAACTGGTCATTTACCATGTATCCAGGTTTAAGCTCAGGCTGTATGAATACTATTTTGCAATTCGGTACAGATGAGCAAAAACAAACGTATATGCCGAAACTTGTTGAAGGTACATGGAGCGGCACAATGTGCTTAACCGAACCTCAATGTGGTACAGACTTAGGTCAGGTAAAAACCAAAGCTGAACCACAAGCTGACGGCACTTATAAAATTTCTGGTACAAAAATCTTTATTTCTGCCGGTGAGCATGATTTAACAGAAAATATTATTCATATTGTGCTTGCACGTCTTCCAGATGCACCAGCAGGTACTCGTGGTATTTCATTATTTATCGTCCCTAAATTTATCCCAACTGCGGATGGCGGCGTAGGTGAACGTAATACTGTAAGCTGTGGTTCAATCGAACACAAAATGGGTATCCGTGCTTCTGCAACTGCTGTATTGAACTTTGATAATGCAACAGGTTACCTCATTGGTGAAGTAAACAAAGGCTTACATGCCATGTTTACCTTTATGAACACAGCGCGTATTGGTACTGCGGTTCAAGGTATTGCCCATGCAGAGTTATCTTTCCAAGGCGCTCTACCATATGCCAAAGAACGTATGTCTATGCGTGCCCTTTCAGGTAAAAAAGATCCAGATAAAGTTGCTGATGCAATCATTCACCATGCTGACGTACGCCGCATGTTATTAACTCAAAAAGCAATCGCTGAAGGTGGTCGTTCAATGATCTACTACGCAGCACAGCTTGCTGACAAAATGACAGATGCTTTGACACGCGGTGACCAAGCTGCATTTGAAGATTATGACGATAAACTTGGTTTCTATACACCAATTTTAAAAGGTTTCTTGTCCGAGCTTGGCCTAGAAGCTGCTAACCACGGTATGCAAGTGTACGGCGGTCATGGTTACATCAAAGAATGGGGTATGGAGCAAATCGTACGTGATGCCCGTATCTCTACTCTGTATGAAGGAACAACTGGTGTTCAAGCACTTGATTTGATTGGTCGTAAAGTGTTGTTAAGCTCAAAAGGTAAAGTAGTTCGTGAATACACTGCTGAAATCTTAAAGTTCTGTGCTGCACATGCTCGTAATAAATACTTACGTCGTTTTGCTTGGGACTTAACAAAGCTTTGTGCTCAGTGGAACACTTTAACTGTTCGTATCATGCTTGCTGCACGTAAAGACCGTGACATCGTATCTTCTGCTTCTGTAGATTTCTTGATGTTCTCAGGCTATGTGATGATGGCTTATTTCTGGGCACAACAAGCAGTTGTCGCTTCTGAAAAATTAGAAGCAGGTAATGGCCAAGAAACTCCTGAGTT
>NZ_JAYWYV010000180.1:0-1609 GCF_048147885.1 Acinetobacter sp. 228
CTTCAAACTCAATGCTTCCTAACCAATTTTCTGTGTGTTGTTGCCATGCATCCATCATTCTTTTGTTCGGAATATCAGGGTCCTGTTTGCCATAAAATGCAACGATCGGAACCTCAGTCTTATGAATCTTCTCGCTAAGTAATTGATCACTAAGATAGAAGTCGTTACGAATGATTTTGAGAAAGAATGTGAGTGCATCCTGATTATTTAAAATTTCGTCAGGAAAATTGTTGTATCGCTTTAATTCATCAATAATTTTTTCATCAGTTAGCTCATGCTTGTACCGCATATGTTGAATATAGTAATGCTCAGGTCGGCTACTTATAACAATTAATCTCAACTGATCAATTATGGTTTTTTCATTCAAATAATTGAGTACTTTCCAAATCAAGCTACCTCCTACACTATGTCCAAATAAAATGAAGGGTGTGTCTGAGTAAGCTTGTATTTCATTGGCAATTTGCATAGCCAATAGATCAGGATCATCAATCAATGGTTTATTTATTTTTATACCATGACCCGAATATTCAATAGGAATAATACGAATATTGTCAGAGATCTGCTTTTTCCATGGATGATAAATACTTGCGCTACTCCCCGCAGGCGGTAAACAGAACATATTATATTGAGGTTTATTCATTCAAGAATTCTCCAAATATTAAGCATTTTTCTTTTATAAAAAATGCTTAAATCAGATTTCTGCGCTATTTTTTTAAACAGAAGTTGAAGCTAAATTGATAGTTTGAGTCGGTTGCCAAATAGCTGAATCACGATGTGTGACAAAAATAACCGTAGAAGAAAGAGCACGTATCGTTGTAACAATTTCCTGCTCAGTCTCTTCATCCAAGGCAGAGGTTGCTTCATCAAGTATTAAAATCGGCGCATTTTTGAGTAATGCTCGGGCAATTGCGACCCGCTGACGTTCACCACCAGACAATGCGGTGCCTTGTTTACCCACCGATTGATTAATTCCTTCTGAACTACGGTCAATCATTGCCCCTAATGCGGCATCTCTTGCAGCCTTTTCTATTTCATCATCAGTTGCATCAGATTTTCCTAAACGGATATTTTCAGCCAGTGTACCTGTGAACAAAATAGGTTCTTGTGTGACATAAGCGATATTCGAGACCAAATCTTCATATTTCATTTGATCAAGAGCTATACCACCTAGGGTAATTTTTCCTATTTGTGGATCATCAAACCGTGTAAGCAATTCAAGTAAAGTACTCTTACCACTACCGCTTGGTCCGGTAACCCATACTCTGCTCCCCAATGCGATATCGAGAGATATATCTTCAAGTGCTGGCGCATAGCTAACGCCTTGTACCGAAATATGATGGCCAGTAGGAATTTGAGGGTGTAATGGCTCAGGCAACTCAGGTGGATGGGTGATCTGATTAAAGTTGCGTAGTGCAGCAAATAAATCATTGATATGCAACCCTGCAGTAGCAAGTTCACCTAACGGCGCTGCTGCACGTCCAATTAAGACGAGTAATGCCAATACCAAAGCAGCATGATTGACTCCAGCGTTCACCAGATATGTTGCCATCCCTGCAATGGGTAAAACACTTGCCAAGGTTGCAAGAAAACTTGCAAGTGCAGCAGCACG
>NZ_JAYWYV010000181.1:0-1609 GCF_048147885.1 Acinetobacter sp. 228
ACCGTGCTCATTAAAGGCATCCATAACTTTTGGATAAAAACGTAAAGCTTCAGTTTGTAAGTCAGTTTCGGATAAACCAATTGCACTTAATACTTCAAATAAACTTTGGTCTTTATAAAAATCATAAAAAACCTCGACACCATACAAAATAAGACCTTGCATAAATTGTGACTGTCGTAATTCTTTCCAGTATTCATAAATTAAAACAAAGAACTCCTCAACATCGAGAGGAGTGAGCTGTTTCATAAACTCATAGATTTTTTTATGTCTAATATCTTCCCAGATATGACGTACTAAGCTTTCTAAATCTTCAGCCGATAAAAGGCTTAATTCTGTCAGTTGTTCATGAATAAAGCTGGCAATCCACGTTTCAAGCTTATGCTCAAGACGTTGTTGCTGTAAAAAAGAGAATTTTTTGAGTTTATGTTGCCATTCAAAATGGTAGTCATCCACTCTAGAGGCCGTTAGAAATTTAGGTAATTTTTGTTCTAAGGTTGAAGTGGCAATATATTGGCAAAGTTGTTGAACAGAAGGGCTAGTTCTTAAAAACTGATTGAGATAATGTGGAATATGCTCCATTTCCAAAAACTTGGAAAGCCACATTTCAAACTGGTGATCGGATACCAAGTCTTGTAGCTGAACTGGAGATTTCATGGCAGATAAATAAATACGTTGTGCAATTTCCCCAATAAACTCAAGCAAGCCTGCACCAAGCTGCATTTCAAAAGCATAGCGTTTCACAACGGCTTGTAATTGTTCTAAATCCACAACTTCATAAAGTTTAATTTCATCGGCATGTTGCATAAAAAGCTGAATAAATTGCCGGAAATAAATAGGTGAGTTTTCTATAGATAATTGTTTTTTGAAAAATTCCACCTGCTCAAGCAAAAGTGCTTGAGCAAGTGCTGTAGTTTTTGATGAGTTTTTCTGCTCAGTCATTCGCTGTCCAACCGTTGACAATCGGATAACGTCGTTCGCGACTAAATGCACGAGAAGTAATTCTCGGGCCAATCGCACCTTGACGACGTTTATATTCATTACGATCAACTAAACGGATGACTTTTTCAACAACTTCTTTATCAAAACCTTTGGCAATAATGTCTGCCTGACCTAAAT
The DNA here is from genome assembly GCF_048147885.1 of Acinetobacter sp. 228. Taxonomy (NCBI): domain Bacteria; kingdom Pseudomonadati; phylum Pseudomonadota; class Gammaproteobacteria; order Moraxellales; family Moraxellaceae; genus Acinetobacter; species Acinetobacter sp. 228. The sequence continues at coordinate 1,117 of NZ_JAYWYV010000181.1, forward strand.
CTTCCTCAATGTATGCATAAAGGATAGCATCCAATACATCATACGCTGGTAAAGAGTCTTGGTCTTTTTGATCTGGACGCAGTTCTGCTGAAGGTGGGCGAGTAATTACACGCTCAGGAATAACCGGAGTTTCACTTAAGCTATTACGGTATTTTGCTAATTCAAACACGATTGTTTTATAAACATCTTTGAGAACAGCAAAGCCACCCACCATGTCACCGTAAAGTGTGCAATAGCCAACTGAAAGTTCAGATTTATTACCGGTAGAAAGAACTAAATTACCAAACTTGTTAGATAAGCCCATAAGCAATGTGCCACGAGCGCGCGCTTGTAAATTTTCTTCAGTCGCATCGGCTGGTGAATTACCAAAGAACGGATACAAAGTTTGCATGAAGCTATTTACGATTGAATGAATTTCGGCAATACCGAAAGTCACGCCCATACGGCGAGCTTGTTCCGCTGCATCTTCTACACTAATTTGAGAAGTGTAAGT
>NZ_JAYWYV010000182.1:0-1608 GCF_048147885.1 Acinetobacter sp. 228
TTCAATCGGATACATGGTCTATCCATTCAAAACGTCAATTACAGCATTTGCGTGAACATCTTGATATTACAGTCGGCCAGAACCTAAAAGTTGGTATTCGCAACGGCGCCCGTTATATCACTGAAATTGTTTCGATGAATGAGCATGAAGTCCGTATACGGCCTATTCGTGAAGAACTACTACCAGCAAAACTTCCGGTTCATTTAATTGTAGCTTTACCAAGACCTAAAGTTTTACGCCGTCTAATTATGGACAGTGTGACTTTAGGGGTTGAAAAGATAAGCCTGATTCATAGTTATCGTGTTGATAAAAGCTATTGGCAAACACCTTTTTTACAGCAAGTAGACAACTACGTTACGCTGGGACTTGAGCAAGCAGGCGATACAATTGTTCCTGAAATTCAACTCTATAAACGCTTTAAACCTTTTGTTGAAGACGTCTTGCCAAGCTTAATTACGCAGGAAACACCTGCCTATGTGGCTCATCCTTATGCTGAGCAACGTATGCCAATTAATATTAGCCATGCTTGTAGTGTAGTGGTCGGACCGGAAGGGGGATTTATTCCTTACGAAGTAGATTTGCTCATAAAAAACGGCTGCCAAGCTATGAGCTTAGGCAACCGTATTTTAAGAACCGAAACGTCTATTTCTTATATTTTAGGTCGTTTGTTTAGCTGATGTTTCAGGGTTTAAAGCTAGTGGATTAGATACCATTTTTAATTCCTGAATTGGGTAAGGAATATCAATATCATTTTCATTGAAAGCTTGTTTTACTTGAGCTTGAATATTACTAATAGATGAAGAAATATCAGTTTCAGTGGTATCAACCCACCAGCGTACAGTCAGGTTAACCGAGAAATCTGCTAAAGCTGTGACATTAACCGAAAACGCAGGCTGACTCAGTACATTTCGGTCATTGTTGAGAATATCTAAAATAATCTGTTTTGCTTTTTGCTCATCATCGTCATAGCCAATTCCGACTACAAACTCGCAGCGTCGTTGTTGATAAGCAGTATTAACAGTTAAGGCACTTGTATAAACCGTTGCATTTGGAATAACAATACGGCGACCATCCGGTGAGCGTAGGAAGGTTGCACGGATCTGGATGTCTTCTACAGTTCCTTCAAGTGAATTCACCACAATTGAATCGCCAATACGGAATGGCTCGCTCAATAAAATCAAAATACCTGAAAGCAGGTTTTGGAAAATATCTTTAAATGCAAAACCAATGGCGACCGAACCGATACCTAGCGCACTCATAAGCTGGCCTGGTGTGAAACCCGGAATCATAATGACAAGGGCTATTAAGAAACCAAAGAATAAGATCGCTGTACTACCGACACGGTTTAAAACTAAAACAAGATTTTGACGAGTATAAGAGCGATTTTCTAAAGTCTTACGAACAAAGAACTTAAATAATTTGGTCAGTAGCCAAAAAATAAGAAAAACAACAATTGCAATGCAGATATAAGGTACACGTTCCCAAAAACTATCTACGATTTTGTCGATAGTGGTATAGGCATCATGGTATTTCTCGGTATGCGCTAAAACTGTTTGAGTGGTTTTAGTACCTGCTTCTTGCAAAAGTTCGCCTGTATTTTTTGCAACA
>NZ_JAYWYV010000183.1:0-1608 GCF_048147885.1 Acinetobacter sp. 228
TTATACCTTTTGCGGACTCTACGCCTCCGCTCACATCTACTGCAAAAGCACCGGTAGTATGAATAGCGTCAATGACATTGTCAGGGGTTAAACCACCTGCCAAGATTAATGGAATATCAAGTTTCGGGAATTTAGACCAGTCAAACTGATGTCCTGTGCCCCCTTTAAGCTCAGGATGCCATGCATCGAGCAATACAGCACTGGCCCCAGCTGCCTGATATTTTTGAATTTCAGCAACTACATCCAGATCAGGTTTAACCTGAATCGCTTTATACCAGCGACGTTTACAATGACGCGCTATTTCCTGACATTGTTCTGGAGTTTCATCGCCATGTAGTTGTAATACATCTAGGGGAACACAATCAAGTATATCCTGAATTTCGGTAACACTCGCGTTTACAAACAAACCCACCATTTGTACATAAGGCGGAACGAGTTTTGCTAATTCTTCTGCCTGTTCAACTGTTACATTTCTTGGACTCGGCGGAAAAAAAACAAAGCCTATCGCATCTGCTCCCGCTGCAACTACTGCCTGAACATCTTGCTTGCGAGTAATTCCACAGATTTTTGCTCGTGTACGTTTTTGGTTTGATTGGCTCATGAGCTGCTTAAACTACAACCATTTCTTAAAATAAGCGCCATTGTAATGCAATTTTTGCCCCTTGCGTAAAAGTTCTCAGGGAATTGCTTTAAATGACATTGTACGAAGTAATTCGGCACTTTATACTGCGTTCAAATGGAAGCAAGTGTAAGCAATTCATGCTTTAGGGAAGCTGGTGAAAGTCCGGCACTGCCCCCGCAACGGTAACAATGTAAAGCATATTTTTTAAGTCGAAATCGACTTACACCACTGCAGTAGTGTGGGAAGGTGAATATGTCCATAAATGAATTATGGCGCTGAAGTCCGGAGACCTACTTGTTTCATCTATCTACCCGATCATTCACGTGGGGTGAATGTATGGAGCATGTTATGTCTAAATCTTTTCAACCTACTCGTCTGGTAGGGGCTATCGCTATTGCGATGGGGTGTTCACCTGTTATTTTTGCTGAAGATGCAACAGATGCAACTCAGCTTGACCCAATTGTTATCACTGCTTCAAAAAGTGCTGAAAAAGCAAGTGAAGTTCCAGCGCGTATTTCAGTAATCTCTAAAGAAGAAATTGAAAAAAATCCTGCTTTAAATCTATCTGACATCTTGCAAAAAGATGCATCTATTTACGTAAAACAATCAGGTGGAGTTGGCCAGCTTGCAGACCTATCTTTACGAGGTGGTCGCACTGGACATACTTTATTGCTTAAAGATGGTGCGCGCATCAATAGCCAGAATGGATTAGGTCCTCTTACTCCAGAATTCATGGATCTGACAGATGTAGACCAAATTGAGATTTTGAAAGGACCTGCTTCTGTACAATATGGTAGTGATGCGATTAGTGGTGCTATTCAACTGATCAGTAATACCCCTAAAAAAAATAATGCCTTTGTTACCGGTATATATGGAGAAGATAATACTTATAAAGCTATTGTAGGTGCTGATATTGTTTCACCAGAAGGTTTCTATGCTCAAATACGTGGACAGAGACTAGAAACTGATGGAACTTCTATCTTGGA
>NZ_JAYWYV010000184.1:0-1604 GCF_048147885.1 Acinetobacter sp. 228
AAATCTGGTACAAAGCGTATTTGGCAAATGGATGAAAGTGAAAAACCGCGTCGTAAGACTAACGGTACAACGCGTCCAAATACCAAAGCACCACGTGGTCGTAGCCGCAATAGCCGATAAAAATATTTAAGTTTTAAAGCTCACGTTAGTGGGCTTTTTTTAATGACTTTTATTTTATAAAAATAAAACGCCGGTGCATAAGCACCGGCTTTTAGCTATGTACTAACGAATTAGTAATTAAGCCTGAACAGTTGAAAGCGCTGCATTGAATGTAGCACTTGGACGCATTACAGCGCTTACTTTCGCTGGGTCAACTGCATAGTAACCACCGATATCAGCTGGTTTACCTTGTACTTGAGCAAGCTCAGCAACGATCTTCTGTTCGTTTTCAGCTAATGCTTTTGCAAGTGGAGCAAATTTAGCTTTCAACTCAGCATCTTCGTTCTGTGCAGCAAGTGCTTCTGCCCAGTAAAGTGACAAGTAGAAGTGACTGCCACGGTTGTCAAGTTCGCCTGTACGACGTGATGGAGACTTATCATTGTCAAGCAATTTACCAGTCGCTTCATCAAGTGTCTTCGCAAGTAACTTCGCACGAGCATTATTTTCTTTAATACCCATTTCTTCTAGAGAAACTGCAAGCGCAAGGAACTCACCAAGCGAATCCCAACGTAAGTGGTTTTCTTCAACAAGTTGTTGTACGTGTTTAGGTGCTGAACCACCCGCACCAGTTTCGTACATGCCACCACCCGCCATAAGCGGAACGATAGACAACATTTTCGCAGAAGTACCAAGTTCCATAATTGGGAACAAGTCAGTTAAGTAGTCGCGTAAGATGTTACCGGTTACAGAAATTGTATCGAGGCCACGAACTACACGCTCAAGTGTGTAACGCATTGCACGTACTTGAGACATGATCTGGATATCGAGACCAGTCGTATCGTGATCTTTTAAGTACTTCTGTACTTTCTTGATCAATTCATTTTCGTGTGGACGATATGGGTCAAGCCAGAAGATCGCAGGCATGCCTGAGTTACGTGCACGAGTTACTGCAAGTTTTACCCAGTCACGAATCGGAGCGTCTTTCACCTGACACATACGCCAGATATCGCCTTCTTCAACATTTTGAGTCAATAACACTTCACCAGTGTCAAGATCAGTAATGTTTGCAATACCTGCTTCAGGAATTTCAAAAGTCTTGTCGTGAGAACCGTATTCTTCAGCTTTTTGAGCCATCAAACCAACGTTTGGTACTGTACCCATTGTTTTTGGATCAAAGTTACCATGCCATTTACAGAAATTGATCATTTCTTGATAAATACGGGCAAATGTTGATTCTGGCATTACTGCTTTAGCATCGTATTGCTTACCATCAGCACCCCACAGTTTACCACCAGCACGGATCATTGCAGGCATAGAAGCATCTACGATGATGTCGTTAGGTGAATGGAAGTTAGTGATGCCTTTTGCTGAGTCAACCATCGCAAGTGCAGGACGGTGTTCTTGGCAAGCATGTAAATCTTCAATAATTTCTTCACGTAATGAGGTTGGAAGAGTTTCGATTTTCTCGTATAACCCAGCCATACCGTTATTTACGTTAATACCTA
>NZ_JAYWYV010000185.1:0-1596 GCF_048147885.1 Acinetobacter sp. 228
ATGCCTGAGTCAGCCAAAATCGCTAAGTCACCTTTCACCGCATCGGCAATTGCAGGCAATGCACGAGCAGATGACATCACGCCATCTAACTGACGACCGCCGTGATTCGACACTACAATCCCATCTGCACCAAAACGCACAGCATCTTTGGCATCTTCAGGATCTAAAATACCTTTAATCACCATTGGGCCATCCCAAAACTCACGAATCCACTCAAGGTCCTTCCATGAAATGGATGGGTCAAAGTTCGAGCCTAACCAGCCAATATAGTCTTCAAGCCCAGTCGGCTTACCTAAATATTTAGAGATATTTCCCAAGTCGTGCGGACGACCCATTAAACCCACATTCCATGACCAATGCGGATGAAACACTGACTGCATATAACGACGCATCGCAGCATTTGGCCCACTCATACCCGAATGGGCATCACGATAACGTGCACCCGGCACAGGCATATCTACGGTAAACACCAGTGTTGAACAACCTGCCGCTTTTGCACGTTCCAAAGCATTACGCATAAAACCGCGGTCACGTAACACATAAAGCTGGAACCACATCGGACGGTTAATTGCAGGTGCAACTTCCTCAATCGGGCAAACAGAAACCGTTGAAAGCGTAAATGGAATACCTTTTTTATCGGCTGCCATTGCGGCTTGTACTTCACCACGGCGTGCATACATACCTGTTAAACCCACAGGAGCCAAGGCAACTGGCATCGACAGCGTTTCATTAAACAGTTTTGTCTCTAAACTCAACGCGGACATGTCATTCAGCACACGCTGACGCAATGCAATTTCTGACAAATCTTGTACGTTACGCTTTAAGGTATATTCCGCATACGCTCCACCATCAATATAGTGAAATAAAAATGGGGGTAAGCGACGTTGTGCCGCAGCACGATAATCATTGCCAGAAGAAATAATCATTTTGAATCAACTCTATTTAAACGGTTTGCACGTTTCTGGCGAGCTTCGTCTTCATCCAGAGAACGCACATGATTAATCACAAATTCAATATGACCGCAGACAGCTTGGCGTGCGGCCTCGGGATCTTTACGATCAATAGCATCCATCACCTGAAAATGCTGCTCGCTCAGCAAGTCACCATTTACGGGGTCGTTATAAACTTTCTTACGCCCTAACAAGACGTTGTATTGCAGCAAATCAAACAAGCTGCGCATCATTTGAATCAGCACCACATTGTGAGATGCTTCAGCAATCGCTAAGTGGAATTCAGCATCCGCGACCGCCGCCTGTGCTGAGTCACCCGCATTTTGGTGGCGGCTAATTTCATTAAAATAATGATGAATTTTGGCACGATCTTCTGGGGTCGAACTTAACTCGTCATACCATTCAGTTCCCACTTCGAGCACCAAACGCGCCTCTTGCACATCAAAACGGTATAACGGAGCTTCTTCAATCAGGTTACTGATTGGATTCACAATCAGTTGCTGTGGCCATTGTTCAGGTAATTGCTGAATATAAGTTCCATCGCCACGGCGACTAATCAGTACACCTTGACTATTGAGCTGTTGAATTGCTTCACGTAAGGATGGACGAGAAACTCCTAAGCTAGTTGCAAGCTGGCGCTCGGCAG
>NZ_JAYWYV010000186.1:0-1595 GCF_048147885.1 Acinetobacter sp. 228
TTGAACAACAAAAAGGTGGTATTGGTTTACGCGGTCCCGGTGAATCACAACTCGAAACAGACCGTCGTCTCATTCGTGTTCGTATTACCCAGTTAAAAGATAAGTTAGAGAAAGTCCATCAAACCCGTATGCAAGGACGAGCTGCAAGACAAAAAGCGTCGATCCCAACTGTTTCATTAGTCGGTTATACCAACGCGGGTAAATCAACCTTATTTAATATTTTAGCAAAAAGTGATGTATATGCAGCCGACCAACTATTTGCAACACTTGATCCAACCTTACGTCGCCTAGAATGGGATGGAATTGGTACGGTGGTTCTAGCAGATACTGTAGGGTTCGTACGAAACTTACAACATGATTTGGTCGAATCATTTAAAGCAACTTTAGAAGAAACGCTTGAAGCTACCCTGCTTTTACATGTCATCGATAGTAGTAGTCATGACATGCTTGACCAGATTGAAGCCGTTGAAGGTGTATTGAAGGAAATTGGAGCGGATGCACCCGTACTTCGTGTTTATAACAAAATTGATTTGAGTGGTGAAGAGGCGAAAATTATTTATTCAGAGCCTCATGTTCCAGATCGTGTTTATGTATCTGCACACTCAGGGTTAGGTCTAGATTTACTTCGCCAAGCCGTACAAGAATGTCTAATGGGACAACTTCAACACTTCTCATTGGTACTTAAACCTGCTTATGGCAAATTGCGTACTCAACTTTATGCTTTAAATGTCATTCAATCTGAGCATTATGACGATGAAGGGCTATTACATATTGATATACGAATTGCACCTCATAAGCTTGAGCAGTTAATTCGCCAAGCCAAACTCCCTATAGATGAGATATTAGGTGAACGCGCGAGTCAGTTTAAAAGACCACTGGAAGAGTTTGAAATCAAGCACTAGATCAGTTAAAACTTGATAAGTAAACTTTTAGAGATAAAAAATATGGATAAGATCAAAAGTATAGACTGGGCAGCATGGGTAGGAACCTTACTACTTATTATCGGTTTTCGCGAAGGCTCAGTCTTCGTTATGCGTGCTTTTGGTCATCCAGAGTTAGGCAATCTGGTAGGTTTAATTAGTTTACTTATCGTTTTACTGATTTGGCGTAAATTTAAGAAAATCCCGCTAAGACTTGTCGATACTAATAATAAAGTCATGAAAGAAAGTGGTTTTGCTTTTTTACCCATTTGTGCAGGCTCCTTAATTATGCTAGTGCATATGGGTAAAGAAATTCCGCTATTTCTTTTTGTTTTGGTAGTGAGCACCCTTATACCCTTGTGGGTCTATGCAAAAATGGCAAAACATTGGTTATAAGGAGAATAAAATGTTTATGATTCTTTATGGATTTTTGATCACTTTAGTTGGCTACCTTTGTGCAAAACCATTAAACCGCCGTTTTCCTCAAGTTCCTCTTTTAGTTTTCGGCATGTTCATTGTCATTGGGCTATTGTCAATTTTGAAAGTTCCCTATGAAGAATATCGACTTTACGTAAATGATTTATTCAGCCATTTATTAGGCTATGTCACGGTTGCTTTAGCTATACCTTTGGCTGCAATGCGTTATGACGATTTACCTCTTAAATCGGTGATTGG
>NZ_JAYWYV010000187.1:0-1595 GCF_048147885.1 Acinetobacter sp. 228
TCTTCAACACCATGAGTTACAGCAGTACGTCCATCAAAAACGAAACATTCACCTTCCCAAAGGCTTTCATCAGGAGGAGTTTCTTCTAAATATTTAAGAATACCGCCTTTAAGGTGGTAAACCTCTTTAAAGCCCTCTTGAAGAAGTAAAGAAGTTGATTTTTCGCAGCGAATACCACCCGTACAGAACATCGCGATTTTCTTATCTTTATGTTGTTCTAACTCTTTTTTTACATATTCAGGAAATTCGCGGAAAGTTTCTGTTTTTGGATCAATCGCACCTTTGAAAGTTCCGGCTTTATATTCATAATCATTACGTGTGTCGATTAGAATCACATCATCACGTGCAATAAGCTCATTCCATTCTTTAGGATCAAGATAATGACCCACTAAATCACGAGGTTTTACTTCAACGCCTAAAGTCACGATTTCTTTTTTAAGCTTGATTTTCATTTTGCGGAAAGGTTTGTCAGAACTATGGGATTCTTTATATTCCATAGCGTTAAAACCTTCGTTTAACAAAAATTGATGAATCGTATCAATTGCTTCACGGTCCCCAGCAACAGTACCATTAATTCCTTCACCTGCTACAATCAGAGTTCCGCAAAGGTTAATTGTTTTCACTAAGTCTAAAAGACGTTGTTGAAGATCAGCTGGATCTTGAACTTCTTTAAATTGATATAGTGCTGCAACAACCCAACCCGCGGTCGCTTGCTGTTCTACAGGTGCAAGCTGTTCTACAGTAGCGTTCATGGAAAACTCCAAATGTATTAAGATAGAAATTTAAGGCGCATATTTTAGCGCGAAAATTCGTAATAAGCGAGAAAACCATAAAAAGTATATGGTTTATTTAAGGAGTCTGTTTTGAGTAGTGATCATCGAATGCTCTCTCTCACCCCATGTGCAGGGCGTTGTTCAACAGTTTTTGGTGATCAGGTATGTCGTGGTTGTCGCCGCTTTAACCATGAAGTAATTCAATGGAATACCTATACGGCAGAGCAGCGTTTAGCTGTCTGGAAGCGTTTAGATGATCAATTGGATCAGATTTTGGTACCTATGTTGCCGCAGGCGAATCTACAGCATGTAGAAGGATTTATATTAGGTAAACGTGTCAGGTTAATGGAAGGGGCGAGTAAAGGGCGTAAACTCTACCATGCCTTAAAAATATGTGAAAAGAATAAGCATTTAGCTCATGAGAGTGGTTTGGGGATTTCAGAAGCGCAAGTTAAAGAAGTATGGACTGAGTTTGAAAGACGTATTTTAGCTTTGGCTAAAGCGAGTTATGAGTTGGCTTGGCTAAGAGCTGATGGGATTAGTCATCACTTATTAAATATGTTTGAAGAAGAATAACTTTTAAAAACTTATTTATAAAAAAAGCTGCCATTAGGCAGCTTTTTTACATTAATGTTCTTTCGAATATTAACGCTTGATGTCACGTTGCACTTCACCAGTGTAAAGCTGACGAGGACGACCAATTTTGTAAGGACCGCTGTGCATTTCTAACCAGTGACTGATCCAGCCAACTGTACGTGCAAGAGCGAAGATAACGGTAAACATTTCTGTTGGGATACCAATCGCTTTAAGGATGATACCAGA
>NZ_JAYWYV010000188.1:0-1588 GCF_048147885.1 Acinetobacter sp. 228
TGATCGGCGTAATTATTACACCAATTCTGCTGAAAGGTTATTTTGGCTTTCCTGCCCTCGGTATTATTGCACCGGCTATAGCGTCAATTATTAGTTATATTGCTATCTTAATTTTTCTTGCGATTTATCTAAATAAGAAAAAGCATCCACTTCGGCCGAACCGTCAGCTTTTGCAACATATCCGTCATAATTCGGCATTAAGTAAAATCATTTTACGCCTAGGTGTTCCAACCGGTATTCAAATGATTACCACTTCAATGGCCGGTTTAGTCATTGTGGGTTTAGTAAACCGTTTCGGAGCTCATGCCACAGCGGCCTATGGTGCCGTGAATCAGGTACTCAACTATATTCAATTTCCAGCGATTTCGATCTCCATCGCGGCCTCAATCTTTGCAGCACAAGCGATTGGTGCTGGTAAGTCGGACCTACTCGCACGTGTTACACGCACCGCTTTGGGAATGAACTTTTTATTACAGGTGCCTTAATTGCACTCGGCTATCTATTTTCAAAATATTTGATGGCTTTATTCATCACAGATCCAACTGTGGTGGTGTTAGGGCAACAGCTTTTATTTATTGTACTTTGGGCAATTTTATTCTTTGGTGCAGGTGCCATTTTTGCATCAATTATGCGTGCCAGTGGGACTGTAACCGTACCGATGCTGATTAACATCTCTGCCATTTTATTTATTGAAATGCCATGTGCTTACTGGTTTAGTTCGATGTGGGGACTTAAAGGCATTTGGGTCGCCTATGCCTTGGCATTTGTCAGTTTATGTATTATTCAAGGCTTGTATTATCAATTTATCTGGAAGAAAAAGAAGATCAAAGTTCTTATTTAGAATGCATTAAACCTTATAAAAAAAGCCATCAATTGATGGCTTTTTTCTTTTAAACCTTATTTCATCCATTTGGTTACAATGGTTGAAGCACGTTGATATCCCGTTGGGAATAAACGCTGGAATGCATCCAAAATTTTTGCATCGCTACCGATGAGTAAACGGCGTTTATTTTTCAAAACTGCATCTAAAATTTGACGAGCTGCTTCCTCTGGTGGGGTACGCAATAACTTGTCAAAGTTTTGAATCGATTTAGTTGGGTCCATACCCAAGCTACTCAAGCTATCACTCATTTTTGCAGCTTTAGCGATATTAGTACGAATACCGCCCGGATGTACACATAGCGAACTTACGCCGCATTTTTCAATATCTAACTCTTGACGCAATGACTCAGTAAAACCACGTACCGCAAATTTAGTTGCATTATAGCCAGACTGTGTCGGTTGAGCCGTTAAACCAAATAAGCTGGAAATATTAATAATATGGCCATCTTGTGTTTGCTTAATGAACGGTAAGAATTCTTTAGTACCGTAAACCACGCCCCAGAAGTTAATTCCCACAATCCACTCTAAATCTTCGTAAGTCGCGCCTTCTACAGTTGAGCCTAAAGCTACACCAGCATTGTTAAAAATCAGGTTAACACAGCCATGATCTTGAACAGTTTCCTGTGCCCACTGCTTTACAGCCTCACGGTCAGACACGTCTAACTTCTTGGTTGTTACAGTAATGTTACTGTAGGGTTTTAATAGC
>NZ_JAYWYV010000189.1:0-1580 GCF_048147885.1 Acinetobacter sp. 228
ACAACGCTATGACCAGCGCTAATCAACTTCTTTACTGTCTCTGGCGTAGCAGCTACACGATTTTCACCGACGACAGTTTCGGTTGGGATTCCGATCTGCATGAGCGTTCCTCAAGCTAATTTCTCATTGTCAAAAACATTGCAACCCGCAATGTTTCCCCCATGTGTATTCTTTGTACAGAATTTGGATTCTAATTGAACTTTTTGAAAATACCACCCACTATTTATTTAATAAATACCCATATTTTGAACTGATGATTCACGATGTTTGACATGAGGTGTAATATAAGAGGATTTTTCTTTTTTTGCAGACAATAGTCTCTCTTATACAGTCCTGTATATGAAAATTTCTTTATCTTCGTTTCAAATTGGGTCTTTTTTTGCGCTTTGCTCTGCTTTTCTATTCAGCACAAAAGCGATTTTTATTAAACAAACTTATGCCCTTTCTCCATTAGTAGACGGTACAGTCCTGATGGCTTTACGGATGTTAAGCGCTTTACCGTTTTTTCTATTAATTTGCTGGTTCAATAGGCATCATAATCAGGACATAAAAAAGAAGGATTGGCTAATTTTAATTTTTGCCGGTCTATTAGGCTACTACTTTGCCAGCTGGCTCGATTTCATGGGCCTCATGTTTATTAGCGCTTCTTTAGAGCGAATCATCCTATTTTTATATCCCACACTTACCGTGATCGCTTCAAGTCTGCTCTACAAACAAAAATTAGATGTAAAAAGTTTATTCGCCATTTTTCTTAGTTATGGTGGAACCGTGTTAGTGATGCTGCAAGAGCACAACAATGCACCAATTCAGGGCAACTTTTGGCTCGGAACAAGTTTTGTATTTGCTAGCGCTGTAGCTTTTGCCGGTTATTTACTGCTGACTCCACCATTAATTAAAAAATTTGGTTCTTGGAATTTCACAGGTTTAGCTTTAACAGTTGCCTGTATAGGTACATTAACCCATTACACTTTAAGTAATTCTCACCCGTTTCAACTCCTATTACAACTTCCCTCAAGTGTAATTTGGTACGGGATTGGCTTAGGCTTTTTAGTCACTGTCTTACCTACCGTTATGCTTATGCAAAGCATTGAGCGATTAGGTGCCTCTCAATCTGCAATGATTGCTTCGATTGGACCCGTTTTAACGATTTTGCTTGCCGTTGCTTTTTTAAATGAACACCTAAATATATGGCAATGGGTCGGTTGTTTCCTCAATATAGTCGGCGTAATGATGATTACTTTAAGAAAGAAAAGACTAAAACACTAAATGCTCTTGACCTCAACTTAAGTTGAGGTTGGATACTCATCTAAATTTTATTAAACGGTTGAGTTCCATGAACAAAGAAATTTTTAAAATCATAAATCCTTCTACTTTATATGACCCAACACCTAACGCTTATAGTCATGTCGCTGTAGTAAGCAATTTTAACAATATTATTCATATTGCAGGTCAAGGTGGCGAAGACAAACAAGGTCAATTAAGTTCTCATTTCAGCGAACAAGTCCTACAAGCATTTGAAAATATTAACTATGCGTTAGTAGCTGCCAATGCAGAGCTTACGGATATCGCTGTTTTAAGAA
>NZ_JAYWYV010000190.1:0-1579 GCF_048147885.1 Acinetobacter sp. 228
GTTCAATAATACCTGCATTTTCCCATTTTTGAATTTGGTCAAGTAAGCTTTGCCCGCTCAGTTTTTGGCCTTTATATGGAACATACCATTCTGGTGCAGCTTCACTTTCGCCTTTAAATTTTACTGTATTTAAAGGTGTAGAAGTGGGGATGTGTAGAGCATCTTTTAAAAGATAGTGTTTACCATCGCGGTAATAATCAAAAAGATGATGAGCCTTATGCAATCCCTGATTTGCAATGGTAATTGGATTATTGCTGTTAGTAATTCCGTGCTTAACAAGTGCCTTAAAGTAAATAGGATAATTTTTTCGCCAATTTTTTTCAGCCAAAATCTGTTGAGCAGTTTTATTATCTACAATAGATAAAGCTTCTGACAAAATCTCTTGGCCTGTAAGAGACGTGCTTTGCTTTTTGATCGAGGCGTGAATCGGAAATTGTAGACCTTCGGCTGGACTCTGGCTGGACATAAAATATCTCGCTTGTACGATAAGGTTAATATACAGGTGTATACATTATCTATGCCAACGAGAAGAAACGTGTGGCAATAACTGCCAAAATAAAATTCAATATTTTTGTGATGAATATAAGATGAGTCATTTTTTATGATAATTACATCGCATTTTACCTTCATTTTTTTTCACATTTTTAGAACATTTTTATAGACTTACGTTACATAAATAGTTATTTTGTATAGAGCGAATTCATCAGGTTTGACCTGAAGGTAAAATGATCAAAATGTATCAATAAAAAGATACAACGATGAGTAAAAACTAGACTTTTTTTATTAAATGATCAGAAAAGTCAAACGAAATAAGAAAGAATTGGGGTGAAACTAGATAGAAGACAACGTAAGATTGTCTTTTAAAAATCTTGGGGATATGGTGATTTTTTACACCATAATTTTCTAGTTTCATCCCATCTAATTTTGGGCTGGAACCCTCCATTTCGGTATTCAGTTCATCATTTAATAGAAGTCTCTATCTAATGACTTTAAAAGAGTACTTCTAACAACGTCCTTTTTTCGCCTGTCCAGGTGGGCAAAAACCTCCTGGGTGTCCGTAATACGGAGAGTCAGGATCAATCACAATACTACCCTCAGGTGTATGTACTGCACAGGCTGATAATGACATTGTGAAAATTGCTGCGGCACAAAGAAGTAATGTTTTCATGTTGTTCTCGCTTTTTTATCATTCTCCCTTTTACTATAGAAATGTTTTGATTATATTTCGATCGGTTTTTGGTTAAAAAATATCTTTTAGCAGCTAAATTAAGAAGAAATTAAGGAGAGCGTAAAATCGTTCTAAAACCCACATGGGTAGCGGCTAAATCAAAATCTTGGGGATAGCGGCTACTATTACGATAACGTGAACAGTAATTTTCAGCACATAAAAACGATCCACCTTTAATCACATATTGAGTACTGCTCATTTCTTGTTGTCTTAAAGCAGAATAATTACCCATGTGCTGGTCATGCGCACCTTGATAAGGAGAAGATGTCCATTCCCAAACATTTCCAATCATATCGAATAGTTTAAAACCGTTAGGTTTAAAACATCCGACAGGAGCAATACCAGTAAAAT
>NZ_JAYWYV010000191.1:0-1569 GCF_048147885.1 Acinetobacter sp. 228
AACTCACTTTATCGCCGTGAACTAAGCCTGCCAATAACAGCTCCATTGCGCGAGCATTGGTACGACACAAAATCGCATCACGCATTTTTGTATGCGGTTTATTGACTACACTTGATTTCTGGTTCGGATTACCAAGCAAAGGAACTGTCTCATTTAAGCCACCTAATAACGCATTGGCGACATCGGCAATTGCCTCCCCAAAACGAAAAGAGGTCGTTAGGCGAGACTCTGGCAAAGGCAGCTGTTGCATGGCATTTACTGCACCGCGCCACGCGTTGATTTGCTGATGTGCATCGCCTACATAAATAACCTGAGTACTTTTTTGACGAAGTAATATACCCAGCATTAAAGGGTCAGCATCTTGTGCTTCATCAAATAAGACATAATCGGCCGGAATATTAGGCTCAGACAATGCCCAAAGTTTGAGGTAAATATCATGACCAATTCCGGCTTGATGGTTTGGGTCGATGGACTCTAACCAGCGGCGTTCTACTGCCGGGTAAAGGTGAGTTTGAAGTGCAGTAATATCGTCTGGATGTAACCAGTTTGGCGCCTGAATATGTCGAGGAGCTGGATATTGAGAACTGGTCGAACAGAAATAGCTCACCGCATTGGCGACAAGACTCGCGAGGCGACTTGGCATTAAGACGTATTTTTCATAACGTCCACCCATCATTCGACGTAAGGTAATCGGTTCTAGTCGATATTCTTTTGCAATAAAGCTTGGGCTTAAGCGAGGTAAACGTAATTTATCAGTTACGCCACGTGGCACACTGCGAAAGGCGAGTGAGTGAAAAGTACGGCAGTCTACATTGCGATGAAATTTGTTTTGAGCTTCACCAGCAATGGCTTTGTTAAAAGCCAAATACATACCACGCCGTTCAGGCATGGCATCACTAATCATTTGTAACGTAGTAGTTTTACCTGTGCCAGCATAGGCAATCACTTTAAATGATTGCCCAAGACGTGCGTTATCTATGGCAATTGCTTGCTCATAGGTGGCTTTAGGTTTTTCGATATTCGACACTGAGTGATTTTAAACCTTATTGCGGTTAGCTTTTTCAACTAAACCAGATAAACCCTGACGACGACCTAACTCGTCAATAATAAGTTGTGGATTAAGATCGAAATAACCCAACATGACAATACTATGGAACCACAAATCGGCAGTTTCATAAATCAAGTCATTTAAATTGCTTTCTGTATTTTGAGCAGCGTAGTCTTTCGCAGCAATAATGGTTTCTACGCCTTCTTCGCCGACTTTTTCTAAAATTTTATTGATGCCTTTTTTGTAGAGGCTTGCAACATATGAAGTGTCTGCTTCTGCTTGCTTACGCTCTTGCATCAATTGCCCTAAGTGAGCAAGTACATCCACTTGTTCAGTAGTATGAGCATGATCGTGACTTTCAGCTTTGGCTTTGTCGCCATAAATTGCAGTAGGGTCTTTTAACTGTGCATCGACAATTTCCCAGCCCTGTGGGGTGAGTTTACGGTAGAAACAAGACTCACGACCTGTATGACATGCGATACCGCCATGTTGCTCAACCT
This sequence comes from Acinetobacter sp. 228, assembly GCF_048147885.1. NCBI lineage: Bacteria > Pseudomonadati > Pseudomonadota > Gammaproteobacteria > Moraxellales > Moraxellaceae > Acinetobacter > Acinetobacter sp. 228. The sequence goes on from NZ_JAYWYV010000191.1 coordinate 1,549, forward strand.
GTAATACAATCACGTCGCCAT
>NZ_JAYWYV010000192.1:0-1563 GCF_048147885.1 Acinetobacter sp. 228
GGAGTTGCTTGCTGTTTACGTGCGTTAAGTGCAGAATGTTGAGTATCCATTTGATTCCCTCATATTTTCATCATCAGTTGCAGGTGTGTTTTTTTGCATCCTGTGCTTAATGTTCAGGGTGCTTTACAACGACTGCCTATGCATGTAATTTCGCTCGTCTGATGGCAACTGACGAGAGCCACTTTTTAACTGTAGGAGAGAGCCAATTGCGTATTTTACTTGGAGATCATTTGCTGCAACGACTCCAACAGGACACTGAAGGGAAACTACATCAACGCCTTTTCCGTTGCCTGCGTGGTGCCATTATTGATGGAGTCATCCAGCCCAAGACTCGTCTACCTGCATCACGCGATTTAGCCAGTGAAATTCATGTTTCGAGAAATACCGTTCTTAGTGCCTACGAACAACTACAGGCCGAAGGCTATTTAGAAGCACGGACAGGACATGGCACATGGGTTGCCGAAAAGTTACCAGAGAGTTTTTTAAATACACAAAACAAGAAAAAAGTAGTTTCTAGCCCAAATATTCAAAGTTCTTACGCCCTCTCACAGCGTGGCTCAAACTTATTGGGCTATGCCGCAGCCTCGCCACATCAATGGGGAGCCTTTGTTCCGGGAGCACCCGATGTTACCGAGTTTCCACATCATATTTTTAGTCGTATTCAAGCACGCTTAAGCCGCGAACCGGACATTAACCGTCTAATTTATAGCAATGCAGGTGGATGCATAGAGCTTCGAAGTGCATTGGCAGATTACTTACGTGTTGCGCGTTCAGTCCAGTGCGATGCGGACCAGATTATTATTACCGAAGGCATTCACCAAGCCATTGATTTAGTCTCACGTGCACTGAGTGATATGGGAGATAAAGTCTGGATTGAAGATCCCGCTTATTGGGGAATGCGTAATACGTTACGGATTAATGGCCTCGATATTCAGCCCATGCCTGTCGATGCTGAAGGCATTATTCCTGAAGAAAATCCGGCTGTACCGCCGAAACTCATTTTTGTCACACCATCACATCAATATCCGCTTGGCTCACATTTAAGCCTTGATCGTCGCAGACAATTGATTCAAATCGCACGTCAGCACAATAGCTGGATTGTAGAAGATGACTATGACAGTGAGTTCCGTTTCTCGGGCCAGCCTTATCCATCTTTGCAAGGCTTAGAAAATAACGCACCTGTTTTATATATGGGCACGTTTAGTAAAACTATTTATCCATCCTTAAGAATTGGCTATTTGGTCGTCCCTAAGCCGTTATTTTCACCGCTACGTATTGTTGCAGCCGAGCTTTATCGTGGTGGGCACTTGCTTGAGCAAAAAGCCCTCGCTGAATTTATTCGTGAAGGCCATTATGAAGCGCATATTCGCCGTATGCGCCTGCTCTATGGTAAACGCCGCGATTACTTGGTGAGCTTAATTCAACGCTATCTTGGCCCCGAATTTATTCATGAATATGATGAAGCGGCAGGATTACATCTAGTTTTAAAACTACCGAACTCTTGCGATGATGTCGCGATTGCAGCCACAGCGCTTGAACGTGGTGTCAAGGTTCGTCCACTTT
>NZ_JAYWYV010000193.1:0-1561 GCF_048147885.1 Acinetobacter sp. 228
TAAAAAATTAGAAATAGGAAAAATGAAATGGAATATAAAGGAAGTTGTCATTGTGGTCAGGTAAAGTTTGCCGCGGAAGGTGAGCTAACAGAAGCCTTATCTTGTAATTGTTCTATCTGCCAAAAGAAAGGGTCTTTACTTTGGTTCCTGCCGACTAATCAGGTTACCGTTACTTTAGATTCTCCTGATATTTTAGCGAATTACACTTTTAACAAGCATGTGATTAATCATCATTTCTGTAAAAATTGCGGTATTCATCCCTATGCCCAAAGTATAGATGCCCAAGGTAATTCGATCTTTGCGATTAATGTTCGATGTATAGATGATATTGATTTAGAAAAGTTAAAAATAAATTATTTTGATGGGCGTTCTGTTTAATAACTATAAGGTTTATTCAATGATGACTAAAAAACAATTAACTTCAAAACAAATAGATATGTTGCTTGAATTATTAAAAAATAGATTTGAAAAGAATATACATCGACATAAAGGAATTGATTGGATGAATGTGCGAACTAAACTCATTGAGTCTCCAGACAAACTATGGGCATTGCAGGAAATGGAAAATACAGGAGGAGAGCCGGATGTTATTGCTTATGACCAGCAGAAAGATGAATATTTGTTTATAGATTGCTCTGTTGAGTCACCGAAAGGTCGTAGAAGCCTTTGCTATGACCGAGAAGCCTTAGAGTCTAGAAAAGATCATCCTCCTAAAAATAGCGCAATAGACTTAGTCCAAGAAATAGGGGCTGAACTCCTAACAGAAGAGCAATATCACCAATTACAACAGCTCGGGGAGTTTGATCTAAAAACATCAAGCTGGCTTGCTACTCCAGAGGAAATTCGAAAATTAGGAGGAGCTCTTTTTGCGGACCGTCGCTATGGTCGAGTCTTCATCTATCACAATGGAGCCCAGTCATATTATGCAGCTCGTGGTTTTCGCTGCTGTTTAAGGGTATAGGTCTTGCGAATCAACTCGATCGTCTGGATTTGATATTTTATGCCAAGAAAATGGAGATTCTTGCAACTTTTGACTGATGGTAAACATGACAAGATATGTTCTGGAATTAAATAAAAACATCAGGACATTTCTAAAAATGCAGCTCAATCCAATTTACTATAATGAACAACATATAGCTTTTGCCGATAATGTTCGTAGATTTGTACAAAAAGAAATGGCACCTTTCGTTAATGAATGGGATGAGGCTGAGACATTCCCAAGAGAACTTTATAAAAAGGCTGCCGAAATTGGATTACTGGGTCTAGGTTTTTCAGAAGAATATGGTGGTATTCCAGATGCAGATCCATTCTATTCATTACTGGCTGGTATCGAAATGGCAAAGGCGGGTTCAGGTGGAGTGCATATCTCGCTCATGGTCCATACCATTGGCGCCCCTCCCATTCAGCACTTTGGGAGTGAGGAGTTAAAGGCTAGAGTTCTGCCAGGTATTATTTCCGGTGAGAAAATTTCGGCTTTAGCGATTACAGAACCTGGTGGTGGTTCAGATGTTGCTGCATTACAGACTAAAGCTGTCAGAGATGGGGATTATTATATTGTTTC
>NZ_JAYWYV010000194.1:0-1559 GCF_048147885.1 Acinetobacter sp. 228
TAGCCTAGCTGAGCTTGCTGAACTGAACAACTTAAAAGCCAACAGTCATGTCCAACTGGGACAAACTCTAAAAGTTCCGGCTGGTGCATCAGTTCCTGACCAATATGTTGTGCAGTCAGGCGATAGCTTAAATGCAATAGCAGCTAAATATAACTTACAAACCAGTTATTTGGCTGATTTGAATGGTTTGTCACGTACTGCAGGCCTTCGTGCTGGTCAGCGTTTAAAATTAACTGGTGAAGTTGAAACAACTAGCAAAGTTTCGGCTAAAAATACCAAAGAAGAAACGCCAGAGACCTACACAGTTAAATCTGGTGATAGCTTAGGAAATATCGCCAACCGTTATCATTTACAATTAGATTACCTTGCTGCATTGAACGGTTTGCCTCGCAACAGTAATGTTCGTGTTGGTCAACGCTTAAAATTAACAGGTGATTTACCAACAGTAGAAACAGCTAAAACGGATACGGCAAAATCGTCTCCAAAAGCTGTAGTTGCAGGAAAAAATACTGAAAAGTACACGGTTAAAGCTGGTGAGTCGTTAAATGCTATTGCGAGTCGTGCGGGTATTTCAGTTCGTGAACTTGCTGAAATGAATGCATTAAAAGCAAATGCCAATTTACAGCGTGGACAAAATATTGTGATTCCAAAAACTGTAGTGGAATACAAAGTCAAACGTGGTGATACCTTAATTGGTCTTGCGAGCAAATATGGTTTAGAAACCACTTTACTGGCGGAACTCAACAACCTAACACCGTCGACTCAATTGCGTATTGGCGATATCATTAAAGTGCCTAATTTATAGAATAATTAGTACTTTATGCAAAAGTTATATTCTCAACTGAGCCTGCTAGTCGGGCTCAGTGTTTTTTCGCAAGTTATATTCTCTGCTCAGCAAACCACGCCGTATATCGCAATTCATTCTAAGCCTAAATATCTGGCAATGGCTTCTATGCCTTATGCCAACCCGAATGCACCTAAAGGCGGAGTATTGAGTCAGGCTGCGCAAGGGACATTTGATAACTTAAACAGTATGAACGGTAAGGGAAATGCGACAGAAGGGGTAAATTATCTTTTTGATACTTTAATGACCCAGTCACTTGATGAAGTGGGGGTGTTATATCCACTTCTGGCAGGAAAAGTTTCGTATGATCCTATAAAAACTCAGTCAGTTACTTTTTATTTAAACCCAAAAGCTCGATTTAGTAATGGACTGCCCGTAACAGCTGAAGATGTGAAATTTAGCTTTGATACCTATCAAACCAAATCTAATTTTGGTCTACAAATGTATCTTGCAGACTTAGCGAAAACAGAAGTGATAAACCCACATCAAGTTAAATTCACTTTTAAGTCTAGCCATAATCCTAAAATGCCATTTGTTGTGGCGAGTTTACCGATTTACTCAAAAGTAGATTGGCAGAAACGCGATTTTACCCGTATTAGCTTGCAACCGATTATAGGTTCAGGGCCTTACGTTGTTGAGAAAATTGATGCAGGTCGGAGTATTAGTTATAAACGTAATCCAAATTATTGGGCAAAAGACTTACCTATTAATAAAG
>NZ_JAYWYV010000195.1:0-1556 GCF_048147885.1 Acinetobacter sp. 228
TTTAGGCCAGCCTGTTGAGCCTGAGGTATATTGAAGGAAGCAGATATCTTTTTCAGTAATAAGCGGAAAATCTTTTTCCACCAAGTCACGCTGCAATTCGGCATCAACAGCATGTAATATCAAATTTTCATTTTGAGCTTTTAGTGTGATAAGACCTGCGAGCTCAAGAATCTTTTTTGTCGTGAGTACAATCTTAGGCTCACAGTCATTCATAATATTCAAAATATTAGAAAAACCATTACGGTTAAACGGTAAGCTGACTGGTACTGCAATAATTTTAGCTTTCAGACAGGCAAAGAACGATACGATAAAGTCCAACCCAGGTTCGAACAGCAATACGGCACGGTCACCACTGTCTACAATACTCATTAATATTTGGGCTTGATGTTGAACTCGCTCATTCAAATCTGCATATGTCAGAGATTGAATACCAACAGACTGGCGTCCCAAATACTCAAAAGCGATCTTATTTCCATTTAATTTTGCGTGGGATTCCAAAGTTGCAATGATATTATCCGTACACATTACAGCCATAACTTACTCCGATTAATTATAATTAACCTTTAAAATCTGCTAATTCAGAAACGACATTTCTTGCTAGGTTTCTTAATAAAGAATAAATATACTTTTTATTTAAAATATAAATTCACATTATATTTTATGTGTGAGTGTTATTTATTACACCTGTAAGTGTTTACAGGTTAGTGGTCTCTTATCGAAAATTAAGAAGCTAAATCCTTTATATGAATCATTTTTTGTTCAGTTATATATTTTCAATTTCTTATCATTATTTAAAATTAGCGTCCCACCTATTCTTAATTTAGATACGCACAAGCCAAGATTTTGAAGGTTTTTACTCTTAAACAGTTTCTTTTTTATTACTTTTAACTATAGAGTAAATATTTTCAAAAATTTATAAAAAAATATAGATTAAAAATCAAACTATTATATTTATATAGGCACATATAAAAAATAAATATTTAAGAATACAGCATAAACATAAATAAAAAATTTTATTTTAATATTGAGATATACTTATTATATTTCCTTAAATCTAAAATATTTAATTAACTTAAATCAATCATATAAAACTTAAAATTATTTATTTCTTTTAATTTTAATATTAAAGTCCTGTGTTATTTATACTCTCTACAAAAGCCCTAGCATTACAGCTCGAATAGCTGCTGAAATTTTATTATTTACATTTAACTTTTGCATGGAGTTACTGAGATGGAAATTTACGGTTCTTTCAGTTACCCCAAGAATCTGAGCTATTTCTGCTGACGTTTTGCCTTCGGCAGTCCAACGTAATGCCTCTTTTTCCCTGTTCGTTAAATAAAGATTGAATTTAGCAAACTCTACATCATTTACTATTTTAGCAATGCTGGAATGCACTGTTTGAGTTAACCAGTACATATTCGTATATTGTGCTTTTTGCTCTTTTTCTGATAACTGGTCGTTGGATCTTGCCAGTGTTAGCATTCCTCGGGTCCCAATAAAATCACGGCTTGACTGAGCCCAACCGACATTTAAACCATAAGAACGCGCTTCCTCCC
>NZ_JAYWYV010000196.1:0-1554 GCF_048147885.1 Acinetobacter sp. 228
CCGTGATGGTCGTGCAACTTCATCAGACGGTGTATTAGACGTACAACTTGGTGTACCTAAAGAAATGGGCGGCGCTGGTGGTGCTGTAACTAACCCAGAACAATTATTTGCAGCTGGTTATTCAGCATGCTTTTTAGGTGCCTTAAAATTTGTTGCTAACCGCGATAAATTCAATATTAGCAAAGATGCGTATGTTGAAGGTGAAGTCGGTATTGGTCCAATTCCAACAGGTTTTAGTATTGAAGTTACTTTAAATGTTTATTTAATCGGTATGGACCGTGAAGAAGCTGAAAAGTTAGTTGCAGCAGCTCATATCGTTTGTCCATATTCAAATGCAACTCGTAACAATATTGATGTGACGTTTAATATTGTGACTGAATAAATTTTAATATAAAAAATGCCCGAATCATATCGGGCATTTTTTATATCTTACAAATTATGCTTCACTTGCTTCATTGGTTACACGAAGCACTTCTTCAAGTGTAGTTTTACCTGAGAGCACCTTACGTAAACCATCATCGCGAATAGAACCAGAATACTGACGAGCATGGTTTTCTAATTCAAATTCAGCTGCATTACCATGAATGAGACGGCGCATAGGTTCATCAATAGGTACAATTTCATAAATTGCTGTACGGCCATTAAACCCTAAATGAGAACACTGATCACACCCTTGAGCCTCTGGTAACTTTAAACTTGGTTCATGGGAAATATGCTGAAAAACTTGCTTCTCAAAAGTATCGGCTTCACGCCATGTCATACAATGTGGACATAAAGTACGAACCAAACGCTGCGCAACCACCCCAATTAAAGAACTTGAAAGTAGGAAAGGTTCAATCCCCATATCTTTAAGTCGAGTCACTGCACCAATAGCAGTGTTGGTATGTAGCGTCGATAAAACCAAATGACCTGTTAAAGATGCTTGAACTGCAATTTCAGCAGTTTCCAGATCACGAATCTCCCCCACCATCACCACATCTGGATCTTGACGTAACATTGCCTTTAAAGCACGAGCAAATGTCATATCCACTTTGGTATTCACTTGAGTTTGGCCAATACCTTCAAGCTGATACTCAATTGGATCTTCGGCAGTTAAGATGTTACGAGTATTGTCATTTAGATCAGATAAGGCAGCATATAAAGTCGTCGTTTTTCCCGAACCAGTAGGCCCTGTGACCAAAATAATACCGTGCGGACGATGTACTAGCTGAGTTAAACGCTCATAGTCATTTGCCATTAAACCTAGGTGAGTCATATTAAGGCGACCCTCTTGTTTATCGAGTAAACGCATGACCACCCTTTCACCATGTGACGATGGCAAAGTTGAAACACGGACATCGACTTCACGACCAGCAAGACGTAAAGAAATACGTCCATCTTGCGGTACACGCTTTTCGGCAATATCGAGTTTCGCCATAACTTTAATACGCGAAACAAGTAACGGGGCTAGTTCACGGCGCGGTTGTACAATCTCACGCAATTGTCCATCTACCCGTAAACGAACCGATAGCTTTTTTTCAAAAGCTTCAATATGGATATCTGAAGCTCCAACAC
>NZ_JAYWYV010000197.1:0-1551 GCF_048147885.1 Acinetobacter sp. 228
AGTTAGGTTTAAAGTCGCTACAACAGCTTCGCAAGCAAACTCATTCTATTAACGTAAATCAGCTACAAAAACGGTTAAACCTCCCAAATTCACCTTTAGAAGTTGATCTACTTTCAAAAGATATAAACCACATGCTTGAGCGTATTGAAAAGGGCTATACGCAGCTCAACCGTTTTTCTGAAGATATCGCACATGAGTTCCGCACACCTTTAAATAATCTGATTGGGCAAACTGAGATTGCTTTAACTGGTGAACGTTCGGTTGAACAATATGAAGATTTACTGGTTTCTCATTTAGATGATTATCACAGATTAAAACGCATGATTGATAGCATGCTTTTCTTGGCAAGAGCCGATCAGAAAATGGTGCTTGTAAATAAACAAGAAATAAACCTCCAAGATGTTATGGATAGGTTATGCCAGATTTTTGAATATCAGGCCGAGGAACAAGACTGTCATTTTAGTTTTAACTTAGAAGCTCAAACGTTATTTGCAGATCCTGAGCTTTTTCAAAGAGCCGTTTATAACCTGATTTTAAATGCGTTGGTTCACGGTGGTGACAAGCGAACTATTTATATCGCAACAAAACATAAGATGATTGAGCATAAGCAATGGGTGAGTCTGACTGTGGTCACGGGTGGTATTTCAATTGCTGAACATCAACTTGAGCATCTTTTTGAAAGATTTTACCAATGCCACTCAAGTCGAAGTGATGAGAATCAAACAGGTGGATTAGGTTTGTCGATTGTTGCTTCAATTCTGGATCTACATCATGGCCGCTATCGAGTTTATAACACGATTGAGGGTGTGTGCTTTGAGCTTGATTTTCCAGTTGCAGATGCACTAAAGAAATACAATTAAATCCTTATTAATGTTGCTTAATTTTTAAAATTCACACTTTGTTCACAGCCCTCTGACGTATGTTTAAACGTATGAAATAAACAGAAGAGGGCAATCATGAAATTATTATTTAAATCACTTGTCATCAGCAGTAGCCTTGCAGCGGTCAGTTTAATGCTTCCTTTGAGCACCTTTGCAGACACCAATACTAAACCTGTCGCTGTTGATTCTATTGATATTAATAAATACGCAGGTAAGTGGTATGAAATTGCGCATTTACCGATGTTTTTTCAGCGTAATTGTGTAGCAAATACAACTGCAAACTATTCTATTAACGCGGACAAAACCGTTGGTGTTTTAAATAGCTGTACGACAAAAAAAGGCGAAATGATCTCATCTGAAGGAGTTGCTTATCCGCAAAATGAAGGCAACAGTAAATTGAAGGTGAGCTTTTTACCTTCTGGTCTTAGATGGATTCCTTTTACAAAAGGCGATTACTGGGTTTTAAGAGTTGACCCAAATTATCAGGTCGCTTTAGTGGGTGGTCCAAGCCATAAATATTTATGGATTCTTTCTCGTAGCCCTCAACTTGATGAGGCGACATATCAATCTTATCTGCAAACCGCGAAAAGCTATGGCTACGACGTTTCTAAACTCGTTAAAACAACACAATCTAAATAGTGAAATTCTGGTTGCGTAGATGCTTATATTT
>NZ_JAYWYV010000198.1:0-1551 GCF_048147885.1 Acinetobacter sp. 228
AAATGATGTGATCATATCAATAGCCGTATCATGTCACGATTTTGTACATAGTGATCTTTTATAAGCGAGCAAATGCATGAGTCAACCCACTACACCATCTCAATCAGTTATTCCTGCTTGGGTGGATTCGTCGCTACTACAAGGCATGTTACGTGGAATAGAACGTGAAAGCCTACGTATGCAAAGTAATGGGTTCTTATCACAAGAGTTACATCCAAAGGCATTAGGTTCAGCTTTAACACATCCGAAAATCACCACAGATTATTCTGAAGCGTTGATGGAGTTTATTACTTCACCACAGCCAACCATTGGTGATGCCTTGCATGAGCTCACCGATATTCATGCGGTTGTGCACCGTCATTTAGAAAATGGTGAAAAGCTCTGGCCGTTGTCTATGCCATGTATGCTAGATGACAATGAAGAACGTATTCGTCTAGCTCAATATGGCACTTCTAATATTGGCCGTTTCAAGACGCTTTATCGCCGTGGTTTAGGTATTCGTTATGGTCGCCGTATGCAGACGATTTCGGGCGTACACTATAATTTATCTTTCCCTGATTCTCTTTTTTCTGCTTTGCAGGCACATGAAACTGACGAAAAATTAAAAGCACTTAGTCTGCAAGATTATCGTAGTCATCGCTATTTTGGTCTGATTCGTAACTTTATTCGTTTAACGCCACTGGTTATGTTTTTGGTGGGTGCGAGTCCATCGGTTTGCCGTTGTTTTCTGACGGGTCATGAACATCATTTGTTGCCTTTAATCAAAGGGTCATATTATTTACCGTATGCTACAGCTCTGCGTATGGGACGTTTAGGCTACCAAAACTCGGCACAAAAAAGTTTAGGCATTCACTATAACAACTTAACTGGTTATTTGGATGGTTTACAAAAAGCAGTACATTCTCCATACCCGCCATTTAGCCGTTTAGGGTTAAATGATGCCTCTGGTGAACCATTGCAAATTAATGATCATGTTTTACAAATCGAGAATGAATATTACAGTCTCGTGCGTCCAAAACAAGTTCCTCAAGCGGGTGAAACACCATCTCAGGCCTTGAAAAATCGAGGCGTCGGTTATGTTGAACTTCGTGCAGTAGACGTAAATCCATATTCGGCAATTGGCGTCAATGAAACAACAGCAGGTTTCCTTGAGGCATTAGCGCTTTATTGTTTATTAAGCGATAGTCCTGAATTGTTATGCTCTGAGCAAGATTTGATTGAGAAAAACCAGACAGAAGTGGTTAATCGTGGTCGAGCACCAAACGCAACCATTACTGATTTAAACGGGTCTTACCATATTGAAGATTGGGCACGTCAGCATATTTCTAAAATGCAGGATTGTGCTCGCTTACTCGATCAGACCTATGCAACAGATCTATACAGCTCGGCTTTGGCTGTGATGCAAGAACGTATTGATGAAGTAGATGAAACATTATCTGCTCATGTGATTGATGACACATTAAAGCATGGTGGAACCTGGAGCTTTGGTAGTCATATGGCACAGTTACATGCTGAAACTTATGAAAAGCATGAGATTAGTGCAGAGACTTT
>NZ_JAYWYV010000199.1:0-1551 GCF_048147885.1 Acinetobacter sp. 228
TACCGCAGTGATCCACCGTCAAGCCTTACAAAATAACTTGGCGGTGGTGCGCAAGGCTATGCCAAATAGTAAGGTCTTTGCCGTTGTCAAAGCCAATGCTTATGGACACGGAATTGAACGTGTTTATGAAGCATTTAAAGCAGCAGATGGCTTTGCCTTACTTGATCTTGAAGAAGCAAAACGAATTCGTGCTCTAGGCTGGACAGGTCCAATTTTATTGCTCGAAGGAGTTTTTTCTCCTCAAGATTTATTTGATTGTGTGCAGTATCAGCTTAGTTTCACCATTCATAGTGAAGCGCAAATTGAGTGGGTAGAACAGCATCCTTATCCGGCTCAATTTGATGTTTTCTTGAAAATGAACAGTGGTATGAACCGTCTTGGTTTTAAACCACAGCATTATGTGCAGGCTTGGGAACGTTTAAATAATTTGGCAAATGTCGCCAAGATTACCCACATGATGCATTTTTCGGATGCAGATGGCGATCGTTTCGGTCAGCAAGGTATTGATTATCAAATTACTGCCTTTGAAGAAATTGTGAAGGATTTACCGGGTGAAAGATCGGTAAGTAATAGTGCGGCAATTCTGCGTTATCAAGACCAGCTCAAATCAGATTATGTCCGTAGCGGCATCATGCTTTATGGCAGCTCGCCAGATTACCCGACCCATAGTATTGCGGATTGGGGCTTGCAGCCAACCATGAGTTTACGTAGTGAAATTATTTCCGTTCAGCATTTGGAGCCGAATGAAAGCGTAGGTTATGGCTCAAACTTTGTCGCAGAGCAACCCATGACGATTGGGATTGTGGCTTGCGGCTATGCCGATGGTTATCAACGTATTTCGCCAACAGGTACGCCTGTTTTAGTGGACTCTGTACGTACGCGTACAGTTGGCCGCGTCAGTATGGATATGTTGGCAGTCGATTTAACGGGTATTGAGAGTGCCAAAGTTGGTAGTGAAGTGGTGCTCTGGGGTCAGTCAAGTACAGGCGTCGTTCTATCTATTGACGATGTTGCAGTTTCATCCGGTACGGTGGGTTATGAACTGATGTGTGCCGTCACCGCCCGTGTTCAATTTATTAATCAGGTATAAGGAAATCCGAATGTCTAATTCAGATATACAAAAGATTAACACTAACGAAGTCATGAGCGCCGTGACTGTTTTTAACAAAGTGGTTTATTTGTCAGGTCAGGTGCCTAAAAATACCGAGCAGGACGTGGCAGGTCAAACCCGTGAAATTCTTGCAACAATTGATGAACTTTTGGCATTAGCCAATACCGATAAATCTCGCTTGCTCTCTGCGCAGCTCTATTTGAAAAATCTTTCTGACTTTTCAACCGTAAATGCAATTTGGGTTGACTGGTTAAAAGGGTGTGTTGCTCCATCGCGTGCCACAATTCAGGCCGATTTGGTCAATCCAGATTGGTTAATTGAAATTGCCGTGACGGCAGCACAAAAGTAATTCGGCTTTACTCCAAAAACGATGATGTATCTAACAGAAGGAAGATAGATACGGTTTAACCAGTCGTTTTTTGGTGAACAGATTCAGTGAC
>NZ_JAYWYV010000200.1:0-1550 GCF_048147885.1 Acinetobacter sp. 228
CGATGCCAATAATCGTATTGATTTCCATTCTATGACTCCGAAACTAACCCGTATTCTTTTGCCTGTTCTAAATTGACAGTGACTAATTTTGATGTACCCGGTTCAGGCATGGTTACACCCAACAAGTCAGTTGCCATGGTCATCGCCAGCTTATTATGTGTAATGTAAATGAATTGTACATGTTCAGAAAGCTCTTTTACCAAATTACAATATCTCTGTACATTCGCATCGTCGAGTGGAGCGTCCACTTCATCGAGTACACAAAACGGTGCCGGATTTAACCTGAAAATAGCAAATACTAATGCTAACGCTGTTAACGCTTTTTCTCCACCGGAAAGTAATGCTAGAGAACTGTTTTTCTTACCCGGTGGTCTCGCCATGAGCTTAACCCCAGATTGCCAATCATCCTCAAGACTTAAACTGGCTTCACCACCATTAAAAACTTTTGGAAATAGATTTTGTAACTCTTGATTAATCTGATCAAAAGTCGACATAAACAACTTACGGGTTTCTTGGTCAATGCTCTTCATCGCATCTTTTAACTGAGTTACCGTATTTTCCAAGTCTTGAATCTGGTGGCTCAACTCATCAAAACGCTGAGAAACTTCTTCAAACTCTTGTGAAGCAGCTAAGTTAACTGCACCGATTTTTTCAAACTGTTTCTGTACTTTTTCTAGTTTTTGCTGGTGTTCAGTTAAATCTTTTTTCAAGCCCGTTTGAAGCTCGGCATTTAACTCTTTGAGCTGTTCTTGATAGTGCTCACGGTCCGACTTGGCGGCTTGCCATGCTAAACGTTTGGCTTCAAGCTGCTCTCTAAGCTTTTCATCTTGCTGTTGGTATTGATGGCGTTGATCTGTAAGCGTTTGTTGCTTCTCTTGGACACTATTAAGCTCAATCTGCCATTCATTCCATGTCTTTTGCAGCTTTTCGGTTTGAGCAAATTGTTGTTGAAACTCTGACTCAAGGTTTGGCAACTCTAACTGAATAGGGTCAACAAACTTTTTCGCCTGTTCCATTTGCGCTGTAATTTGTTGATATTGGCTCTGCAAGAACGAAATATCTTTTTCAAGCAGCTCAATTTGTTGAGTTGTCTGCGTACTATTACGTCGTAAAATCTCACGTTCTTGTTGTTGCTGTTGTAAGACTTGTTGCTGTTCCTCAAGCTGCTCTGTTAATTCTTCTACCTGAAATTGCAAAGTTTTATAGTCAGGTAAAATAGTTTCGAGCTTCATTGCCAATGCATGCAAATCAATTTCAAGATCATCTTTTTGCATCGCATCTTCTTCAAGCTGCGTATCTAACTGAGCGAGTTGATCTTTCAATTGCTGTTTTTGTAATAAAAATGCTTGTGCTGCGGTTTGTTGCTTGGCAATTTGTACATCAAGCTGTTGCAAGTCTTTTTGTTTTTGTTTAATGACTTGTTGTTTTTGCTGTAGGTCAACTTGTAACTGTCCTAGCTCATCTTTTTGCTGAACTATAATTTGATCTAATGCTTGTAATTCTGGTTGCTGCTTTTGAAGAACTTGTTCAATTTCGTCTAGACGAATACG
>NZ_JAYWYV010000201.1:0-1550 GCF_048147885.1 Acinetobacter sp. 228
AAGCCGGTTTAGGTGGTTTCTTATATCTTGAAGTGTTAGATGCATCATTTAGTTTTGATGGTGTAATTGGTGCATTTGCCATTACTAGCGATGTTGTCGTGATTATGCTCGGTCTTGCAATTGGTGCTATTTTCGTCCGTTCAATGACAGTTTATCTTGTAGAAAAAGGTACGTTAGATGCCTATGTGTTCTTGGAACATGGTGCGCATTATGCGATCGGTGCTTTAGCATTCATTATGATTGCAAGTGGTACTGGCGTACATGTACCTGAAGTTGTCACAGGTTTAATTGGTGTAGCGTTCATTGTTTGGGCGGTTATCGCTTCAATTCAATATTCGAAGCGCGAGCAACAGTCGCCTTAAGCTAATTTTCAGCAAACTTCGATAAACTAAAGAGGCTAAACGCCTCTTTATTTTTTTAAGCCCAAATCGTTATTTTAAATAAGGTGTCCCGTATTTTTAGAAACGAATCGGCTTATAATTTACTTAGTTTGATAACGTGTATTGATATGATGAATGCTTTGGAACGTCGCTCAACTTTTGCCTTAAGTAGTATTTTTGCGCTACGCATGTTGGGCTTGTTCATGATTATTCCTGTCTTTTCTGTAGTTGGGCAGTCATATCAATATGCGACTCCAGCACTCATTGGTTTGGCTGTAGGTATTTATGGTTTAAGTCAGGCCATTTTACAAATTCCATTTAGCTTACTTGCTGACCGTTTTAGCCGTAAACCGCTTGTGGTCTTTGGTCTATTGCTCTTTGCGATTGGTGGCGCAATTGCCGGGCTATCTGACACCATTTATGGCGTGATTATTGGCCGTGCTATCGCTGGGGCGGGTGCAGTTTCGGCAGTAGTTATGGCACTTTTAGCCGATGTGACGCGTGAAGAGCAGCGTACTAAAGCCATGGCTGCCATGGGCATGAGTATTGGTCTATCTTTTGTAGTGGCTTTTAGTCTTGGACCTTGGCTCACAAGCCTTGTAGGTATTTCTGGTTTGTTCTTTGTGACAACCATCATGGGTTTGATTGCGATTGCGATGTTATTGCTGGTGCCTAAAGTCACTCGTCACCATCGTAATTATCAGCAAGGCTACATGGCACAGCTTAAACAAGTCATTCAAATGGGTGATTTAAACCGTTTACACGTTTCGGTTTTTGCATTGCATTTATTGCTGACCGCCATGTTTATTTATGTGCCATCACAGCTTATTGAGTTTGCGCATATTCCTTTGGCGAGCCACGGTTTGGTGTATTTGCCACTTTTGGTTATTAGTCTGTTTTTTGCATTTCCTAGCATTATCATCGCTGAAAAATATCGCAAAATGCGCGGCATTTTCTTAACAGCCATTACAGGCATTATTGCAGGTTTGCTTCTTCTTATATTTGGTTATCAGTCAAAATATGTATTACTCGCTGGCTTAGGAATTTTCTTTATTGCATTTAATGTGATGGAGGCTTTATTACCTTCTTGGCTGTCAAAATCCGCTCCAATCCAGTCGAAAGCCACCGCTATGGGGGTAAATGCCAGTAGCCAGTTCTTAGGTGCTTTTT
>NZ_JAYWYV010000202.1:0-1542 GCF_048147885.1 Acinetobacter sp. 228
TCCAGTTTTAGTGGTATTTAATCGCGGCGATTCAGCTTTGAATGTCACAGCCTTGTGATTCATTGAGACACCAGCAAGTCGCAACCCAAGCAGGTAATGAATCGGTGTATTTAGATTATCTGAGCTGTAAATCCGGTAGTTCACAGTAGGTTTCACATCAGTAAAATGCCCTTCCATTACACGCTCAAACACATAAGGCAAAATGTCACCAAGTCCAGAAATTGAAACGGTCAAAGTCTGGTCCAGATCACCGAGCATTCCGGATCTTTGAATTGTCATAGGAAGGTATTCGTAAAATACTTGCCCCGCGCCTTCATTGTGCTGAACATACACCCCACGGTCATCATTACGGACCACACGGTAAGTATTCATAAAAGAAGGGTGTAATAGTTCAATACATTCCAGTTGATAGACATCAACTTTCCGATTGAAAAAGAACTTGGCATATTCGTTATCCATTAGACCTCCCAATCCTTAATCAAAGCTATATCGGCCGTAAGGTTAGGCGGGTTTTGAACAACTTCGAGCTGTGCATTTACCCGGTAAAGGTTGCCATTCACTTCATTGGTCTTGAACGAGTTCGGAATGAAGTTACACAGGTATTGCTGACGTGTTCCCTGATCAATCACCAGATCCGCATAGAATGAGGCTGGCTTATTCTGGTAGATCCGCCAGAAAGCCATCATTTTATTGAAATCGGTTTTACTTAAATTCCAGTTCACATCAACAATGTGGCTGTTACGTTTTACATCGATGTAATAGCGACCACGACCGCCATCCATCTGCTGACGTTTCACATCATCACCCGGTGTTACGCCATAGCCGCTGGTCTGAGGATTTAGCTTTAACTTGTACATAACTTTCCTTCAGGTAATAAAAAACCACCCCGAAAGGTGGTTTGATGAAATAGGGTTTAGATATTTAAATTAATTACAAAAACGATTTAACATTAAGAAATCGATTTAATAATAGTTTCTTTACCATCTTCAAAAATCTCTTTCACTACAAACTTGCAGTAGGATCCATCTTGAGATGGTTCAATCAAAAAAGGTGGATTCACAATATCTTTGATTTGTTTAAATCGGATCAATTCATAATTGGCATTTCTTTCCAACTGATAGTCCATTTTTACATCACAACTATACATAGTAGTTGATCCAATAACAGAAGTAAGTCTGAAAGTTAACTTCTTATTTGCGGGTACTTTAAACTCAAAAAACTCTTCACCGTTATTTAAACTGATTGTGGGTTTAGGCATGTTTAATCTTTTGGGCTCATGCAATGAGCCATACTTTGTTAAATTATTTGAAATCTGCTTTGTGATTAGGTTTTTTGAAATTTTTTCACCCTCATTATTTTGATAAGTAATATAAAACTGCACCATGGGAATATTACTTCTATAAACCCTTAAATTTGCAGTATTTCCCGAAACATCATCCTGATACATATTTGTGGATCTTACGAGATTATTTACTGCAGGAATGGCACAGCCCGAAAGGCTTAAAAGTATTGTCGAAATTACAATTATTTTTTTCATGTCAT
>NZ_JAYWYV010000203.1:0-1539 GCF_048147885.1 Acinetobacter sp. 228
AAAAATATTTTGATTCGTCCTTTGGCGTATGTTGAAGAAAAGGACATTATCAAATATGCAGAGTTACGTAAGTTCCCGATTATTCCGTGTAACCTTTGTGGTTCACAAGAGAACTTACAACGTGCCATGATCAATGAAATGCTTCGTGAATGGGACAAACAGTATCCTAAACGTTTACACAGCATTTTTGGTGCGTTACAGAACGTTTCACCTTCACAACTTGCTGACCGTGATTTGTTCGATTTCGAAGTTCTTGACTCGCAGCGCGAATTAGACTTTAAAGATCCGGAAGAACTGAAAAAACGTTTAGATGTAGTGAACTTAAGCTTTGCTGCTGAATAAAACGAATTAATAAGTCAATTGAAGGCACTTTATAAACAAGTGCCTTTAATGTATCAAAATACTAAAAAATGAATGTTCCGTACAAAAAGTCATAGCTCAACCTTAAAATTACATGCTATAACAACGCTCAAGCAGAAGTGCTTCACACGATGTTGTCTGGATAGGCAACACTAGAGAAATTGAACAAATAAATTTGAGGAAGAATCATGCCTGCATTTTTAACTGATGATTGGTTTGCGACTGTCGAAAAATTAACTGCTGAAGCAGGTGATCTTAATTTGCCACCAGCTCTTGCGAATTTGGCAATTAATTTAGTAGTTACAGATGCTTCTGGAAATACCGAATTAGCGTTAGATGGGGGTAAAATCCAAAAAGGTTTGTCTTCAAATGCCAAAACTACATTAAACCTGGATGCTGAAACTTTACGTAAAGTATTCCTAGAGTTTGATATGGCAGCTGCTATGCAGGCATTCATGACTGGTAAAATAAAAGTTCAAGGCGATATGTCTCAGTTAATGGCTTTACAAACAGCTAAACCAAGCCAAGAACAAAAAGATTTGTTCAAAAAAGTATTAGAGCAAACCGCTTAAACTAAAAAAGAATTCATATAAAAAGCTTACCCGAGAGGTAAGCTTTTTATTTATACAAACAATGAATTTATCAACTTTTAGATGATAAAAACTAGATATTAATTCGCGTTTGTGCCGTTTTAATGTGCTCAAGATAAGCACGTATACGAGTCACATACTGAACTGCTTGTTTGTATCGACCATTGCGAGTTTTGTTACTCTGCAAATAATTATAGAGATTAACCCATTGGTTCGGGTCTTTCCCTTGGGCTTGCAAGCGCTTTTGAATCTGGTTCACTGCACCCGGTCCCATATTGTAAGCCACAAGCGCATACCAGTTGCGATCTGGGAAAGGAATATCATCATACTCACTTAACATGAGATCATAATATTTCGCACCGCCCTGAATACTCTGTGCTGGATCGTTACGGTTACTCACACCCATTGCCCGAGCTGTACTATTGGTTAACATCATTAACCCACGTACACCTGTTGGTGAAACAGACTCCGGTTTTAGGTACGATTCTTGATAACCAATCGCTGCAAGCAAATGCCAGTCTAAATCGTACTGAGCAGCACTTTGTTTAAAGCTTGCTTTGTAAATCGGTATACGTGCACTTAAGTCACG
>NZ_JAYWYV010000204.1:0-1538 GCF_048147885.1 Acinetobacter sp. 228
TACACCGACGGTAAAGTTACGTCCAACTTGCGGGATATTTGATAAGAACGACGCATGTTGATAAACCGTGTCATCTAACAAGTTATTCGCTTTTAAATAAACGCGATAATCTGTTTTTGCACCATATTGTCCAGAGTATGCTACCCCTAAATTGAGCATGTTGTAGCCTTCTGTTTCGGTTTCATAAGCCGCAATCTTATCTTGATTAAAGACATGATAGTACTCAGCAGAACCACTAAAACCGTCACCAAAATCTGCATCAACTTTAGTACCTAAACGCCCAGCCGGAATACGTGGAGCATTGCCCTCGGCATCAATCTTACCGCGCACGTAATCGCCAAAAGCACTGATCTTGTACATTGGCGTAATTTGATAACCAATTTCACCCTCTGCACCATAGAAACGAGCTTTATCTTGAGTGTATTGAACTAAACGGAAGTCTTTATAACGGTCAAGGGTTTGCGCATAGATGTAGTCATCAAACCAGTTATGGTAAACATGAAGATGATAATCGAGTTTGTCATTATCAAAATGCAAACCTAACTCAACATTATTTGATTTTTCCTTACTGAGTTGATCATTTCCTAACTCATAAGTATTGGTCGCAAAATGGGCACCATTTGCATATAACTCTTGTGCAAGAGGTAGACGCTCTTGGTGTGATGCTACAAATGAAAGCTTATAATTTGGCAGCACCTGCATAGGAAAAAGCAGAACCGTCAAAATCTTGTTTAGAGTTATCATCTACATCGATTTCTTGCTGATCTGCACGAGCAGAAAGTTCAAAATGAACATCTTTCCATTGTTTATGTTCTAAAGCAAAAACACTCCACTTTTTGGTAGTAGTTGGTGCCATAAATGCTTCTTCACCAGTTAAATTTAGTTTTTGTTGGCCTAACTGGGTACCAATTACCCCTTCCCAGTCAGCAATAGGATTATGGACTAACTCAATACGCCCATCATAACCTTTGTTTTGGAATCGAGTTGCGATTGTCCCTTCTTCAATTTCATCATGCTGATAGTCAGTATAGCTCGCTTGGGCACGTAACTTTTGGAAGCCTGCAAATGGATCATTTAACTCGGTTTTAAAATCATAACGCTCAGATTTTAAGTCAATCCATGGGCCGCCATGTTCGTGAGCATCACAATGTAAATGTGGTCTACCTATTAAATGAGCGCTACAGGTTTCATATTCATGGCTATGCCCCGGTAAACCATACTGGTCTCGACGGTTACTATACGAAATACCCGTATAACCGCGATCATAAATCCAAGACAACCCCACATTCACTGAATCACCTTGTGCAAAGGTATTGTCTACACGGCGCTCTTTTTCACCTTCATGAATATAGTTTGGTGCAATATAGTTATTCGCATCACGTGTTAACCCCTCAACACGTAATGCAACTTGGCTTCCCAACCCTACAGTTACACCAGCACTCGCCAGCTTTTCATCACTTCCAGTGTTGTAACGTAAGCCAACTTGTCCTTCATAACCATTTTCAGGCATTTGTGTAGGGATCTTGTTATCAATAACG
>NZ_JAYWYV010000205.1:0-1535 GCF_048147885.1 Acinetobacter sp. 228
AAGGC
This sequence comes from Acinetobacter sp. 228, assembly GCF_048147885.1. Classification (NCBI taxonomy): domain Bacteria; kingdom Pseudomonadati; phylum Pseudomonadota; class Gammaproteobacteria; order Moraxellales; family Moraxellaceae; genus Acinetobacter; species Acinetobacter sp. 228. The sequence continues at coordinate 6 of NZ_JAYWYV010000205.1, forward strand.
CTGCTTGCCGTAATTCCACCAAAGGAAAAGCGCGGTTTAGTGATGATTGATCCGCCTTACGAATTAGAGCGTAAGGATTTCCCGCAATTGGTTGAACTTTTACAAAGCGCTTATAAAAAATGGCCAACAGGTGTCTTCGCGGTTTGGTATCCAATTAAAGATCGCGCAATGATTGAACGTTTTGAAAAGAAAATGTTTAAAACTGGAATTCGCCGTCAATTAATCTGTGAAATTTGTGTTTGGCCAGATGACACACCTGTAGGTTTGAATGGTTGTGGATTATTAGTAATTAACCCACCTTGGCAGTTCTCCGAACAAGCAGATCAAGCCCTACAATGGTTATTCCCTCACTTACGTATGCAAGAAACAGGTGGTCATGCCGCTGTACGCTGGTTAGTGGGTGAGTAATAATTAATCTAAATCAATGCACATGTTTGGAATAGAAAATAATGACAAATGCGCCTAAACCAGAGCAAGATTTAACTCATAATGAACATTCTTTTGATGGGATTACGTTCGAAGTGGTTGAAGAAGAAGATAATCCGGAAGGACAAAAAGTGAAGCGCAGAGGTATTTACCTTTGGCCTAACTTAATCACGACAGCCGCTTTGTTGTCTGGTTTCTATTCCATTATTGCAAGTATGAATGGCGAATTTGCTCAAGCGATTTATGCCATTTTTCTTGCAGCATTATTTGATGGGTTAGATGGACGCGTTGCCAGAGCTATTGGTGCCCAAAGTGCTTTTGGTGAGCAATATGACTCTTTATCAGATTTGTTAGCATTTGGTGTAGCGCCAGCAATGCTAATGTATAGCTGGAGTCTACATGACTTAGGCCGTATCGGTTTGGCATGCTGTTTTGTTTATACTGCTTGTGCCGCGTTCCGTTTAGCAAGATTTAATGTTCAGATCGGAGTGGTTGATAAGCGCTATTTTATTGGTATTGCTAGCCCACTCGCCGCGATTATCATTATTTCACTCGTATGGGTAGCTCGTGATTATCCATTCATTTTTGATTTACGCGATATTGCTATTCAAACCATTAACGCGGTCATCATGGTGGTTGTAGGACTACTTATGATTTCTAATATTAAATATTATTCATTTAAGCAAATGGATCGTAAGCGTGTTCCTTTTGTAGTTATGTTGCCAGTAGTACTGATTTTTGCGGCAATCACTTATAATATTCCAATGGGTATTTTGATTGTATCAATCATCTATGCTCTATCAGGTTTTGTTACCACACTTTTAGCTAAAAAAAATAACGAGACCATCAAAACATAAAATTAGATGAGGTTCGGTATGCCTAAGTTGATAAGTGAAAAAAATCAATTACAGCAACTGAGCCTCAACTCAAATGGGGGAGTTGTCTATCAGCCCGCCAGAGGTTTTTTTAAAGTTGTCTATCAAGGTTTAATTCTTCCTAACCTGCCTGCACCACTTCGTTACTTTAATTACATTAGTCTGATCGGACAGCCTAGAATCCCTCTTTGCTATAACGCAAATGGTATTGTGACTTCTGCAGTTGATA
>NZ_JAYWYV010000206.1:0-1534 GCF_048147885.1 Acinetobacter sp. 228
ACTGAATTCGACACAAATTACATTAAAACTAAAAGTTGGACAAGTGTCCAGTTGTGTATATAATAACCATGATTTGAACACATGTCCAAGTTTTGGATATTGAAGAGCGTTATGCAAAAAAAATGGTTAATCCTGACAATTATCGTCCTCATTTATTTACCAGTTACGATTGATGCAACGGTAATGCATGTTGCAACACCATCTTTAAGTGCAGCATTGAATTTAAATGCCAATCAGATTTTATGGATTATTGATATTTATTCACTGATTATGGCGGGTTTGATTTTGCCGATGGGTGCACTTGGTGATCGTATTGGCTTTAAAAAATTATTATTTATTGGAACCGCAGTTTTTGGTGTGGGTTCGTTAGCTGCGGCTTTTTCTCCAACTGCCTATGCCTTAATTGCTTCTCGTGCTGTCTTAGGTCTAGGGGCAGCTATGCTTATTCCTGCCACTTTATCCGGTATCCGTAATGCCTTTACCGAAGAAAAGCAGAGAAATTTTGCACTTGGTCTTTGGTCTACAGTAGGTGGAGGTGGAGCAGCTTTTGGCCCATTAGTCGGTGGTTTTGTATTAGAGCATTTCCACTGGGGAGCTGTATTCCTCATTAACATCCCGATTATTTTGGTGGTTCTAGTTATGATCGTGATGATCATTCCTAAACAACAAGAGAAAACTGATCAGCCAATTAACTTAGGGCAAGCTTTAGTGTTGGTTGTAGCAATTTTAAGCCTCATCTATTCAATTAAATCGGCTATGTATAATTTTTCGGTGCTCACGGTTGTGATGTTTGTGGTGGGTATAAGCACATTAATTCACTTCATTCGAAGCCAAAAAAGAGCTACGACACCAATGATTGATCTGGAATTATTTAAACATCCTGTGATTTCTACCAGTATTGTTATGGCAGTTGTGTCCATGATTGCTTTGGTTGGCTTTGAATTATTACTGTCTCAAGAGTTGCAGTTTGTACATGGGTTTTCTCCGCTACAGGCGGCGATGTTTATTATTCCATTTATGATTGCAATTAGTTTAGGTGGTCCATTAGCAGGTATTTGTTTAAATAAATGGGGTTTACGTAGAGTATCGAGCCTAGGTATTTTAGTGAGCGCGCTCAGTTTGTGGGGGCTTGCTCAGCTTAATTTTTCAACCGACCACTTTTTAGCATGGACGTGTATTGTCTTTTTAGGCTTTAGCATTGAGATTGCCTTACTGGCCTCAACTGCTGCCATTATGTCATCTGTACCACCTCATAAGGCGAGTGCAGCAGGTGCCATTGAAGGGATGGCTTACGAGCTTGGGGCTGGTTTGGGCGTTGCTATATTTGGGTTAATGTTATCTTGGTTTTATAGTCGTTCAATTATTTTGCCAGCCGAGCTTCCGTCAGACTTAATTGAAAAAGCGAGTATCTCGATTGGAGAAACCATGCAATTAGCGTCTAACCTTGAAAATCCTTTGGGAGGACAATTAATTGCAGTTGCGCAGCAAGCTTTTAGCTATGCCCATAGTTGGGTGCTTACCATTTCAGCTATTT
>NZ_JAYWYV010000207.1:0-1533 GCF_048147885.1 Acinetobacter sp. 228
AAATGATGCAGCATAGCGAACCTCGCCTTTTGCTTCTGCTAAAGGCTTGCCTTGCTCAATGGTCATGATTAAAGCAAGTTCATCGGTATGATCGAGAACCAGTTTATGCCAAGCCAATAAGATATCAGCACGGTTTTGGGCCGTTAAAGCTTTCCAACTTTGTAAAGCCGTATAGGCAGCTTCAACTGCTTGGGTTGCCTCTACCGCTCCCATATTAGGAATTGTGCCAATTTCTTCACCTGTAGCTGGGTTACTCACCGGAACAGTCGCATTTGACTGTGCAGCTAGCCATTGCCCATGAATATAGGCTTGTTGCTGAAATAGTTCAGTACTTTGTAAACTCGACATATCGTCTTCCTAACTGAAGAATCAGGTGTAAGTCATCTTTACACCTGAATAAATCCCTTTGTTTTTATTGATGGTACTGCGCCACAAGATGTTGGAAGTAAGCAATACCATGCTCACTGATACCAGAACGTTGCTTGTCAGTCATGATACGGCCTTGACCACGATAACCACGTGATTTCAATCCACGTTGTACGCTCTCTACCAAGTTCAAATCTTCCGGGCGGAATACATTGCGATACCACTCAATCAAATCTTTTTGATCTTGAGTCAGTTCTTCGTTCGTAAAGTAAATATCGTAATGCTGCAAAGTTGTTTCTGCATCAACAGGGAATTCATAAATAACTGTCATGAAGTTGCTGCCTGGTGGTACGTTGAACATGGTGCAAGGCCAAGTCCAGAAACCATGAAACTCAGGATCTGTTACTGATGGATCAAGTTTGAATGACTTCTCAGATGAACGTGCAAAGCCATATTGTAATGTCCAGTTTTGATGTGTTGTATGCCAGTATTTATCGACTTGTACAGAGTCAGCAAAGCCTGGATGTGCAGGTCCACAGTGGTAGCATTCCATGTAGTTATCAACAATCACTTTCCAGTTTGCTGGTGTTTCTGTCACAAAGCGTGCTGCCAATTTTAAATCTTTAATCACACCACATGCTTGATTTAAACGCTCAGCAAAGCCCGGGAGCTGGTCTTCTACACAAGTCGCATTTTCATCCATATTAATAAATACGAAACCTGCATATTCTTCGACTTTTAAAGGCACCATGCTTGAGTTTTCTTTATCGAAAGATTCAACATGGTCACAGTTACGTGCCAAAGCTAAGCTACCGTCTAGCTTAAACGTCCATGCATGATATGGGCAGGTAATTACATTTTTTGCTTTACCACTACCGCTTAAAAGTTCATGACCACGGTGCGGACACACATTATAAAATGCGCGTAGAACACTATCTTTACCACGAATGATGACAATATTTTCACCAATCACTTTACGGGTAATATAGTCATTTGGCTGAGCCAACTCACTACCATGTGCAACGCAAATCCAGCTTTTAGCAAAGATTGCCTCTTTCTCGTGCTCGAAAACTTGAGATGAAGTATAGAAAACTTTAGGGAAAGTCCATGCAACATCTGGGTTTGCGCAAAAATCTTCAGGTAATTTTTCAACTGCACTCATGTTTT
>NZ_JAYWYV010000208.1:0-1528 GCF_048147885.1 Acinetobacter sp. 228
ATTTGGAGATTGAGCTGGAATATAGCCCAGGTTTTCATACAGAGCAGGGGCTTATGCAAGACTTGTTGAATCAGCATCAAAAAGACATCGAGAGACGTTATACCGAGTATGGTCCGCATCGGGCAGATTTGCGCTTAAAAACGCCATTTGGACATGCGGATGATGTTTTATCAAGAGGTCAGAAAAAACTCTTGATTATTGCCTTAAAACTGTCACAAATTGCAATGTTGCATGCGAGTAATAAGGAAACTGTGGTATTATTAGATGATCTGACAGCAGAATTAGACTTAACCGCACAACAACGTTTAATTGAACGATTAAGCCAACTTGGTAGCCAGGTTTTTATGACAACTTTAGATCATGTATCGGTAAAAAAACATTTACATGATCTGTCTATTTCATATCAATTATTCAATGTTGAATCCGGTCAAGTTAGTCTTGCTGCACCATAATTTTTTGATGTTACCCATCTTTGAATAAACCTATATTTGCTAGGGAGAAACCATGAGTTCAGAGTCTCAATCAGCCTCTCAAACAGAACAAACCAATGAAAAGGCTTATGATTCCTCTAGTATTAAAGTATTACGTGGATTAGATGCAGTTCGTAAACGTCCGGGTATGTATATTGGGGATACAGACGACGGTACCGGTTTACACCATATGGTGTTTGAGGTTGTCGATAATGCAATCGACGAAGCTTTAGCTGGCCACTGTGATGAAATTATTGTCACGATTCACGAAGATGAATCGGTCAGTGTTTCAGATAATGGCCGCGGTATTCCAACCGATATTCACCCTGAAGAAGGGGTTTCTGCTGCAGAAGTAATTTTAACGATTCTGCACGCAGGCGGTAAGTTTGACGATAATAGCTATAAAGTTTCAGGTGGCTTACACGGCGTAGGTGTTTCGGTTGTTAACGCACTTTCAAGTAAATTGCATTTAACGATTTACCGTGCTGGTCAAATCCATGAGCAAGAATATCATCATGGTGATCCGCAATATCCATTGCGTGTGATTGGTGAAACGGATAATACCGGAACAACTGTACGTTTTTGGCCAAGTGCAGAAACATTCAGTCAAACCATTTTTAATGTTGAAATTCTAGCACGCCGTTTACGTGAGCTTTCTTTCTTGAATGCTGGTGTACGTATCGTTTTACGTGATGAACGTATTAACCTTGAGCATGTGTATGACTATGAAGGCGGTTTATCTGAGTTTGTAAAATACATCAACGAAGGTAAAAACCATCTCAACGAAATCTTCCATTTCACAGCTGATGCTGACAACGGCATTACTGTAGAAGTTGCATTGCAATGGAACGATAGTTACCAAGAAAATGTTCGCTGTTTCACAAACAACATTCCACAAAAAGATGGTGGTACGCACTTAGCAGGTTTCCGCGCAGCTTTAACACGTGGCTTAAACCAGTATCTTGAAAATGAAAATATTCTCAAGAAAGAAAAAGTGAATGTGACTGGTGATGATGCGCGTGAAGGTTTAACAGCCATTATTTCTGTTAAGGTTCCTG
>NZ_JAYWYV010000209.1:0-1527 GCF_048147885.1 Acinetobacter sp. 228
AACTAAAGCGAGCCTAGAACATGACAAACATCTTGATGATTGAAGATGATTTTATGATTGCAGAATCAACGATCACGTTGCTGCAATATCATCAATTTGAGGTGGAATGGGTCAATAACGGTTTAGATGGTTTGGCTCAATTGGCGAAGACTAAATTTGATCTTATTCTTTTGGATTTAGGATTGCCTATGATGGATGGTATGCAAGTTTTAAAGCAGATCCGTCAAAGAGCAGCAACACCAGTATTAATTATTTCTGCTCGAGATCAATTACAAAACCGTGTCGATGGTTTAAATTTGGGTGCAGATGATTATTTAATTAAACCTTATGAGTTTGATGAGTTGCTTGCCCGTATTCATGCATTACTACGCCGTAGTGGAGTAGAAGCTCAACTTGCGAGTCAAGATCAACTATTAGAAAGTGGTGATCTGGTTTTAAATGTTGAACAGCATATTGCGACGTTTAAAGGTCAACGCATTGATCTATCAAATCGTGAATGGGCAATCTTAATTCCACTTATGACTCACCCAAATAAAATCTTTTCTAAAGCCAACTTAGAAGATAAGTTATATGATTTTGATAGTGATGTGACCAGTAATACTATTGAAGTATATGTTCACCATTTAAGAGCGAAGCTGGGTAAAGATTTTATTCGAACCATCCGAGGACTGGGCTACCGTTTGGGGCAATCATAATTTAAAATTTCAGGACTTCATAAAAGTGCATTATTCATTAAAAAAACGACTGATTTGGGGCACCTCAATTTTCAGTGTCATCTTAGGTTGTATTTTAATTTTTAGTGCTTATAAGGTTGCACTTCAAGAAGTCGATGAAATTCTAGATACTCAAATGAAGTATTTAGCGGAAAGAACAGCTGAGCACCCTTTAAAAACTGTAAGCAGTAAGTTTGATTTTCATAAAACTTACCACGAAGAAGATCTGTTTATCGATATTTGGGCTTATAAGGATCAGGCCCATTTGTCTCATCATTTACATTTGCTGGTTCCACCTGTTGAGCAAGCGGGATTTTATTCTCATAAAACCGCTCAAGGTATAGTCAGAACTTATGTTTTACCTTTGAAGGATTACCAGATTCAGGTCAGTCAGCAAGAGAGGGTTCGTGAAGCTTTCGCTTGGGAGCTTGCGGGCAGTATGTTTATTCCGTATTTAATTATTTTACCTTTTGCAATATTTGCCTTAGCAGCCATTATTCGTCGTGGTTTAAAACCAATAGATGATTTTAAAAACGAGTTAAAAGAACGCGATTCCGAAGAACTCACTCCAATTGAAGTACATGATTATCCTCAAGAGCTTTTACCTACTATTGACGAAATGAATCGTCTTTTTGAGCGCATTTCTAAAGCGCAAAATGAACAGAAGCAATTTATTGCCGATGCTGCTCATGAACTACGAACACCTGTGACTGCATTGAACTTACAAACCAAGATTTTGCTAAGCCAGTTCCCTGAGCATGAATCATTGCAAAACTTAAGCAAAGGTTTGGCACGTATTCAGCATTTGGTGACT
>NZ_JAYWYV010000210.1:0-1526 GCF_048147885.1 Acinetobacter sp. 228
ATAAGCGCGGACGTCGATCATCTGCTAAAACGTAACCATCTGCAATACATACACGAGCTTCGTGCGCTTCGAAATCTTCTTTTTCAATAAAGTGCACATCGTTGTGTGCAACAACACCAATATTATATTTAGCTGCAAGTTTGGCAGCTTCTTGAATAAAGTCTTCTTCGCCAGGACGATCAGTACGTGTTAAGGCTAGATAAACACGATTACCAAACTTTTCGATCCACTCTTCAAGTAAAGGTTCTGCTTTTTGCGGGTTAGATGAGCAAAGCATTTGCCCAACATCACTATGTTGGCCAAGTAAAACAATAATATCTTGATGCTGCTCTAGGACCCATTCTTTTTGTACACAAGGGATACTGAGTTGTTGACCTTCAATAAAGCCACGCGAAACAATTTCGGTCAGTCCTTTCCATCCAATATCACTCATTGCAAGCAAAGTTGCACGATGTTGGGCATCATTAAGACGGATTGTACTACCCAAAATTGGCTTAATGCCTTTCTTAAGGCAAGAGTTATAAAACTTTACAGCAGCATGAAGGTTAGATAAGTCGGTAAGTGCCAGCGCAGGCATTTCATCCTTTACCGCAGTCTTGACCAAGTCGGGTATGCGAACAATCGACTCTGTAATCGAAAATTCTGTGTAAATACCGAGATGAACAAACTGCATAAACCAATCCTTAATGCGACCGCAGCATAGTTTAACACGCAAAGTTCAAACGAAATGCTTAATATTTTGGCAACTGTTATGGATTTTAGTATTTAAACAGAAGGTTGAGAACACGAAAGTGAAGGATTGATCAAAGTTGTTCTTTTATTTTTAAATAGAAAATTAAAGCGAATAAAAAGAACCAGCCCAAATTGATTTGGGCTGGTTAGAAATTTTAGTACTGCCAGAACATGCGTTGAATTTCTTTCGCATCGTTGGTTTTGGTAAGTGCCAGCGCTGCAAGAAGACGCGCTTTTTGAGGATTCAAATCATGAGCTGCTACCCAACCATATTTAGAGTCAGGTTGTTCTGCATCACGTAATACAAAACCTTGTGGAACGCGCGATGAGCGGATAATTTGAATACCGTTTTTGTCATGAAGGTTTTGTAATGTTGGAACGATATATTTCGCTACAGAACCATTACCTGTACCTGCATGAATAATCGCTTTAGCGCCAGCTTTTGCATATGCTTCATAAGCATCAGGAAGCATAGAGTCAGAACCATAAACGATTTGTACTGTTGGAAGAGCATCACCTTTAATATTTTCAATATTAAATTCTGAAGCATTGGTATGACGTTTAACAGATTGTCTAAACCAATATGGTTTGCCTTCAACAAGTGTACCCAAAGCACCCCATTGGCTTACAAAAGCATTTGTATGAATGTTGATGCCTTTAGTTACATCACGAGCAGCAAAAATAGAGTCGTTCATGAGAACCATAACGCCTTTATTTTTTGCATAATCAGAATCGGCCAATGCAAAAGCACTATAAAGGTTAATTGGTCCATAAGCTGAAAGAGCAGTTGATGG
>NZ_JAYWYV010000211.1:0-1526 GCF_048147885.1 Acinetobacter sp. 228
ATCATGATTAAGGACATAATACGGGCCATCTGAGCACCGCTGTATTTATCTCGCACGATGGAAATTGAGGCGACATAAGGACCTGAAACTCCAATACCTTGAATAAAGCGACCTACTAAAAACCATTCAAAACTTTGTGTGGTAAAGCACAATAAACTTCCCAAAAAGTAGATGATAATACCGGTAAATAAAATACGTTTTCGTCCAATCGCATCGGAAAGTGGTCCTGCAATCAACTGCCCTATTGTCATGCCGGAGAAAATACCAATAATGACCCACTGGGTCTGATTATTATTCTTTAATTCAAAAACTCGTCCAACCTCACCTAAAGCAGGCAACACCGCATCTATCGAAAAAGACACGATAGACATGAGTAATGCCATCAACAGTGCAAACTCACGGAAATGGATTTTTGACTTCATTTTTCTTCTCTACTATTTATTCTATTCACATTGTACTACATACAAATAAGCCACCTTACGGTGGCTTATTTCAATTTTTATATTAACCAATAAACTTACGTGCGTTACGGAACATACGTAACCAAGCACCGTCTTCAGTCCACTCTTCTGGTTTCCAAGAATGCTGGATAGCACGGAAAGTACGCTCAGGGTGCGGCATCATAATCGTTGCACGACCATCTTTAGACGTTACGCCCGTAATCGCTTCCGGTGAACCATTTGGGTTCAATGGATAATGTTGAGTCGGGTTACCATGGCTGTCAACATAACGCAATGCAACCTGATTCGCTGCATTTAAGCTTGCAATATCAGCTTCGCTAGCAACCGCACGGCCTTCACCATGTGCTACAGCAATCGGTAAAATTGAACCTTCCATACCATCAAGTAATACAGAAACTGATTTTTCAACACGAACGTTTACGCTACGTGCTTCAAAAACTTCTGACATATTGCGGTGGAAACGTGGCCAGTGTTCAGCACCCGGAATAAGTGGCGCTAATTGTGACAACATTTGGCAACCATTACAGATACCTAAGCTAAATGTACCTTCACGGTGGAAGAATTGCTCAAACTGATCACGTAGTTTTGCATTGAACAGAACTGATTTTGCCCAGCCACCGCCTGCACCCATTACGTCACCATAAGAGAAACCGCCACAAGTCACTAAACCTTCGAAATCACTTAGGCTCACACGACCAGCAAGTAAGTCGCTCATGTGTACGTCAATTGTGTTAAAGCCAACTTTATCGAAAGCTGCTGCCATTTCAATATGACCATTTACACCCTGCTCACGCAAGATTGCCATATTCGGGCGACGGCTATTAATAAACGGTGCTTCGATAGGTTCATTTAAATCAAATGTAGGTTTTGCAATTAAACCTTGATGTGATTTATCAGTAATTAAAGCAAATTCTTGGTCAGCAGTTTCAACGTTATCACGTAAACGTTGAATCTGATGAGATACTTCAGACCAAGCTTGTTGTAACTCTGCACGCTCTAAAGTTAAGCCATTTACAGATAATTGATCAGTATTATTTACGCGACCAACTACTGCAATTGCATCTT
>NZ_JAYWYV010000212.1:0-1520 GCF_048147885.1 Acinetobacter sp. 228
AGCACAGTATTGTTAACTGGACAGGTGCCAGACCCATACTTAAAACAGTTGGCAGAAGACAACGTTAAGGCCATGAGTGATGTGAAAGCCGTACATAACTATATTACGGTGGGTAACAAAGTAAGCTATAACACGATTATGCAAGATGCTGGGGTAACTGCAAATACACGTGCTTTATTAATGAAAGCGCCAGTAGTATCGGACAGTAAAGTACTGGTTCATACCGAAGATGGTGTTTTATATGTGATGGGCCGTTTAAACACAGCTGAAATTAATGATTTAAACAATGTGCTTCAAAATGTCGGTAACGTGACTAAGATTGTAACGCTCATTGATAATATTGATTTAGCGCCTGCTCCAGCAGCGAGTACTGCCAGCGCAACAACTACACCAGTAATTAATAATGTTCTTGCTCAACCAACAGTTCAAACTCCTGTTGCAATTGATCCGGACCAAACAGATCCAGCATCTTCTGCACAATAAAATATGAACCTGATTGAACAATTACAAAGCAAAATTGAGCAGGCGAGAACTCTTTATAAAGAGTTCCGTCTGTATGATTTGGGGAGCTTTGCTTTAAACCGTTTTACACCAAAAGATGGTTTTGAGCAGGTTTTAAATGTGCGTTATGGCTTAAAGCCTCGCCATCGTCTAGATATTTATCGTTCTACTAAGCGCTTAGCTCATCGACCACTCATTGTTTTTGTACATGGTGGTGCTTGGCAACATGGTAATAAACGAGACTATTTATTTATAGGTGAAGCGTTTACGAAAGAAGGTTATGACGTTGCTGTCATTAACTATCAGCTCGCACCGAAGAATATTTTTCCAAGTTATGTAGATGACTTAACGCAAGCGTTAAACTATTTACACCAGAACCAAGAAAAACTGGAAATCTCGACAGAGAATATTGTGCTTATGGGACATTCGGCAGGTGCATTTAATGTGATGTCTGCTGTTTATCATCCAAAGCCAAATACAATTCAATGTTTAGGTAATATTAAAGCAATTTTTGGTTTGGCAGGTCCTTATCATTTTGATTATAAAGGTGATCCGCTTGCCGAAGATGCTTTTGATCAAAGCATTTCTTATAAAGAAGTGATGCCATATTATTTTGTAAATCAAAATCATATTAAGCATTATCTGCTCATGGCTGAAAATGATCAGCTTGTAAAAAAAGAAAATACCTTTGATCTTGATCAGGCACTTAGACAAAGCGGAAATCACAGTCATATCGCTGTGATTCCTAAAACAGGTCATATTACAATTTTGGCTAGTTTATCGAGTTTTGTAAGTCATTACTTCCGAACTAAACGGACCATTTTGCACTTTCTGGATGAAGTATTTTAAAACATCTGTTTGAGAGCGCAGATTACTTCGCTTGAGTAATCTGCGTAATCATTGCATGTGCAATACTGCCTTTAAATGGAATTTCAGGTAACTGATCAAATTTAAAGAATTGTGCATCGGCAATTTCATCTTCTTGCAAAGAAATTTCACCTGACTCATATTCAGCTCTA
>NZ_JAYWYV010000213.1:0-1520 GCF_048147885.1 Acinetobacter sp. 228
TTAATTTTAGGTACCGCACGTTCAAGCAATTTAGCAGCCCAATGCACCACATTTAGGTCAGTGTACAAAATGGTTTCAACACCCGGTTTTTGTACTTTAATAACGACATCTTCACCAGTAGTTAATTTAGCCGCATGAACCTGAGCAATTGAGGCAGAAGCTAGTGGTGTTTCATCGATATAACTAAAAATCTGGCTTAAATCACGCCCTTCAAACTCAGACGCAAGTACACCTTGAATATAGCTAAAAGGTAAAGTTGGGGTCTGGTCTAAACAGCCTTGGAATTCTTCTACATACTCACGTGGGAATAGCGATGGGGTACTCGCGATAAACTGACCAAGCTTAATATATGTTGAACCAAGCGACTCAAAAGTCTCACGCATGAGTTTGGCATTACTTGGCTTATCAGTTGCATACTTAATACCGGCTTTAGCCGCAACTACTGCGGTTTCACCGATGCGGGCAACGGAGCGCAATCCATCAAATAAAATATTTTTTTTCATATTTCTTTAAAACCAGAATATTCAAATCAAGTGTAGCAAATTTTGGTTTATTTGCTGATTAGCTTGCCTGACAAAGTGGACAATTTATGTCTTTATCAAAACTAACAATGCGTTGCGTCATATTTAACCCATCCCAAAGTAACAGTTTTTGTTTTAGCGGCGTTCTGTTTAGTCCTAAATACAATAAAGTGTGATGTACTTGTAATGACGCGATCATTACAGGTGTGGTCGCAAGCACACCAGATTCCGCACATCGCAGCCCTTCATTGGCATGTTGTTCTTTTGGGAACAAACATTCATAACAAGCTGAATCACCTTCGACCATAAACATTTGCGCCTGAAAGCCAATTGCAGAAGCACTAATTAATGCGACCTGATGCTTTTTACAAGCTGCATTCACTAAATAACGCGTTGTAAAGTTATCACAGCCATCTAAAACGACGTCTTGATGTTCAACTAGTTTATCAATGTTATGTTCGTCTAAACGTTCGTTAAAGTATTCAACACAGATATAAGGGTTAATTTTCTGTAACCGTTTAGCTAAAACTTCAGCTTTATAACGTCCAATATCTTCATGACCAAATGCGATTTGACGTTGTAAATTACTTATCTCAATGGTATCTGCATCAATGAGGGTAATTTTCCCGACTCCTGCTCGTGCAAGTAGTTCCGCGCTACTACAGCCTATTCCGCCAGCACCGACAATCAATACATTGGCCAGTTTAAGTTTTTCCTGAGCTTCAATATCCCATCCATCAAGTAAAATCTGACGGCTATAGAGATGCATTTCTTCATCACTTAACTCTACAAAATCGATATCTTGAAGCTCGGTCACACGTTAATCCTTTCACTTAGAAACCAAGTGATTTTATGACTAAGTTCGTCATTAGGAAAGCTATAAAATGGAAACAACTTTTTTATTCAGTTAATCCCCTATTACATTACTTCTCACATGCTTTCTGCAACAATAGAGCTCTCCCTTTTCTGTATTACTTAGGCTAAATATGTCCCAATCAT
>NZ_JAYWYV010000214.1:0-1517 GCF_048147885.1 Acinetobacter sp. 228
CTGTTGGTTCAGGTCCAGAGTTCCTTACTCTTAAAGAAGCTAAAGATGTTTACAGTGCATTAGTAGATAAAGAATCAGGAGCTGCGGAATGAGCAAAGTTATTGGAGAAGTTAATTTAAACCCTAGCAGAATTGAAGGCACTCCCGATCAGGTAGCAATTCATATTTTTAAAGAAGTTATTTGCCCTAGTACTGAGGGGCTTCTCAAAAACAATCCGGAGGCTGCAAAGGTGTTTGCATACCACATTTTTGGTTTAGCGCTTTCTCAACTAGCAGAGTTTCATTCAACCAAAAGTCTAGATAAAGCTGTAACCGTTACCCTTCACAACCTTTTGCGTCAATTGAAGAAAGAACGTAATGAGTTGAGGAACTAAAGGATGAGTGGATTAAAAGTTAAAACATGTGATTTTTGTGATGACGGGAACGGTGAATGCATTTTCCCCTATTACGGCCTTGCCCCTCATATTCATACGAAGCCAATTGGCGGTACTGAATTTATAGATGTTTCATTACCTGAAAACTTTAGTCCTGATGGGGATGGTTTAGGCATATATACACACTGTCTGAATTGTGGGGGTGATGGCACATATGAAGGCATCCAGTTAGAAGTTAAAGCGGAAAGTAAGGAGGGGTAAAATGCTAAAAGACTTGAGAAATCTATCTGATGAAGAGCAACAAGAATACTTGGATCGCTTCATTATGGCTAATGAAGAACAAAAATTCCCCCAAGAAGTTGTTGCCCTTTATTTAGATTGCTCACCATGGACATTAGCCAGAATGCGTTGTGATCAATCATCACTGCCTTTTTCGAAAATTGGAAGACGTGTTTCATATAAAAAGAAAGACGTTTTAAAGTATGAGCAAAGCAGGACTGTGCTTAATACAGCGCAACTTGCAACTGTATAAGGATTCAGTTAAGAAATAATTGTAGTTTCCATGATAAATATTGGGTGACAAATAATTAAAATTGCAAAAAGTTTTAGTTGACACTTTTCAAAATTTGCAATAAATTTTGATTACCCAAATCTCTTTAGGACTTAATTATGGATTTATCGAAGAATCCCCCACCAAGCTATTATGATGCATCACTGAATGATGAAACATTAAGCTTTTTTGCTAACCATATGCTAGAAGTTTTTTCACAAACTACTCAAGATCTTAGTAGAAAAGATGATGATAACTACACTATCAGTTGTGCAATTTTTGGAAGATGCCGTAATAGGTTTGCTCGTGAAATTCGTAGTGGCAATGCCCCATCTCCAACATATTTAGAAGATTCTTCAAATAAATTCACCTTTAAAATTGGAAACACACCTGGTATCCGTTTTTTTAAAGAATCTGATCATTTAAAACCGAAAAGACCAAACTTTTTTAAGCAAAGTTACAATCTAGAATTATTTGAATCTGATTCAAAAGTTCCTGTTTTTTGGCGATTCATTTTGGTTCCAGCTAAAACTGATGACGAAGAAACATTTATCGCTTTTGTTGGTTTTAACCAGAAATTACAGCCGATTACAG
>NZ_JAYWYV010000215.1:0-1517 GCF_048147885.1 Acinetobacter sp. 228
TTTATTTCGTACTATCACCCGCAAGACTTTATCCAAGCGATGAGCCGTGCTTATGATCGCGAAGAAAACAAAGCTGCAAAGGATGCAATTGCACAGATTTTAATTAACTCTCGCATGTGTGCGGAAGGTCATCGTCCAATTTGCCAAGATACTGGTCTTGTTAACGTTTTCCTTGAAGTGGGCTTAGATGTTAAATTTGATTTAACAATGAGCTTAGACGATGCAGTAAATGAAGGTGTTCGCCAAGGTTACCTTGAAAACAGCAACGTTCTTCGCGCATCTGTACTTGCTGACCCTGCATTTGGTCGTAAAAATACAAAAGACAATACCCCTGCCGTTATTCACTACAAACTCGTACCAGGTAACAAAGTAGATATTACTGTTGCTGCTAAGGGTGGCGGTTCAGAAAACAAATCTAAACTTGCGATGCTTAACCCATCTGACTCGATTGTTGACTGGGTTCTTAAAACCGTTCCAACTATGGGTGCGGGCTGGTGTCCTCCTGGTATGCTCGGTATCGGTATTGGTGGTACTGCTGAAAAAGCCATGATGCTTGCGAAAGAAGCACTCATGGAAGAAATCAACATGGACGAATTACTTCGCCGTGGACCAGAGAACAAAATCGAAGAGCTTCGTATCGAAATCTTTGAAAAAGTAAACGCTCTTGGTATTGGTGCACAAGGTCTTGGCGGTTTAACGACTGTTCTTGACATTAAAATCAAAGACTACCCATGTCACGCTGCTGGCAAACCAGTAGGTATGATTCCTAACTGTGCTGCGACTCGTCACGCTCACTTCCAGCTTGATGGTTCAGGTGTAGCTCATATTCAAGCACCAAAACTTGAAGACTACCCATCTGTAACTTGGTATGCTTCACAATCTAAACGTGTAAACCTTGATACCATTACTCAAGAAGAAATGGATTCTTGGAAACCAGGCGACACATTACTTCTTAGCGGTACAATGTACACAGGTCGTGATGCTGCACATAAACGTATGGTTGAAATGATCGACAACGGTGAAGAGTTACCGGTTGATCTTAAAGGCAAGTTTATTTACTACGTTGGTCCTGTTGATCCGGTACGTGATGAAGTGGTTGGTCCTGCTGGTCCTACAACGGCTACACGTATGGACAAATTCACACGTAAAGTACTCGAGCATACTGGTCTATTCGGTATGATTGGTAAAGCTGATCGTGGTCCTACAGCAATTGAAGCAATCAAGGACAACAAAGCAACTTATCTTATGGCAGTGGGTGGTGCAGCTTACCTCGTATCTAAAGCTGTTCGCGAAGCTGAAGTGGTTGCATTTGCAGACTTGGGTATGGAAGCAATCTACAAATTTGTAGTGGAAGATATGCCTGTATCTGTTGCAGTTGATGTAAACGGTACATCAATTCACGCAGTAGCTCCAAAAATCTGGCAAGCGAAAATTGGTAAAATTCCAGTAATCGATGCCGCAGCTGGCTAATCAAGAAAAGCACCGGATTCGGTGCTTTTTTTATGCCTTTTAATATT
>NZ_JAYWYV010000216.1:0-1516 GCF_048147885.1 Acinetobacter sp. 228
AAATAAGCGGCTTTTATAAAACAATTAAATTATTGGGCCGTATAACCGCCATCCATCACGACAGCTTGGCCTGTTACCCCACCTGCTTTTTCACTCGCAAGGAAAATTGCATAATCAGCGATTTCTTCAACAGATAGCAAACGCTTTTGAGGAACCATTGCCAAAATTACATCCTCAAGTGCACTGTCTAAACTTACATTACGGGTTTTAGCCAAATCTGCAATTTGCCCACGAACCAATGGTGTATCTACATACCCCGGGCATAAAGCATTTACCGTAATACCGTCGCGTGCACATTCTAATGCGGCAACTTTTGTTAGACCAATTATTCCATGTTTAGCGCTGTTATAACCTGCCTTTCCAGCGAAACCAATCAAGCCATTAATTGAAGCCATATTAATAATACGACCATATTTTTGAGCTTTCATGATTGGAAAAACATGTTTAATACCAATAAATGCCCCAGTTAACATGACTTGAACTAACTTTTGAAAAACAGCCGTTTGAAATTCTTCAATAGGCGCAACATGTTGGAAACCAGCATTATTAATTAAGATATCAACCGTACCAAAGTTCTTTTGAGTAAGCTCAATGGCTTGTTTATAAGCGTCTTCATCGGTCACATCGCATGGTGCAGATAATGCGTCAAAACCTTGCTCTTTAAGTGAGTTTGCCGTTTCTTGGCACTTTTCGGCATTCATATCAGAAATAACAACTTTGGCTCCTTCTTGAGCAAATTTCTTAGCAATCTCTAGACCGATACCACTTGCAGAACCTGTAATAAAAGCGACCTTACCGTCTAAAAGTTTTGTCATTTATTTACTCCTTAATACTTATATCGTGCTGATTTAAACAATACCCGTTACGGTAAAGACCGTAATCACCACAAATACCGCTAATGTCTTAATTACCGTGACTGCAAAAATATCTTTATACGATTGTTTATGGGTTAAACCTGTAACAGCGAGTAAAGTGATAACAGCACCATTGTGCGGTAAGGTATCCATACCGCCTGATGCCATTGCAACCACACGGTGCATGACTTCTGGTGGAATACCCGCAGCTAAAATCGCGGCGTTATATTGTTCAGCCATCGCACTTAAAGCGATACTCATACCACCAGAAGCTGAACCGGTAATACCTGCTAAAACAGTTGTTGTCACAGCCCCATTTACTAGTGGATTTGTAAAATTACTGCTCATTGCATGACTAATCATGGCAAAGCCCGGTAATGACGCAATAATTGCACCAAAACCATACTCAGATGCGGTATTCATCACTGCTAAAAGTGAGCCACCAATACTGGCATTAATGCCTTCTTTAAAGTTCGTCACTACACGTTGGTAATCAAATAAAATTGCGGAAATAATCCCGACAATCAGCACAAGACCAACTGCCCAGATCGCACCGGTTTTTGCAACATCTACGGTGTAATCCGCTAATCCAACTGCGGCAAAATCAAAACCATTTGGATACCACTCTTTGATTGCTTTAGACAAATATTTGTTCATTACGG
>NZ_JAYWYV010000217.1:0-1510 GCF_048147885.1 Acinetobacter sp. 228
ATTAAAAAATGCGCCTTATTTAAGGTGCATTTTTATTTAAAGGCTATCAGTATTAAATTTAATAAAACATTTTATTTCTAATATTTATATGAATAGCTAAGAAAATAATTTTACTTTCAGAATTATAATTTTAAAAAATTGAATAAAATAATTTGCATATAGAATATCATTTTGCTTACTTTCTTCCATGTATAATCCTTTTCAAGTTTTTGGTCTGTAACCTGTCACTATGCAAGTATTTTTTCTGTTCCTCGCTGCAATTTTGTTGGGTTTTGCGTGGTTATCACCATTTCACTATAACCCTTGGGTAATGTTTTCTAGTGAAATGAGTACTTTTGCGGCAGGTTTAAGTGTCTTAGCTGCACTTTTTTATCAAAATATTAAAATTTCACGTGCACAATTATTGCTATTGCCATTTATTTTAATTCCAGTGGTGCAGTGGGCTTTTGGTCTAGTTTTTGATTTTAGTACAGCTTTGTTAAGTTCACTTTACTTATTAGGCTTCTGGTTTATGGTTGTGGCGGGTTATAACTTGTCACTAGATCAACAAAAGCGAGATCAAATTTTTACAGGCTTTAGTTTATTACTGATTATTGTATCAATTGCGACCAGCTTTATTGCGATATGCCAATGGTTAAATATTGAGTCTCATTTTGTGCATATGTTGCATTTAATTGGTAACCGTCCTTACGGCAACTTTGGTCAACCTAACAATATGGCAACCTTTCTGATTATGGGGCTATTAGGTTGTCTATTTTTATATGAAAAGAATAAAGCAACAGTTTGGTTACTTTTCCCTTCAGCACTCCTTATCTTGTTTACAATCACTTTAAGCCAATCAAGAACGTCTTGGGTCGTTTTTCCATTTTTACTTATCTATTGGATAGTTAAACTATTTGGAAAACAAAAAAGATTTGGTTTTATTCAAGGGTTCTTGTGGTGCGCTGGTTTTTTTGTAATAGCTGGCGTGATTCTGCCATTTGCTACTAGTTTAATTGAGGCATGGTCGAGCGCTGATGTAACCCAAGCAAGTAGTTTAGTTGAAAGAGCAAGTTCTGGATATTTACGTTTTAATATCTGGACCCAAATGCTACTTGCTGTACAGCAGCATCCTTGGTTGGGGTATGGTTGGCACCAAACCAGTGTGGCGCAAATGTCTGCTTATGCTCTTTTTCCAACAACTGAGTGGACGACCAGTGCCCATAATATTTTATTAGATCTCATCATCTGGAACGGTATCCCAATAGGTATAGTCATTATTGCTTACTTTACGTGTTGGTTCCTTTGGCTAAATCAGCAGGCTAAAGAAACTATCTCAATTATTGCAATTATGATGGTGTGTACCGTACTCATTCATACCATGTTAGAGTTTCCTCAACGCTACGCTTACTTCTTGCTTACTTGTGGATTCTTATTAGGCATAATTCAGGCACAGACACCTGTACTCAAAGGTATTGTGCTCAACAAGCAGGTTCTTCGTTTAATTTGGGGAGTAAGTTTAATACTTCTG
>NZ_JAYWYV010000218.1:0-1509 GCF_048147885.1 Acinetobacter sp. 228
AATGCCAAACCTAACAAAAAATTATAACTGTTCAATTTCATTTCAGAATTCTCAACCAACAAAGATTCGGGAAAGCGTCACAAAAAGAGAGTTTCCATGTAAACATAGAAACCCTCTCATCCATCAATTATTGATAGATAATTGTGTATTGAACAGAAGTGTTAACTTTACCAGCAGTAGAAGCGCCAGTTGCATAGTATTCAGCATAGTAGTTAAGGTCTGCGCTACCAGCTGCAGCTACGTCAACCCATTGAGAGTTAGCTTGAGCCCCGTTCGCACCAGCAGCAAGAACTGGGATGAAGTTGTTATTGCTACCTAAAAGTTGAACGTTAACGTTTTTAGCACCAGTAGCGTCTTTGTTAAGTAAACGACCAGTATTAAAGTCAACGTTAGCACCTGGTTCGAAGTAAGTAGCTACTTTACCTTCAGAACAGTTAGCTAATTTAATTTGGAAAGGAGTACGACCAGCAACATCCCCAGCAACAGCTAAAGTTTGCTTAGAAACAGTTGGAAGAGTAACTGTGAAGTCTTTACCAGCTGGAGTAACGATGTCACAAGTTTTGTCTGTAACTAAACCATTAATTGTAATTGTACCATCAGCAGCTTGAGCATTCGCAATCCCTACAACCGAAAGAGCAGCGATCAAAGCAAGTTTTTTCATAGTGTTTTCTCAAAAGTCTGGATAAAAGTTTATTTCCTTACTTTTCCAGTGCTTGACATCTTGAAAAGTAATGTAACAATGCTAACACTTTTTAAACAAAATGCAAACTATGTCACATTATTTTTTCATAATTTTAATTGAGTCACAATATTAGGATGCGGTTAACAGCTAGTTAACACAGCTTATGTAGCTGTTTTATAGATAGTTTTTATTGTTTAGAAGAAAGGAATCATAGAGATAAGAAAATTACATAAGGCGACTATGTAACTGGAAAAGAATTAAACAATTTACGTGAAGAATAAGTTTAAATTCTTACAATACAATTATATAGAATAAATTATGCAGATGTATATAGAAAAAATATACAAATAGACATTTTTGCAGAAAAAGAGTGACCCAATACCCAATTCATAAAGAATTATGTTGAATTGTATGAATCACTCTTTTGCCAGCTTCTATAGTAATAAGTTCAAATGTGATGAAATGAGCTTAATGATAATTGATAAGTATAATCTTTCGATTAGAACCTAGACTTTCAATGCTAGTGTCCATCTTCTCTGTATGTTGAGTTAATTTATAGAGACTATCTTTATTTAAATATTCACTATCAAGTTTAATATTCAAATTGTTGACTTCGTTACATTCTATCTCATTACTTTTTGTTGAGCATGTGTCTTCAACAATATTTCCTTTAATCATTATTGTGTTATTTGCATAACAAAATAGTGGGGAAGTAGAAAATACCGCCAAAACCAAAATTTTAAATATATTATTTTTCATTTTATAAGTACCTATTTATTAAATAGTTAATATAAGTGATACAATATTTTTTATTTAAAAACAATATA
>NZ_JAYWYV010000219.1:0-1507 GCF_048147885.1 Acinetobacter sp. 228
TAGATTGCTGGCTTTTTTATTTAGTACAGTCAGCTCTCAAATTTTTACTATCCGGAATAAAAAAGCGTCATCTAATATTTAAAGCACGTCATTTAGGCATTGCTTTTGCATTCATTCATACAAACCAACTCGCAGGAGTATTGTATGAATCAACCAGAAACAGCTTCCGTTATTTCTTCAAGTGCAGAAGTCTCATCAGCAGAATATTTTGCTCAGCGCCAACTTAAACAAGGTACCGTGGGTTGGTTACTCCTGATTGGTTTAGGCGTAGCGTATGTGATATCAGGTGATTTTGCTGGCTGGAACTTTGGTAGTGCTCAAGGTGGTTGGGGTGGTATGTTTATTGCCACTGCTCTTGCTGCCTTGATGTACCTGTGCCTATGTCTTTCTATGTCAGAAATGTCCACCATGATGCCGACAGCAGGTGGCGGTTATAGTTTTGCCCGCGCTGCCTTTGGGCCTTTTGGTGGTTATTTAACAGGCACAGCGATTTTAATTGAATATGCAATTGCGCCTGCCGCTATTGCCGTATTCATTGGTGGTTACTGCGAATCTCTATTTGGTATTAATGGCTGGATGATTTACCTCGCCTGTTACGCCATTTTTATGGGTATACATCTCAAAGGCGCCGGCGAAGCTTTAAAAATCATGTTTGCGATTACACTTGTCGCCGCTGTTGCCCTTGTCGTGTTTATTGGGGCAATGATTCCACACTTTAATGCACAAAATTTATTTGATATTCCAGTTAGTACAGGTGTTGGCGCAAGTCTTTTTTTACCTCATGGCTACTTGGGCATCTGGGCCGCGGTTCCTTTCGCTATCTGGTTTTTTCTTGCAGTAGAAGGTGTTCCGTTAGCAGCAGAGGAAGCAAAAGATCCAGCCAAATCTCTGCCACGCGGTTTAATCGGTGCAATGCTCATATTAACAGCATTTGCCATGCTTATTTTGTTCTTGGGTGCAGGCGCAGCAGGTGCAAGTACTTTACAAAACTCAAGCGCCCCTCTGGTAGATGCTTTGGTTAAAGTTTATGGCACCAACACTTGGCTTGCGACATTCGTAAACTTTGTGGGTTTAGCTGGTTTAATCGCAAGTTTCTTCTCAATTATCTATGCCTATTCACGTCAAATCTTTGCATTGTCACGAGCTGGATACTTACCTACTTCACTCTCTTTAACCAATAAAAATAAAGCCCCTTATCTGGCAATTATTATTCCGGGCATTATCGGGTTCTTACTTTCACTCACAAAAGAAGGCGATTCACTCATTTTAATCGCGGTCTTTGGTGCCACCATTTCCTATGTGTTGATTCTTTTATCCCACATCAAACTGCGCTTATCTAAACCCGATATGCCTCGCCCTTATAAAACTCCAGGAGGAATCATCACTTCAAGCATTGCACTAGTTTTAGCAGTCGCTGCTGTGGTCGCAGGTTTTGTTGTTAATCCGAAAGTGTGGTTTATTGCTGCCGGTATCTATGTCGTATTTATTGCTTACTTTTTGTTCTACA
>NZ_JAYWYV010000220.1:0-1504 GCF_048147885.1 Acinetobacter sp. 228
GATAATGAGCTTACGGCCATGCAATTTGGTATGTGCTTGCGTAGCACGTGTAACCACCTGACTTTTAGCATGGTTTACTGTCCAGCGGCTTACACCAAATAAAACCCAAATCGCTAAAAGTGCAAATATCACCAAGCCCGCAACTGCATGCTGTCCAAATGGAACAATTAATAACGCTGCTAATAATGGGCCAATGGCAGTACCTGTGTTTCCGCCCACTTGGAAAGTCGACTGAGCTGTACCGAAGCGCCCACCCGATGCCATACGCGCCACACGCGAAGCTTCTGGGTGAAAGGTGGCAGACCCTACCCCAATCAGTGCAGATGCACATAACAACACAGCAAAACTTGGTGAAAATGCCAACAAGATAATGCCGCAGAATGTGACGACCATTCCCAGTGGGAGAAGATACGGTTTTGGATGTTTATCGGTATAAAGTCCAATCCAAGGCTGTAGCAGCGAGCCTGTAATTTGATATACAAACGAAATCAGAAAAGTTTGCTTTTAGCATTGGATAGATAGCTGGTAGCACTGCCTGAATTAAATCGTTCAGTAAATGCGCAACCGCCACGGCGCCTACAATTTTAATAATCATTCCTTGAGACTGATCATTTGCAACGGTATTGGCAATACCATCTTTCAATTGTATTGAAGACGTCATACCTGAAAAACTCCAATATTTTTAAATGAGATGCTTATTGTAAATTGTCGCTTATAAAGTTATCTTCCAATAATCATTGTATAAGTGACAACTTTTAGGATAGTTTATGTCCGATTCTCTTATTCAGTCCGATTTGTCTGAACTAGTAATTGGACTCTCTTCTGAACATTCTTACCGAGAAATCACGCCTACCCACACGCATACACGTGCTCAGTTTTTATATGCGTCCACTGGCAACATTCAGGTGTTTACACCTAATCATGTGTGGATTGTGCCGCCCATGTGTGCGTTATGGATTCCGGCAAATGTAGAGCACAGTGTGATTTCACTGAGTCACGTTAAGTTAAATACGGCACTGGTTGAAGTAAATGCAGCCGCTCGAATGGGACAACATTGCTTTATTATTCGGGTGAGTAACCTGCTGCATGAACTTTTAATACGTTTAAATGAAATTGAACGAGAGGAAACGCCAAATACAGCAACCTCTCAAGAGCTTTCCCGTTCTTTACAAATTTTGATCTTTGAAGAAATACAGCGAGCCAATTTATTGCCTATCCAAATACCGTGGCCGAAAGACAAAAGACTCTTAAAAATTTGCCAAGAGTTATTACATACGCCTGACCATTCAAAAGATTTAACAGATTGGGCTGATGATATTGGCGCGAGCTCTAGAACTTTAATGCGTATGTTCCAGAAAGAAACAGGGCTATCTTATCGGGCATGGGTACAGCAAATGCATATTGCACTTGCCTTGAGTAAAATTGCGAATGGCGAATCTATTGCTCAAATTTCAGAATCACTGGGGTATACCAACCCCAGCGCGTTCAGTGCGATGTTTAAGCG
>NZ_JAYWYV010000221.1:0-1500 GCF_048147885.1 Acinetobacter sp. 228
ATCACTTTGATCTTTACTATCAGCAATACTTTCATGTTTTTTATAATCTTCTTCAGTGGGGATGTATTCGTGAGCAGCTTTTTCAGCTTCTGGTGAAAATTCCTCCTTATCACTACTATCTGAATTTTTCTTTTCAGTTAATTGTGTAGAAGATTGCGATTTATTAGGGGTGTTATCAAATTTTGCCAAGTAAATGGCAAAGCCAATAGCTACAATTACTACCCAAAATATCAGTTTGAAAAAGAACTTAAAGCAACCGCCTTTTGATTCATACAGTTCATTTTTAACTGAAAAGCTTTGGCCACAATTTTTACAAGTGTATTGTGATTTAAGTATATTTGATTTGCTTGAAGCAAATCGTGTCTGCTTACTATTACAGTAGGGACAAATTGGTCTTGATGATGTGCTCACAAGAATTAACCTTTATTTTAAAGTGATTTATCTTTAATCAAAAATTATATAGGTTTAGTTCAAGCATTGAGAAGCAACATTTTTTGAAAATATTTAAACCCACCACTTGGTGGGTTTTTTATTGCCCGGAGGAAAGCATGGCTATCACTGAAACAGTTGGCTCACTATTGTTTGGTGGTCATCGTTCAATAATGGGTTTATTTGCAGATGTAGTTATTGAAGAGAATCATTCTGATGAGCTTGTAATAACAGAGCATCCCGTTGAAAAAGGTTCACCGATTTCTGACCATTGCTATAAAGCACCGCCAGAGGTCACCATGAAAATCGGGTGGTCTGAAAGTGCTGGAAGGATGAATGGTCTTATTGGTAATACATTTAT
The DNA here is from genome assembly GCF_048147885.1 of Acinetobacter sp. 228. Lineage (NCBI taxonomy): Bacteria > Pseudomonadati > Pseudomonadota > Gammaproteobacteria > Moraxellales > Moraxellaceae > Acinetobacter > Acinetobacter sp. 228. The sequence continues at coordinate 791 of NZ_JAYWYV010000221.1, forward strand.
TGGGTCAGATTTGTCACTTCTTGGTATTTATCAGGGGTTGCAAGCCTTACAAGGTCAACGACTTATTATTTCTACTGGTAAACGCCTTTATACGGACATGTTGATTAAGTCATTAAAGAATGTCACTGATGAAACGTCCGAAAATGCTTTGATGATCGATATTGTATTTAAGAAAGTTTTTATTGTTTCCACAAAAGAAACGCTGGTTTCTATCGCTGATCAAAAGAATCCTGAAGTAACTTCTGATGTTGTTGATTCTGGTACCAAACAGCTGAAACAAGTTAACTCTTCAGTATTGAATACTGTTTTAGGACCAGCTGTAGATGCTTTTAGTTCATTAATGAGTGGTAAGTAAATATGGCTTTGTATGAAATCCCTTTGCTCGATCGGAATCAGAAGTTTTTTATCAAACTAAATAAAGTGAATTATCAGCTCAAACTGATTTTTCTAAAGCGCTGGTATCTAGATATCTATCAGGCAAATGCTGAACCAATTGCCTGTAGTATTCCTTTAGTTTCAGGTATCGATATTTTAAGCCCCTATAGTCATCTGATTAATGGCTCTATGTATGTTCAGAATCTCAATGAGGATGAAAGCCAATCATTTAATGACTTAGGGACTAACATAAAACTATTTTGGCAGGATCCGGAATGAGTGAACAATGGAAGCGCAATTGCCGGCTAACCGTTCAACTTAAATATGGGGAGCCT
>NZ_JAYWYV010000222.1:0-1494 GCF_048147885.1 Acinetobacter sp. 228
TACCAAAAGAACAAGCGCATAATCTGATTATTCAAATTATGCGCGAAAAAGTATTAGAAGAGAAAGAAGCTGTTAGAGAGAAGAAATGTTATTGCCCGCACTGTGGTGAAAAGTTAACAGATTAGAGACTCAACGAAAGCCTGATCATACTCAGGCTTTTTGAGTTGCTTTTTCTACAGCAAATGCAATGAGTAAGATAATAAGGCCACCAAGGCTCAGTACAAAACCTACCCAGATTGGTGCAATCCAACCCATCTGATGGCTCAGTACCCAACCACCTAAAAAAGCGCCTAATGCATTAGCAAGATTAAAGGCGGAGTGGTTAAGTGAAGCTGCTAGCGTTTGTGCATCACCTGCAACATCCATGAGGCGTGTCTGTAAAGCCCCACCTAAACCCATAACGGTTAGGCCAATTAAGAATAAAGAGCCAATTGCGCTATAGATATTACTCATTAGAAAGCTTGCGACTACAAATGCGATCGCTGAGCTAATGAGTACGCCCACAATAGTTTTATTGAGGTTTTTATCTGCAAGCCAACCCGCAGCTAAACCACCAATCACCATCCCGATGCCCCACAGCGCTAATGCAATAGGAACAATCTGGATATTAACTTTAGTGTATTCAGTGAGAATTGGTGAGACATAGCTATATACCGAGAACATGCCGCCAAAGCCAATTGCGCCGACTGCAAGGGTTAACCACATATTTATATTTTTAAGCCCAGCTAATTCTGTTTTTATGCTGGCAGTAGCTTGAACTGGAATATTCGGTACAAAGCAAGCTACAGCAATTAAAGTAAAGAATGCGATCGTTGCTGAAAATTCAAATCCTGCTCTCCAGCCAAAATGTTGACCTAACCATGTTGCTAAGGGTACGCCAATAACGGTAGCAACGGTCAGCCCCATCATCATTTGCGCAACTGCTGAAGCTCTTCGTGAAGGGCCTGCTAGTTCAGCCGCGACTAAAGCGCCGACACCAAAATATGCGCCATGAGGTAAACCTGCAATAAAACGGGAGACTAAAACGGTTTCTGGGGTATGTGCTAAAGCTGTGCATGCATTGGCAATACCATAAAACAGCATGAGGCAAAGCAATAGGGTCTTTCTAGGTACTTTGGCACCCAAAATGGCAATAATAGGGGCACCAATAACAACACCTAATGCATAAGCACTAATAAAATGCCCAGCTTCAGGTACTGTAATCTTTAAATTGTGTGCAATTTCCTGAATAAGACCCATTGCGACAAATTCTGTAGTGCCAATACAGAAACCGCCTACTGCAAGAGAAAAAATTGCCAAGAAGAGTGAGTAATGTCGAGGGGAAGAAGAAAGGGATTGGGGTGACGCCATAATAAATTAATAAAAGGAAACTCAAAAAAGAAAGTATAAGGGAAAAGAGACCAAAATAATAAAAAACTAGAATCTCGAGAGGAAGTTTGCACATTTAAAACCGGAACATTTTATCTTTATATTGAATAATTTATCGAATTCTTT
>NZ_JAYWYV010000223.1:0-1492 GCF_048147885.1 Acinetobacter sp. 228
TTAATTTCAATTTATATAGTAGAGGTAATCTACTCACCTCTACCATCTAAGTTTATTTTTAATGCCTACTCGTCACCCAAGCCATCTAGAAAATCTACTGTCGGTACGAAAAATAGAGTTCCTGTTTGGGCAGTACTAAAGTCAAGTAATCGGTCAAGATTACCTTGCTCATTTCCTAAGAACATATTTTCAAGCATTTGACGTGTCGTACTAAATTTACGTGAGTAACCAATAAAAAAAGTACCATATTCATTTTTGGATGGATTCGAAAAAGGCATATTTGCACGCATAATTTTTAGTTCATTGCCTTCTGCATCATGCGCTTTACTTACTACATTATGTGCTGTTAAAGGCTTCTCGTCATCATCAAGCTCAATATCGTTGAACTTTTTACGCCCGATAACTTTTTCTTGTTCCTCATCGCTTAATGCACGCCATTTTTCCATATCATGGGTATATTTTTGGATAAATGCATAACTTCCCCCAATAAAGTCAGGATCTTCGTTATCCACTAATGCCCATTGTGCAGCAATTACAGGTTCAGGATTTTCTGTTCCATCTACAAAGCCAATAATCGCACGCCCATCGAAATAACGAAAACCATGCACTTCATCAATTGGGTAAGTTACTTTACCTAACTGTTCATTGATGATACTTCCTAACTCATAACATAAAGCTTGTCGATCAGCACGAATATGAAAGAATAAATCCCCGGGTGTTGAAACGGCTGTGTATTTTGGGCCTTTGATTTCTTGAAATGTTTCTAATTCTTGAGGCTTTGCTTGCTGTGGAAATAAAATATTCCACGCGTTTGAGCTAAAACCTAATATGGCATTAAATTTAGTTTCAGGATAACGGTTAGACAAACTTCTGGTTAACGCTGAGAATTTACCAGCAAAATCTTTTACTTTTTCTACAACAGAATCACCTTGAGCTAATCCTAATACAATAAATAAAGCATTTTCTCCAGGATGACTCGTTACAGGCTGAATTCTCATACATTCCATAAAACAGGCCTTATTTTGGTAATTTAAGATAGTAATTTAGCATATTCATGTTTTTATCGTATGATTTCTTATTGTTGTCGCTTCTTAAAAGAGACTGAGTTATCTCAATCTCTAGCGTGTTTTTCTCATTTATATTTTAACTGCCATATTGTTTTTTTAGGTACTTTACAATTTCCGCAGATTCAAACATTTTAACGCCTGTATTTGGGTCCACTAAATAAGGCACTTGCATTTTACCTTGCATGACCGGCAACAATTTTTCTCGCTTTCCCTCTTTTAAAGGTTCATATTTGCCCGGTTTTAACCGAAGAATCGCAGGCCCCATATCTTGCCATCTTTCTTTGGCAACACTATGTAAAATGTAAGGTAGCTCAAGCTCACTTAATACACTTCTTACTACTCTTGAATGGCTTTGTTGCACAAAGATTTAAAAGTTAAGACTTCTCATATCTACTCAAATTTAAGTGACAACTCGGGTATGTGGT
>NZ_JAYWYV010000224.1:0-1491 GCF_048147885.1 Acinetobacter sp. 228
AATTCTCCATCCAATTTCAATGCAGGGAGAAAAATCAAATTGTTCTGGTTGGTTGTGTAAGCCAATAAAGCCTATAAATTCTTGAGTTTCTTTTAATTCTACCGCCCAAAATCCCCAGCCATTTTCATCAATAAGAGCTGATATTCTTTGAATTAAACTTATACTTTCAGTAGTAGATAAAAGCTTTTGGAAAAAACGCATAACATTTTCGTCTAAACCCATTTTGATAAATGGCTCTGAATCAGACTCTTTCCATTGTCTTAAGATTAAACGTTCAGTTTCGATCATAGTAAAAATTCTTTAACGAGAGTTTTTTAATTTTAGCTAAATATTCTACAGCGGCTTTTGTATAATTTTCTGTAAGATAATTTTTGAGTTAATGCTTACCACACCTTTAATTTTATTGAGTGTATTAATAACAAAATGAGAAAAAGAGTTTAGATCTTTAGTGGCAACGTGCAGTACATAATTAGATTCACCTGTAATGATATAGGCATTGATGACTTCATCAAAATTCTTGATTTGGCTTAAAAAAAAGTTGTGGTCATTTTCGGTGAGTTGAGCAAGTTTTATTTCAACTATCGCCTCAATTTTTATACCTAATTTTTCATAATTAACTTTTGCTTGATATTTTTCAATGATTCCGTTGGTTTCTAAAATTTTGACGCGTCTGTGACAAGCAGATGCTGAAAGATTAATAAGATCAGCAAGTTCTTGGTTACTTAAACGGGCATTGTCTTGTAAATATTTCAAAATTTTTAGATCGATTGCATCTACATTCATTTTCAAATTTCATCCATATTTTTTAATTTTAATTAGAATTTTATACGAAAATAGCTATTTTTGATCAAATATTATCGAATAAATCGTACAAATTGACGTGATAAAATTCAAATACAAAGGAAATGTAGAAATAGGTGCAATACCAAATGATTACTCGTGAACAGTGTTTGTATTGGGATCAGGAAGATGAACTCAAAAAATTTAAAGATGAATTTGCATTGCCAGAAGGCGTTATTTATTTAGATGGTAACTCTTTAGGTGCTAGACCAAAGAAATCTTTGGCTGTCGCTCAGCATATTATTTCCCAAGAATGGGGAGAAGATCTGATCAATAGCTGGAATAAGGCAGATTGGTGGGGGCTACCAACGCGGCTGGGTGACAAAGTCGCTAAACTGATTGGTGCGGAACAAGGTGAAGTTGTTATTTCAGATTCAACTACACTGAACTTATTTAAAGTTTTATCTGCAGCGGTAAAAATTCAGGCTGATAAATTCCCTGAACACAAAATTATTGTGGCAGAAAAAGATGCTTTTCCAACAGATATTTACATTATTGAAGGTTTCATTGACTTAATTCAAAAGGGCTATCAGGTTGAATTAATTGATGGCGTAGAAGACTTATCTCGTGCTTTAGAGAAAGATGTTGCTGTAGTGGTACTTTCCCATGTGAATTACCGCACTGGTTATTTTTATGATATGGCATCTATTA
>NZ_JAYWYV010000225.1:0-1491 GCF_048147885.1 Acinetobacter sp. 228
CCATATGAAGTGCGATATGCTCATCAATCTTTATACTTCCCAAGCTTGCAGATTGATAATGAAATTATTTGGGGTCTCACAGCGCGAATGTTAATTGCCTTATTTAAATATGGTTTAGGCTACCAAAAAGAATGGCCATTTCTACTGAATGCACCAACGTTTGGAATGCCAAAATTTTCTCATAAAAAATAAAGATCAGGACTGATAAATTATGATGTATAGCTATCAAGGACAGCATCCAAAAGCCTTACATGAGCCATGGGATGGCTGGGTTGCTCCAACCGCAACGCTTATTGGACAAGTAGAACTAGGCCGTCAGGTCAGTATTTGGTTTGGTGCTGTAGTACGTGCCGATAATTGTGTCGTTCGGATTGGTAATTTTTCTAATATTCAAGAAAATTCGGTATTACATACTGATGCGGGCCTTGAGCTAAATATTGGCGAATATGTCACTGTTGGGCATAAAGTTATGTTGCATGGTTGTACGATTGGCGATAACAGTTTGATTGGTATGAATGCTGTCATTTTAAATCGAGCCGTGATTGGTAAGAACTGTATTATTGGTGCGAATGCTTTAATACCGGAAGGTAAAGTGATTCCAGATAACTCAGTGGTAATGGGCTCACCTGGCAAAATTGTAAAAACTTTAGATGAAGAAGGCGCAGCAAAAATACGCTTGAGCGCACTACATTATGCTGAACACTTTAAAAGCTATGCCGATTTGAAAGAATTCCATTTTTAAAATTTTAGCGAGATATTTTCTATGCCAAGCACCAGCTTGGCGTTTTTATTTAGATAGGAACAACTCGCCTATCAGAGCCGAGTGGGGTATCATAACTTCCGTTTTTAATCTGATTGAATACTAAGGTTGTGCATGAAACTGCTGGCGTTGGAAACTGCAAACGAGCAATGTTCCATTTCATTAATCGATGAAACCCAAGAACTCTTTTTCCAACTCGATACGCGAGCGAAAGCACAAACCCAGACCATTTTGCCAATGATTGAGCAAGGGTTACAACAAACTGGACTTGACGTAGCTGGTTTAGATGCAATTGCCTTTAGTCGAGGGCCCGGCTCTTTTAGTGGTGTTCGAATTAATGCAGCAGTTGCTCAGGCTTTAGCTTGGTCACAAGATTTACCAGTAATTCCAGTTTCTACATTACAAGCTCTCGCACAAGCGGCTTACCGACTTGAAGGTTTAGAACAGGTGACTGCGGTACTCGATGCACGTATGAATGAAGTTTACATTGCAAGTTTTGTTCTAGATGAGCGAGGCATCATGCAGTGTATAGATGAAGAAAAATTAATGAACTACGAGCAAGCGGCTGCCTATGCAAAGCATTGCTTAATCGGTTCGGGTGCTAAGCTTCTTCAAACTGATGCAGAACATCAAACAATCACTGCCACTGCACAAGACATTGCTTCGATTGCACGTGTGTATGCAGCGCAAAAGCAGTGGGTTGATGTTGAACATGCTTTACCGGTTTACTT
>NZ_JAYWYV010000226.1:0-1490 GCF_048147885.1 Acinetobacter sp. 228
ATAAGTGTTGATCAGATACACGCAACATTGAAGAAGTTGCGACGTTACAGATCGTTAAAGTCTGAATGTCGATATTATTTGCTTTAGCACGTTTTTGAGTTTCACGTAGTGCAGCTAAGGTATCCGCTGTTTCACCTGATTGTGAAATACAGATGTAAAGTGTATTTTCCACAATCACTGGTGAGCGATAACGGAATTCACTCGCAATCTCAACTTGGCAAGGCACACCAATCAATTGCTCAAACCAATATTTAGCGATCATTCCTGAGTGATAACTTGTACCACACGCAATAATTTGAACACTTTGAAGTTTACTGAAATCTGCATCTGCATCTTTCAAGAAATCATCACGTAAATTGTTGCCATCAAGCGCTTGAGAAATTGTTTGTTTGATTGCTTCAGGCTGCTCATAAATTTCTTTGAGCATGTAGTGTTTATATTCACCTTTTGAAGCACTGCTTACAGTTGCATCAAGTTCTTTAACTGGACGTTCAACACGTTCACCTTTTACAAATACTTCAATTGAAGTACGAGTAAGACGGGCAATATCGCCTTCCTCTAAGTAAATAAAACGGTTTGTTACTGGTAAAAGGGCCAATTGGTCTGAACTGATAAAGTTCTCGCCAATACCCACACCAATTACAAGTGGTGAACCTTCACGTACAGTAATGAGTTCATCTGGGTAATCGCTGTGAATAATACCTAACGCATAGGCACCTTTAAGCTGAGGAACTACAGATTCTACTGCTTCAAGTAAACTATCAGTATTTTTTAGAGCTTCTGCAACTAAATGGGCTACCACTTCAGTATCTGTTTGAGAAGTAAATACATATCCTAAAGCTTGAAGGTCATCTTTAAGCTCTTGATAGTTCTCGATAATACCGTTGTGAACGACTGCTACCTTGCCTGACATGTGCGGGTGAGCATTATTTTCGGTCGGTTTACCGTGTGTTGCCCAACGGGTATGCGCAATACCAATTGCTCCAGTAAGCTGGTGTTCTGAAACAGCGTCTGCAAGATTGGCAACTTTACCAACACGGCGTTCACGTAAAATTTGCTGGTTATTGAGTAAAGCAACGCCTGCCGAATCATAACCACGATATTCAAGACGTTTTAAACCTTCAATTAAAATCTCGGTTACACAACGTTCTGCAACGCCTCCGACGATACCACACATATTTCAATCCTCTTATTTTTTAAGCTTTTGGGGACGTTGATAATTTGCTTTAGAAATTTGTTGAGCACGCTCAAAGGAGAGACTTTGTTCAGCCACATCTTTCGTAATCACAGAACCCGCACCGACTGTTGCTCCATTACCAATAGTCACAGGCGCAACCAGCGAGCTATTAGAACCGATAAAAACTGCATCGCCAATAGTGGTTTTGTGTTTATTTGCACCATCTTAATTGCAGGTGATTGTACCTGCCCCAATATTTGATTCAGCACCGATCTCGGCATCACCTAAATAGGTGAAATGGTTAGCTTTACTG
>NZ_JAYWYV010000227.1:0-1488 GCF_048147885.1 Acinetobacter sp. 228
AATACCATCCGCATTAAAATTTTCAAAGCCTTTACGTTCCTCATCCATTGCATCGAGTGCAACCCCGATGCTTACAGTGGTATTTGGTAGTAGTTCTTTACCTGTCCAACGGAAATCAGCACCATAATAATTACGTTCAAAATCAATGAATCCGCCCGCATGCTTAGGGCTCTTTTGACCTGTATAAACTGGCTTGTCATTTTCCACTACTACCTGACCTTGTGGGATAGATTGATATTGAGTAACTTGGCGATTGACTAAATATGCCATGGCGTACAGTTCGTGCTGATCATTGATTGGTTTAAACCAAGTTATACCTGTTTGAGTTTGTTCAATATCTTTGCGCGCGTTAAACCCCATTTTTTTTACATAAGGAGCAATCTGTTTTGGGTTTGCTTGCCAATCCTTACGCTCTAACCCCATCGGATCATCGGCGTGGATTTTTACATAGTTGGTTACCCAGTTGATTTTACTACCATCATCAAGATTCCAGCTGAGCTTTGCATTATTTAGTACTTTTTCTGCACCGCTATGTTCGCGGTAACCGTCGGTATCAAAGTATGATGAGCTAATAATATAACTTGGTTCATTCGCCCCTTTTGCCCCACCTTGCAGCACAAGTCCTGCTCGGCTTTTATCATGGCTACCACCCGAATAGCTCAGCTCAATTGAGTCTTTCCCTTGCCCTTCTTTAGTAGAAGTTAAAATAGTCCCGCCTGATGAATTTCCATAAAGTGAAGAAAAAGGTCCTGTTAGAACTTCAACATGATCTAGACTGCTTAAGTCGATATTAGATGTTTGGCCCTGCCCATCTGGCATTGTTGCAGGGATACCATCCACATAAAGACGAATACCACGGACACCAAACGTAGAACGTGCACCAAAACCACGCATAGATAGCTGTAGATCTTGCGCATAATTTTCACGGTTACGAATCTGTAAACTCGGTATGCCCTTCACAACTTCAGTTAAATTTACTTGTGAAGAACTATCCACTTGAGGTGCCTCGATTCGGAAAACCGAAGCTGGTGTTTGTAAATAGCCGGTGTCAGTACGTGTCGCTTCCACATGTAAAGTTGGCAATTTGGCAACGTCTGAATTTAAGTCTTCGGCCCAAACAAGTGGGCTAGAAATACAGCCCATACTCATCAAAATACAGTAATGAAGTCGGTCTAAGCGTAATAAGGACATGCTTATTTCCTTTATTTATATTGTAGTTATGATAACAAAAAGCAGTGTCTTGTCTGGATATAGAATTCGGTCTACATTGTTGTAAATCTGGAACGCTCGTTTTGCCATATAAATTTGTTCTCCAGATGAGAATTATCGACTTAATGATGGATGATCTTTCCAGCAATACCGTTCAGGCCAGTCTTTTGCCTCCTCGGCATAATCAATTCCAATACGTGGCGTTAAAACCACTTCTGGCTGTATAGTGGCCGCCTCAATCCATAGTCCAGATTCTTCACCCAAAGTCTGGCCTTTTAA
>NZ_JAYWYV010000228.1:0-1484 GCF_048147885.1 Acinetobacter sp. 228
TGATACCACTTAAAATATCATCCCCAACTTTTCTAATATTGCTTTTATCTGCATAGCAAATCATAAAGTCACAAGCACCTTCTTTTAACAAAGACAGGCCTTCTCCACTATTCGTTGCGACAATTTCAATTTTTAAATCACGAATAAGTGTAGGAAATTTCTTTAAAAAAGTAGTTAAAAATCCAGAGGCTAAAGAATGAACAACGCAGAAACGACTGGTCGAGTCAGTGTCATTTTTAATATTTTTAATTAGTTTTGCGGTCTCCTCTACCTGTTTTTCAATATTTTTAGACATCACTAATAAAATTCGACCAATGTCTGTAAATTCGATGTTGTTTTTGTTGTTCCTAATAATGACTTCAGCACCAATCATTTCTTCAATTTGTTGAATTCTTCGAGTAAATGCAGACTGGCTAATAAATCTTTTCTCTGCTGCTTTTGAGATTGAACGTTCACGTTCTAATGTGAGGAGATCCTCTATCCAACGGACTTCTAAATTCATCTTATCTATTCCCTTTTAGATTTGTAATTTTATTAATTGATATTTTTGGGAAGTAGCATAAATAAATTTAGTGATGAGAAAGAATGATAAAACATAGGGAGTACCTGCAAAAATGCGAGAAGTGAAAGGACAAAGCCAATCTATAAAATTAAGTATTTAATAATTCTGACATAGAAAAGAAGATAAGAAAATAATAGGTTTTGTTTTCACGAGACAAGAGATGAACATAAGTACAATTCAGCTAAAAAAATTATTTAAATCAAACAATAAAAAGCCATCATAAAAATAAATAAGAGATCTTGAAAAGATAACTTTTAGAAATAAGCACGAACTTATATTTGTACATTTTATTGATAAAAAAAGTCCGCACCTTGGGGAAGAATGCGGACTGTAAACTGTTTCAATAACCAATCCTTATGTTATTGATTAAATTTTTCAGAATCTTAATTAAGATACTTTTCCACTATAAAAGGTAGTTAAAAAATCTATTTTCATACCCTTTTTACTTTGCCTAACCCAAAAAATATGAAAAATAATTTTTTTACTCACTCAATGGGTTGGTAAGGTAATAATTGATAAGAAAATGATTACCTTACCTCATTTCAGGATTTAAGCAGTCATAATAATTGATTGTATTTAAATACAATATTTGAAAAGAGTATAAGATAAAAAGATAATCCCGACTATTATACTAAAGTATCTATTTGGGTGTACGCAAACGTATTGAGTTCCCTTTAAAAGCGGTGACGATTTTCGCAGACGGGTTGATCAAAATGACCTAATATTCACCAATCAAGTAGTATAACTTTCTTGAAATTTCAACCATCATATTAGAAGTATATTGACTGATTTCAAATATCTGTTTTTTCTGTGGATTGAAAACCATATTGTCTTTTTCATCACTAAAAAAAACATAAGTTGTGTATTTATCCATGTGATGAATATGCTCTTTCAAGCTGAGTTTCTCACCAGAGTTAGGGTC
>NZ_JAYWYV010000229.1:0-1468 GCF_048147885.1 Acinetobacter sp. 228
GGATAGTTAGCAGTAAGGGCAACAACCACACCGTTCGCTTCAACAACTTGGAAAAAAGCAGATTTTAAGCTGCTACTGTCTTGTTTGGGTAAAACAATTAACAGTAAGTTAGTTTCATTATGCTGGATATAACTTTTTAGCTGTTTTAAACCATTGGCATCGGGCTTGATATTGCCGTGAACTTCAATAGCAAGTTGCTGAGAAAATAAAGATAAGCTGTTCAGTGCATTAAAGACATTTTTCCAGTCACTTACACTACTAATATCGTAGCGCTGTCTTTCAATGTCTTGTTGCTGCCAGCTTTTGCGAAAAGTATCGAGTAAATTTTGTTCTAATAAAGGTTCCTGTCCATGCAGGATCCACGCACCCCGAGCTTCCGGAATGCGTTTGAGGGCTTGTAAATAGTCAAGTTTCATTACTTAAGAAAAGATACGTCTATGGTTGAGCTTTTGGTAAGCGATTGGCTGAAATTTGACGAGTAATTTGCTGTGCAAGGTCATCAATTACAATACGTTGCAAGTAACTCTCTTGCTGGTTCTCAGTGTTGACCGTTGCCAAATCATATTGATAACTACGAGCTGCGGTTAAAGTACGCGGCTCTGTAATTTTATTACCTTGACGGTCTTCAATTTGGAAAGTTACAGTCAAGCGTAATAATACTTCTGTAAGTTTACCATTTAGAAGCTGACGACGAGGCGTGTATTCTAAAACACGAAGAACATAGGCGTCGTTGTCATTGCTGAGTTGAACACCATTTGCCGTTAAATACACTTTTAATTGTGTTTCAAGGTCATCGGTTTTTGCCGGTAACTCAAGGCTTAATTTTTTATAAACAAGTGGAGTCGCAGTCGGGTTGGTTCCTTTTAAATGGAAACCACACCCGACTAAGCCTGCACTAAGGCCTAAGGTTAAAACAACAGCGGCTAAACGTTGGGCTAAGTGCATGCTTGATCCTCTCATTAATACCTGTAATTAAACCACGAGGTTAACCAATTTGTTTGGAACCACAATCTCTTTTTTGGTTGGTCCTGTTAAGAACTGCTGAACTTCTGGTAATGCTTTCGCTTGAGCTAATAACTCATCTTTAGAAATATCAACAGAAACTTCAAGTTTACCGCGAAGTTTACCATTTACTTGTACAACAATCGTTTGAGTATTGCGGGTTAATGCAGAAGCATCAACTTCAGGGAAAGTTGCTTCTGTTAAGTCCGTACCAAACTGAGCCAATAAAGTCTGGCTTAAATGCGGAGCAAATGGAGCAAGTAACGTTAACAATGTGGTGATTGCTTCACGTTCTACAGCAACGTCATTGTCATCTTTTGCTTCAAACTTATTGCTTGCATTTAACAATTCCATCAATGCAGCAATTGCAGTATTGAACGCATGACGACGCTCAATATCATCACTTACTTTTTGAATGGTTTCGTGTGTCTTACGACGTAAATCTTGAGCATCTTTAGACAAGTTT
>NZ_JAYWYV010000230.1:0-1468 GCF_048147885.1 Acinetobacter sp. 228
TCTAAAGCAGGTGCTCAGCTGATGACTTGGTTCGGTATGGCGTGTGAATTACACCGTGACTGGCGTAATGATATTGAAGGTTTGGGTACATTGTTCTCAAATCATATCCCTGACTACCGTAACCTGATTTCAAGTTACAATCACAACACTAGCCAAAAATAAGTTCTACTGCCAAGATTAGAATGCTTAAGCATTCTAATCTTGAATTTAAATGGGTTGAACGGACATTGATAAGCTCTTTTGATGATTTTTATTATTTCTATTTGGTCGTGAAACACGGCGGCTTTAGTGCTGCCAGTGAGGCCGAAAATATTAGTAAATCCAAGCTCAGCCGACGCATTATTGACCTTGAAAATAAATTTAATGTCAGCCTGATTCAAAGAACAACCCGCCATTTTAAAGTGACCGATTTAGGTCAAGAGTTTTACGAGGAATGCTGCAAAGTCATTGCTCAAGTTGAATGTGCAGAGAACGTGTTATTAAAGCAAAAAAGTGAGCCTCAAGGTTTGGTAAAAGTAAGCTGCCCACCTTTAATGATGCATTTTCAAATTAGAAAAATTTTAAATCAGTTTTTAAAAACCTACCCTAAAGTTGAAATATCTCTTGAGCTAACCAGCCGTCGAGTAGATATCTTGCATGATGACATCGACCTTGCGATTCGAACCAATTTTGAACCGAATGAAGATTCAAATTTGATTGTTCGTGATGTGATTAAAACTGATCACTGTCTGGTGGCTTCGCCTGAATTACTGCAAGGTCGCACCATTAAGCATTATTCCGAATTACAGGACTTTCCAAGTATTAGCTTAGGCACACAAAAGCAAAATTATATTTGGCATTTATGCAATATACGTAATGGTGAATCGGTTGATGTTCCTTATCAACCACGAATTAAAAGTAATGACTTGGCAGGTGTTTACTATGCCGTAATGGATGGTTTAGGTATTGCAGATCTTCCTTTTTTAACCGTTGAATCGGAAATTCGTAAAGGAACACTGGTTCATATTCTTCCTGACTGGAAGTCGAATATTGGTATGCTACAACTGGTTTATGTGTCCCGAAAAGGGCAACGTCTGGTGGTCGAAAAACTCATTGAAACCCTCATTGAAGAACTCAGACGTTTACCCGAAAGCCATGAAGGATATTTGCCGACTTAAATAAAAAAACCGGTCATGAATGGGCAGGACCGTTTTTTTTTGTGAAACATCACATGCAGTATAACTGCATGTTTTCGTTCAGAACAAAGCAAACTCGCTTTATTCCTTACTCAGATAAATCTACGCAGAGGTATTTCATTTCGACATATTCTTCGATGCCGAATTTTGAACCTTCACGGCCTAGACCTGACTGTTTTACGCCGCCAAACGGAGCAACTTCGTTTGAAATCGCGCCCGTGTTAATGCCGACCATACCGTACTCAAGTGCCTCCCCTACTCGCCATTGACGAGCTGTGCTTTGAGTAAACAAA
>NZ_JAYWYV010000231.1:0-1468 GCF_048147885.1 Acinetobacter sp. 228
ATAGAGCATCACACAGGGTTAGCATTAACCAGACTGACCAATCATTTAATGAAGCAGAGAAAGATAAAGGCGGTGGCTCAACAATAAGCAAAGGCACAAGCGCTTTATCCCGTCTAGTTCCTTATTCAACTGTCTACATCCAAACGAATGCGCCATACGCCACTGCTATTGAGTTTGGACAATATCCAAAACCAGTCAAAAAGGGTTCCTACGACAAAAAGGCTAAAAGATACGTTATTAAAAGTATCAATGGGTTTTCACAACAAGCCCCTCAAGGCGTTTATTCCATAACTTTTAATTATATTGCTCAGAAATACGGTGGTTAAAATAGCAATGACTTTAGATCAAGCACGACAGGCCATTATCACTAGAGCAATGGCATTTACTGGAATTGAGCAGACCCGAATTAAATATCCTAATAAAGACTTTACAGTTCCGACTGATGGGCTTTGGTGTGAAATTAATGTGTTATGGGGCGGTTCAATCATTGCGGGAATTGGTGATACACCATGCACAAGAAGAACAGGTGTAGTCTCAATTAACTGCTTTGCCCGACTAGATACACACGAGGTTAAAATAACTCAACTCGCAGAAGCATGGCTCAAGCATTTCGAGTATTACACTACACAAAAACTTGAATTACTTAATGGCCAGATCCAAAATCTAGGCTCAAATGGTGATTTTTGGCAGTACAATGTGACTATTAGTTATCGAGTGAATTGAAATGGATGAGAAAGAAATTGGAGTCATAGACCTTTGGATTGTTGAGACTTGTGCTCACAACCTTTCTGGTCAAGATGTATTAGAAGCGGTATGCATTTCGGAAGGTATAGCAAACAACCTTGCCCAAGAGATTGAAAACAAAAAAACGAATGAATTCCTAACTGTAACTGTTCGAAATGTTCAGGCTAATGAATTCTGCGGCCCATTTCGACATCTAAAGCTTAATTAATCACACAACAAACCTAATTAACTTTTAAACGAACCTGTCCATAGCGGCAGGTTTTTTTATGCCTGAAATCAGGCGAACTCTGGCTAGGTTGATCCCCGAAAAGCACACTTTTCATGTTCAGTGTGCCTGCCAGTTCTTTTCTTTGAACATGAGTAAGTAAGAGGAAATCTTATGAACATGATGACAACATTGAATTTACGAGCATTGGTTACCAATGATAATGGTGAGCCAAGAACAACCAGTTATGCAGTTGCTCAAGCATTTGGAAAGAGGCATTCAGACGTTCTCCGCTCCATTAAAAATATGAAGTGCTCCACAAAGTTTCGTGAGCGCAATTTTGCGTTTACCTTAGAAAACAAGAAGATAGGAAATACAAAGCGACAAACAGGTTTTTACCAGATGACTGAGCGAGGCTTCATGTTCCTTGTAATGGGATTCAACGGTGAAAAAGCCGATGCCATTAAAGAGCAATTCATTGATGCCTTTGAGTGGATGGCTAATCAACTCAGTCAAGTT
>NZ_JAYWYV010000232.1:0-1465 GCF_048147885.1 Acinetobacter sp. 228
AGAATTGACCTGAACTCCACGGTAAATAAACACCTGCCCAATATCTTCAAAAACTTTAACTAACGTTAATGATTTTCGAACAGCACCGCCAATTGTTAAGCTGTTTGTCGCCCAGTTATTGAATGCTAAAGCACTTAAGAACAAATCAAAGGTACCAAGTGATAATTCAAACTCTAACTGCCCTGCCACTTCTGCTTCAGTAACTACCCCACCTTGTCGAAAACGTGAATCAACCACTTCACTGCTTTCTTCAGTAGAAACATTTTCAGATAAACCATCACTTACACGGCGAACTGTGTACCAGATCGGGTTTGCTGGAGTTGTTCCTAAAACTGCTTCTTCACAAGCATATAATCGAATTTTTGCGCCTGAACTCATTTATGGTTCTCCAAAATTTAGGCAATAAAAAACCCGCTTTTTAAGCGGGTTATTAAAGTGTTTCGTCTGTGTCTGAGATTTCTGGCGGTTCCACGCCATTCATGGCTGCAGCAACTGCCTGAGATAAGTTAGTAGGCTGGAAATCCACTGGTGTTTCACTCAAAGTTTCTTCAACCTCAGGTTCTGGTTCAGGTTCTTCATGCAGACGGATATCAATCCAGCGGCCTTCTGGAATGTCCATTGGGTTCTCGTGATCTGCCACAACAGCAGCAAGTTCAAAATCAAACTTACGCTTGTAAGTTTTAATTGAGATGTCACCATTTTCTAGGGTGTCATACACTACTGCGACGATTGTGTTGCCGTTTGCATCTTTCGGTACTTCGATATACCAGCCTTCCTGAGCAAAGCCTAAAGAACCTTCTAGTAAATAATCACCAACATCAATTCTCTTAAATTCAATCGGCTGTTTTTTTGCATCATTATTGAGCTCGATATGGTCGTTAAATAGCTTAACTACTGGTGAAGCTGATTTGATAAATCCATTTGAGTCAACAGTAGTATTTCCTGTGTGTCGAAATCTGTAAGTTTGACCCCAAGATGACTGAAAGAATTTTCTAAATCCCACGTCTAACGAATTGGCCGTTCCGCAATAAAGTTGCCATCCTTCTGCGCCTACTACCCACGGTATATCAATCCCTACAACATAATCAGGAATACTTGTTGAAGAGCTATCAGCAAATATTTTAAAAAGACGCCCTAATGGTGTTGCGCTTTTCGTAATTGTTGTAGCTGCACCACCCAAACCAAAAGCCCCAACCTCCATTACATTTCCTGCCGAAGTCCCAATTAACCGTGAAGCCGGATTAGTTGTGGGGATATCCGTAATTTGTGAAAAGGCAGGTGCTAGATTAGGAATGCCTGATGCAAAAGGCAGCATGAATTGCCGTTTTCCCTGAGCCGAGTTATACGGGAATGGCCGGTGATCCCAACTAAATTTAAAAACAAGATTTGCCATTATACTGTTACCCCGTCAACCACTTGGAAAGTCAAAGTTTCAGTGTGCTGCGTAGTACCACTAACTACAGCT
>NZ_JAYWYV010000233.1:0-1463 GCF_048147885.1 Acinetobacter sp. 228
ATTAGCATCCCTTTCGAGATGTTGTCCCCCACTAATAGGCAGATTCCTAAGCATTACTCACCCGTCCGCCGCTAGGTCCGGTAGCAAGCTACCTTCCCCCGCTCGACTTGCATGTGTTAAGCCTGCCGCCAGCGTTCAATCTGAGCCATGATCAAACTCTTCAGTTAAAATCATTTTGCACCTTATTTATAGACAAGGTGCCAATTCTGGCTCATCAATTACTGACTTAAATTTCGCTCAAATAAACTTCGAGTAATTTAAACCAATCAATCAATGAAAATTATTTCGATTAATCAATCAGTAAAAATCCACACAAGTTGTTCTTCAATTCTCTTAATGATCTTCTTACTGGTTCGTCACCAGCAAGCTAGGTCGGCTATATTACTCTTAATCTCTTAAAAGTCAACAGGTAATTTCGATATTTTTAAAACTTATTCTCTAAACCATCTCATCATCAAATTCATCACCTAAAGCAACTAATCTAATCACAAGTAACTGTTTTTCAACAAGTTTCTATCTGCATCACCGCCGATGGATGTGCATTATAGACCATCTCATTCCCTTTGCAACCCCTTTTTATAGCATTTCATATCAAGCGGTCGTTTTTTACCCAAAAATGATAAAAATATTCATTTTTTATATAAACACGGTTGTAAAAGCAGCAATTTATCGAGCATTTTTTCGTTTTGATTCTTTTCTTGCCATCTTAAAGGTCGACAATCAATGTATTCACAATATCCACCTTCTCCTTGAAGACATTGATCATTCCAACTTAATTGATAACGAAAACTTCCTATGTATCCAGCAGCTAACCCAAATTTGTAATCACCACGACTTTCACCATAGAGTTCAAAAATAACTTTTCCATTTTTTTTACATTGCCAAGAAAACTCTCGTGGTAAATACATTTCTCGCCCATGCGGTGTTTCAACTTTTGGATAAACCCGGTGGATGTGGAAATTAACATCTTCGGTAAACGTGACGGGCTGCTTTCCTAGTTCTTGAATATCTAAACGTGAAAATAGAATGATATTCCACTGATTTCTTATTTGAGAAAGTGTAACTTGAGTTGTTTCATTCAAATTAATAATTTGGCAGGTATAAAAACATAAAGATAAAAAAGGTAAATGTAAGGCCCGAGCATGTTTAAATCGGCCTAATCCATTGACCTCATATTTCTGTCCTTTATATAAAATCTCACCTTCACAGTGGCACAAAATAGACCAGTAGTCAGATATTCCCCACTGCAATGCTGATGAATTCGAAATATCGGAAGGAGTTTGGACGATTAAATCACAACTCATTTCAGAATCGATTCGTCTAAGCTGAACTCTTGGGATTTGCCACTCAATAAGATCAGTTTTATCGAATTGATACCGACTAGGATTAAGCTGACATTGGCGTCGAATGGAATAAGTTTTTAAGTGCCCTACACTATGTAAGCTATTGCTAACCAGTACAGT
>NZ_JAYWYV010000234.1:0-1461 GCF_048147885.1 Acinetobacter sp. 228
TGCTTCGAATGTAACAGCCGGTGAAGTCAAAGCTAATGCAACGGTAACGATCCAATATGATTAGTATTTCTTCTAAACGCTAGAGCTTAGTAGTAATTAGTCGGCTTTATAGAATGAATAATTTTTAATTAATACTAAAAAAGTCAAATGATCACACACATTATTTTTTAATTTTTACTAATAAATAAATTAAAAAAATGCTCATAAGCGAAAAAAGCTAATGAGCATTAGTGATAACCACTTAACCTAAAATACAAATTGTGGGAAATAGATCACAATTTGCATGACTATAATTTCAAAATTTAGCTTAAATATCAAGTCTTTTTTTTAACAAAAGTTTGATAAATTTATTTAACCCCTTAATTTTAAATAAAAATAAATTAAAAATAAAGTTTGCAATTTCTATTTTACAGGCTTTCTAAAGAATTATCATTCTATTAATTCAAAAAACATAAATTTTATATATACGAATGTATAGTAAAATTAAAAAGTGCTCAATTAGGAGGGTTTAGTTAGAAGTAAATATTATGTAATTCGATAAATTATAAAGCTTTACACAACCTATAAGAAAAAAAACAAACACATATCTGGAAATATTTTTCAATTACAGCCTAACTTCAAGTTTTTATTACAAAACCACATGCTCATTATTTGGAAAATATTTTGTATTTTATTATTAAGTTTAGGGGCTTTCGGAGTTGGTTTAGGTATTAGTTATTTAGATTTTTTCTTATTTTTTATTGGCTTACTTTTTTTGCTGTGTTTTTTTCTAGCCTTGAAGCAAGCAAGAGAAGATGCAGGAAGTTTTCCTGATGAATAAAAATTAATTAAGCTAATTGAAGTCAAGGCTTAAGCAATATTAAACACGAAAAGATTCAAAACAATCTAAAAGAAAATCCATCACTACCCTTACTGCAGGACTACTCCGCAGATCTTCATGAATTACTAACCAAATTTCAGCACTCATTGGGTCATCATCAGGTAATTTTACTAAATGACCTTGCTGGCCTAAAAAATCAGGTAGTACAGCTAAACCAACTGCTCCACAAGTAGCCCGCCATTGAAGCTCAGGATGATTCGTAACCATAACAGGCTCTTTATAATTTAACCGTTGTTTTAGCTTTTGCTGTTTTTGTCCTTGAACTCCACCAACTTCAACACTAATCCACCCATAGTTTTCTTCTTGTATAGCATCCAAATATTCTTGGGCTGCATATATGCCAAAAGGAACTTCACCAGCTTTACGCGCAATTAGATAATCATCTTTAGGGCGTCCAAAGCGAACTGCGATATCTGCTTCGCGATGCTGTAAGGAGGCATAATGAACATCACCGAGTATTCTCAATTGTAGCTCAGGATATTGACGATAAAACTTACCAAGATGAGGCATTACCAAATGTGCAGCCGTAGCTGGCGGTAGACTTACCGAAACTACTCCACTAATTTCCTGTTGTCCTGCCT
>NZ_JAYWYV010000235.1:0-1459 GCF_048147885.1 Acinetobacter sp. 228
ATTACAAAGATTAAGAGCTTAGCTCAATCAGTACGCTTATCTTTGGGGTTTTCTGTTGAGATAAAGCAGAAAACCTACATAACAATACATTTTTTCCATTTTTTTAGCGTTTAAATTGTTTAAGCTATCGGCATATTTCAAATTTTTGTTTCAGGTTATCCATGTTTATGAAAAAAAGCTTAGTTCAATCACTTTCTGTTGTTTTACTCATGACAATGGCAACAGTGGGTTATGCTGCTGACAAGAAAAAAACAGCTGAAAAGAAAACTGAAAATGAAAATGTTGTTGAAGTTACACCGTCCAAAGGTACTACACCGGAAGAATTAGCAGCAATTCAAGTACTTTCTGAAATTTGCCCAAGTTTGATTGGTAAAAAAGATGCCGAATTTGCTCAAGGTTATGAGCGTCTTGTAAAAGACTATTTACCAAATGAAGCCGATCCAGTTGCAGCTTTAGAAAAACGTAGTAAAGACAAGAGTTTCAAGAAAGTCTTAAAAGAAGCACGTAATGATGCAAAAGCTGCTGGTAACGAACAAAATACGTTAGTTTGCCAAGACGTGAAAGCTTATCAATCGCAAAAATAAATTAGTTAAAAACTCTCTAGTTACAATACTGTTTGAAAAAGCCGACTTCCCCCATAGAAGTCGGCTTTGCTTTATCCTAAAATGCTAGGCTCTTCTGCTTCATACAAGATATTGGAATTACCTAGAATGACTCGAAAAAGCGCTATTGCTGCACTCCTCCTCTTACCAAGTTTTTCTTATGCAGCAACTGTCTTATCAGCTCCGCCAGAATTAAATAATAAGTCTTATGTATTAATGGATTACGAGACAGGACAAATTCTCGCTTCTAAAAATGAAAATGAAAAGCTTGCTCCTGCTTCTATGACTAAAATGATGACAAGCTACATCATTGAACAAAAATTATTAAAAGGTGAGCTTACCGAAAATGAACAGGTTCGTATGAATGAATCTGCTTGGTGTAAAGGCAGTAGTTCTGAATCATGTATGTATGTTCCATTAAATGGCACAGCAACTGTTTTAGAAATGCTTCGCGGTATTATTATTCAGTCAGGTAATGATGCATCAAAAGCAATGGCTGAACATATTGCTGGGAATGAAGGTACTTTTGCTCACATGATGAACCAAGAAGCAAAACGTATCGGAATGACCAATACCCAGTTTATTAACTCAACAGGTATGCCAGCTGAAGGTCATTACTCAACTGCAAAAGATATGGCTGTTTTAGCACAACATATTATTAAAGACAGCTCAAAATACTACCCGATTTATTCTGAAAAAGAATTCACATTTAACGGTATCAAACAAGGTAACCGTAATGCTTTACTTTACACTGACCCAAGTGTTGATGGCTTAAAAACAGGCCATACTGATGAAGCTGGTTACTGCTTAACGACTTCAAGTAAACGCGGTCCAATGCGTTTAATCTCAGTTATTTT
>NZ_JAYWYV010000236.1:0-1457 GCF_048147885.1 Acinetobacter sp. 228
ACGGATCTTCACGTTCGCAAATTACGGCCAAAGTTAAACCTTCTGGTAATGCCATCGGAACATCTTTCATTGAATGTACAGCAAGGTCCGCACGACCATCTAAAAGTGCTGCTTCCAATTCTTTAACGAACAACCCTTTGCCACCAATTTTTGCTAAAGGTGTATCTAAAATTTTGTCGCCCTGCGTGACAAACTTAACCAACTCCACCGTTAAATCTGGGTGAAGCTCCTGTAAACGGGCACGAATATGTTCTGCCTGCCAAAGAGCAAGTGGGCTTTGTCGTGTAGCAATTTTCAAGGTTTTCATAAATTCAAGCATGGGCTGGTCAAACAATACACCCTAAACTTAACTTGATCCCTTAAAATTGCAAGTAAAATCTCACAAGCAAAAATAAGATGAATACAGGTTAAAGTTGGTGTATCCGTTCTCTAAGGGTAGATAAATGACGGCGGCTTACGGAAAGTCTTTCATCTAAGCCACGTAAGCGAACCTGATATTGGCCCGAACTTACTAGCTCCAAACCATCTAAATAAGCAATCGAGACCAATGCATTACGGTGAATACGGATGAACTGATCTGCGAACTCAGTTTCAAGTTCTTTAAGTGTTTCGTCAATCAATACGCTGCCATTTTTATGACGTACCGTGACATATTTCTGATCTGCTAAAAAGTAATAGATATTTTCAACAGGAATTAGCTCAACCCCACGATAGGTTTTAGCAGCAATTTGATGACGTTGTGTTTTTAAATCCTGTAAAAGCTCAGGTTTAGGCAAAGCGCTGAGCTGCGCTTGCGTTAGCTGGGTTAATTGCTTAAATGTCTGCTCCAGCTCTTGAGGATCAATGGGCTTAAGAAGATAAGCTTGTGCTTGTGACTTAAATGCCTCCAATGCATGCTGATCATAAGCTGTGCAAAACACTATGGCAGGTCGAGGATTAAGTTGGCTTAATTGCTCCGCACAGACGAGACCATTCATACCCGGCATCTGGATATCAAGTAAAATCACATCTGGGTGATGAAGCCGTGCCTGTTCCAAGGCATCTTGGCCATGATGAGCTGTTGCGACAACCTCATGTCCCATCTTTGAAACTAAACGTGACAATCGTTCCACTGCAAGTGGTTCGTCATCACAAATTAGCACCTTCAGTCATCCTCCTTGTCACCGTTAACTTGGTCCATTTTTTTATGGTTAACTCTGACTGACTTATTATTTTGATTGGTATTGATAGCTCATAATAGTGGTATATAAAGCCTCACCCTTATATACCTGGAATCTCACTGAATTCCCATAATACGCTTTTAAGCGCTGTTTAACATTTTCAAGAGCGATTCCATGCCCTTTCCGTGAATTTATTGTATCGTGTGTATAAGGGTTGGTAATGACTATACTGACCTGATTTTGCAATATTTCAACCAATACCCCAATGGTTGCTTTACCCATCATTGGCTCTACCCC
>NZ_JAYWYV010000237.1:0-1449 GCF_048147885.1 Acinetobacter sp. 228
AGATCTTTAGGAATCTGAGAAGTGTCATAAACATCCAGATCGAAATATGGTTCAGCAAACTCAGCAGAAATTGTTTCAGCCAATAATGAAGGGGAGAGATGAACCTCTTCAATTAAATATGCGACTGTGTCCTGCTTAGCTCTTTTCGCTGCATCTAATGCAGTTTGCATGGTCGCTGCCGACACATGCTTTTCTTCGACTAAACGTCGAAAAAACCCCGTAAATTTTGGAGATGTATGTAATGCTGACATCTGCCTGCCTATGTTAATGTGTTTATAATTGGTATATGAAAAATTATACTTTTGTTATGTAAAATTACTACCTTAGAAAGTGTTGCTCGGGTCCTACTCAGCCTATTAAAGCTTGAACCAGTCGTAGTTTTTCTTTATTAATTTTTAGAATGTCGGACTTTTAATAAAGTAAAGTTTTTTCTTAATTTCAAACACTAGAAAAGATATGAGTAATCGCGTTAAAGAAAAGTATCTGAAATTTGTATAAATGCGTGTAGAATGTGCTGCATTTTTGATGAAAGGTGAGCAGTATGTCGGGTTCGACGATTACGCCTTGGGTAGTTGGTAACTGGAAAATGAATCCAATGCGTGCCAACGCCAACCAACTTATAGAAGAATTTAAACAATTATTGCAACAAAACCAAATTGCAGATGAAAACTGCCATGTGGGCGTTGCCCCTGTTTCTATTGCCCTTACAACGGTACAAGCGCAATTACAGGATGCTGCAAGAACGGTACATACGGTTGCACAGGATGTATCACGTGTTGCTGGTACAGGTGCTTATACTGGTGAAGTCAGTGCAGAACTATTAAAAGATAGCCAAATTAATTTCGTACTGGTTGGACACTCTGAACGTCGTGATATTTTTGGTGACAACGTTGAAATTTTGAAGGCAAAACTCCAAAATGCATTAAATGCGGGTATGACTGTCATTTATTGTGTGGGCGAAAGCCTTGAACAACGTGAGCAAGGTCAGGCCGAGCAAGTTGTTCTACAGCAAATTTGTGATATTGCACCTGTAGTAACTGCTGAACAATGGCAAAACCAAGTGGTTATTGCCTATGAACCTATTTGGGCAATTGGTACAGGTAAAACAGCTTCTCCGCAAGATGCGCAAGCGATGCACGCTAAAATTCGTGAAGGCTTATGCCAACTTACACCGGCAGGCTCAAATATTGCTATTTTATATGGCGGTAGTGTAAAAGCTGAAAATGCTGTTGAGTTAGCTGCATGTCCAGATATCAATGGTGCGTTGGTGGGTGGTGCTTCATTAAATGCAGCATCTTTTTATCAAATTGTACAAGCCTTCGCGCAAAGCAAATAACGAGGATAGGGTATGCACTCTTTTGTACTTGTTGTACATATTATTTTAGCAGTACTAATGATTGCATTAATTTTAGTGCAACATGGTAAAGGCGCAGATGCAGGTGCCTCTTT
>NZ_JAYWYV010000238.1:0-1444 GCF_048147885.1 Acinetobacter sp. 228
AGTGGCGCATGCAGGACTGACCGAGTTACATGTAGTAGAAACCATGCATGAGCGTAAAGCCATGATGGCAGAGCGCGCGAGTGCTTTTATCGCGCTACCTGGCGGTTTAGGAACATTCGAAGAAATTTTGGAAATTGCGACTTGGGGTCAACTCAATCAGCACCAAAAGCCTATGATTTTATATAACGTAAATGGTTTTTATAATGCATTAATTGCTCAGTTAGACCATGCTGTACAAGAAGGCTTCCTTCCTCTTCAGCATCGAGCTAAATTAATTGTATGTGAAGAAATCGACCAAATTTATAACGTCATTAAAAACTTAAAAATGCCAAAGAGATTTGTTGTTTAAGCTCTCTACCTCAACAAAAAAGCGGATTCTTCCGCTTTTTTTATTTTATCTATCTATACTCATTTTATAATCATTCACTTGAAAGTCCGGTTATATAGTTGCTCTAAATAATAGAAGTTAAACTTACAAAGCGTTTATTCAACATTGACTTACTTTTTTTAAATTCAATTTGTTTTACACTAGGCGAAAACGTTAATTTTCAAATGTTATGAATGCCACGCCAACCCATCAAGCCTTGCAACCCGAATATCGCCTATTGGTTCTTTTGGTTTCCATTGGCTTTTTTATGCAGGCATTAGATACAACAATTGTAAATACTGCCATTCCTGCAATGGCACATCATTTAAATGAAGATCCATTACGTATGCATAGCGTAGTGGTGGCTTATGTTTTATCTGTAGCGGCCTGTATTCCTTTAAGTGGATGGTTGGCCGACCGCTTTGGTGTTAGAAATACGTTTTTATCAGCAATCATTATTTTCACACTTGCTTCCTTAGGCTGTGGCCTTTCTCAAAGCCTAAATCAACTTTTATTTTTCCGTGTCATTCAGGGTGTTGGGGGTGCGTTATTACTCCCCGTTGGTCGTTTATCACTTTTAAAAATTATTCCCCGAACTCAATTTTTGGCAGCCATGAGCCTCATGAGTCTAGCAGGTTTACTAGGCCCTTTAACAGGTCCAACACTAGGTGGTTGGCTCGTTGAAGTTGCAACGTGGCATTGGATCTTTCTTATTAATATTCCAATGGGAGTATTGGGCATATTAATGACATTAAAGGTCATGCCAAATGTAAAAGAGCCTACCGTTAAAACTTTTGACCTTATTGGGTTTGTGCTCTTAGTCATCGCAATGATTGGCTGGTCTTTGGGTATTGAACATCTTGCCTCACCTGAATATTCCAAATGGTTTAGTATTTCTTTATTAGTGGTCGGGGCAGTCGCAACCCTTTGGTATGCCTACCATTCACATACCCATCAAAATGCATTGTTCCGTAGCCGACTCTTTAGAAACAAGATTTACGCGATTGGTATTTTAGGTAATTTCTTTGCCCGCTTTGGTGGTAATGCCTTACCTTTTGTTTTACCACTCATGTTACA
>NZ_JAYWYV010000239.1:0-1442 GCF_048147885.1 Acinetobacter sp. 228
AGAAATGTGCTTCTAAGCCAACATAAGGCCCTTTAAATTCAAATTTAAGGTCATTGTTATCGTAATCATCTAAATCGATGTTGAGGATACGATAACCAGCTGTTAAGCCTAAATCGATTAATAAATTATCGGCAAACTTATACTTTGCTTCTACTAACGCATCTGTAATTTTTGCATCATCAAAGTTTGTATATGTTGCTTCACCTTTAGCGCTTAACCCTGTAAATGGAAGTTTTACTTCACCTGATAAATAAGCAATCGGATATGTCTTATCAATATCTACACGTTTACCGGTATAGGCAGTAATATCTCCATTTAGTACAGTTGCACCAAGACCTGCATATTATCTAGTAACTCATAATAGAGAATAAAATCCCTATGATCTAAATCAACGTTATAGTTAGCTTGACCCAAAGTTTCTGATTTAGTTTGAGTATCTAAATTAACATAACGAATTTTTGCATTTGGAATAAACGGGATTGGGTGCTCAAAAGCTAATGAAAGTTGAGCACTACCTTTTCGGTCTAGATCTTGATCTTCAGGAGATTGTGAAGACATATTAGCTTTGCCGTCATAAAACCAGTAGCCAACGTCTCCTTTTACGCCTATAAAATCTGCTTGTGCGAATCCGCTAAGACCCATCCCGAGTACTAAAAAAGACAGTTTTAATATTTTCATCATCAATCCTAAAAAGAAAATCTTTGAACGCATGATATAGATATCTTTACAGTTATGCATTGATGAAAAATGGTGAATATAAAGCTTCTATATCTTCAATTTTTAATATTCTTTTATTTAATTAATTTTCATATAAAAATTAATTACTTATAGTGATTTGAGTTTTAGAGGTTTTAGTATAAATTTTGTGTAAGGGATCGATAATACTTTGATATTTTACTCATCTATAAATTAGTTGATATATCTACTTTATGAATGGGAATAAAACTTTAATGGTAGAAAATATCATTGAATGTAAGAAGGTAATAATATGCTTTAAAACAGGAATATTAGCTAAAAAATAACCAATCTAGATAAGAATCTCTAAAAAAACGTAAATTTTCAGACGGAAATTACAGTAAAAAGAAATAAAAACAGGTATTGTTCAGCTATATAGGGGCAAAAAATGGACAAAAATCTTTAAGGAAGAATTTTCTATTTTTGCTTGTTTGTTAAGGGAATAAAAATACTCAAAAGGTGCATTTTATTTTCTACAAACACAAAAGTATTTTTTGGTTCTTTTTTTGCATGCGGAATAACAATCAACAATAGCAGTAAAAATAAGTAATCTTTTAACATTAGGTGTTCTATGACAGATACTCGTGAAAACTGGACGTCACGATCTGGTTTTATTATTGCAGCCGTTGGTTCGGCTGTAGGCTTAGGTAATATTTGGCGCGTTCCGTACGTTGCGTATGAAAATGGCGGTGGTGCGTTTCTTATTC
>NZ_JAYWYV010000240.1:0-1435 GCF_048147885.1 Acinetobacter sp. 228
CATTAGACAGCGTAATTACTGCTGTAGGTATGGTGAAAGAACTGTCAGTCATGATGGTTGCTGTTGTAATTGCTGTGGGTATTATGCTGTGGGCTTCAAGACCACTCATGGACTTTGTCAATAAACACCCAACAGTAGTTATTCTATGTCTTGGCTTCTTGATGATGATTGGTTTCTCTTTGGTGGTGGAAGGTTTTGGTTTCCATATTCCGAAGGGTTATTTATATGCTGCGATTGGTTTCTCGATTTTAGTCGAAATGATCAACCAAACCATGCGTCGCAACCAAGAGAAGCTAGTGACTACTACAGATTTACGTTATCGCACAGCTTCTGCTGTTTTACGTATGTTAGGCAGTAAAAATAGCGGTTCTACTTCAGACGCTCAAACGGCTGATAAAGAAGATGTATTGGCAACTCAAGCTTTTGCTGATGAAGTCTTTGATGAAGAAAATGGCGCTTACCATAGTGTGCTTGTACAAGGTGTACTTGGTTTATCTGAACGTCCAGTAAAGTCAGTGATGACACCAAGACCTGAGCTTGAATGGATTGATTTAGACGAAGAACCAGAAGTTTTAAAAGAACGTTTAATGTCGATGACACATTCACGTTTAATTGTTGCTCGTGGTGAACTTGATAATATTGAAGGTATTGCGCTTACACATAAAGTTTTAAATGGCTTTATTGAAACAGGCGTTATCGATTTTCAAAAGCACTTACGTGAGCCAGTTATTGTGCATGAAAATGCTCAAGTGCTTATGGTGATGGAGCAATTACGTCAGGCTCCTTTACAAATGGCGATTGTTCTAAATGAATATGGTTCAATTGAAGGTATTGCCACACCAATTGATATTTTAGAAGCAATTGCGGGTGAGTTCCCTGATGAAGACGAACTAGATGCAGCAGCAGAAAGTTTAGAAGACGGTTCGTTAATACTTGAGGGTTCAACCGATATTCGCCATGTATCGCTTTTACTTGGTCGTGACTTAGTTGATGAAAGTGAACAATATTCTACTTTATCGGGTTATTTATTATTCCATTTAGGTCGTTTACCTGAAAATGGTGAAACTGTTGAAGCGGATGGTTATCGCTTTGAAGTTGTAACCATGGAAGGCCATAAAATCGAGAAAGTTCATATTGTTTCTATCGAACAGGATGAATCGAAAGATTAAATTGCGTGTCAGATTTAGAAACATCATAAAATAGCTCAACTTTGAGCTATTTTTTATTTGAGAAGTACCAAATGACCCAACAAACTTGTCCATGCGGAAAAGGCAGCTATGCAGAATGTTGTGAGCCTTTACATTTAGGCACAGCAAAAGCACTCACGGCAGAGCAGCTTATGCGTTCACGTTATAGTGCATTTGCATTGCAGCAAATTGATTATATTGTGCAAACGACGGCTTTAGGTCAGCAAACTGCTCTTGATAAAGAGGCT
>NZ_JAYWYV010000241.1:0-1432 GCF_048147885.1 Acinetobacter sp. 228
TCATTCGGTGTTTTTTGACGATTTGAACCTTCGACCAAAGCAATCATACGGTCTAAGAAACTTTGACCAGATTCAGCAGTCACTTGCACAACAATACGATCTGTAAGTACTTTGGTTCCACCAATAACACCTGAACGGTCTGTTCCAGCTTCACGTAGCACAGGTGCTGACTCACCTGTAACAGCCGATTCATTAATAGTTGCAAAGCCTTCTACAATCTCACCGTCGGCTGGAACAAGCTCACCTGCATGTACTTCAATAAAATCATTTAAATGAAGTTCGGTCGCTGCAACTTGAGTCGCTTGACGGTCTGTCAAAGAGTTGAGTCTTCGAGCCGTTAAATTTTCTCTTGCTGCACGTAATGAAGATGCCTGC
Organism: Acinetobacter sp. 228; assembly: GCF_048147885.1. NCBI lineage: Bacteria > Pseudomonadati > Pseudomonadota > Gammaproteobacteria > Moraxellales > Moraxellaceae > Acinetobacter > Acinetobacter sp. 228. The sequence goes on from NZ_JAYWYV010000241.1 coordinate 376, forward strand.
CCACGGCCTCTAGCCTCTGCAACAGCCTCGGCATAGTTAGCAAATAAAATGGTAATAAACAGAATTGCTGTAACCACTAAACCAAATATCAGCGTGGTGTAACCTAAGATTGTACTAATGCCTGTAACCACTGTTCCAAGCCATACAATTGCCATCACAGGGTTTTTAATTGCATGCTGTGGTAGCAGTTTCACAAATGCATTTTTCCAAACTTCAAAATTTGGCACTGCCATGGTTTGTTTGTGGCTATTTACATGAGTTTGTGTATTCATTTTCACTCGCCTCCTTAGCCTTTAACCAACAAAAGTTGATCGGCAATAGGCCCAAGGACAAGAACTGGCATAAATTGTAATAAGGTAAGCAACACAACTATCGTAATCAGCGTTAAGGCAAAGGTTTGTGTTTCAACCTGAAGACTACCTGATGTTTCGGGTGCTTTTCTTTTTGCTGCTAAACGTGTGGCAATCATTAATGGCAAAATTAATGTAGGGAAACGTCCTAACAGTAGAGCGATACTACAAGTGACATTCCACCATACAGTGTTGTCTCCAAGACCTTCAAAACCTGAACCATTATTAGCAAACGCAGAAACATATTCATAGAACACTTGGCTAATACCGTGTGGTCCTGGATTACTAATTCCAGATATGCTTGGAATGCTGAGGCTTAATGCAGTAAACGCAAGAATGACTAAAGGTTGAATCAAGATAATAATCGCGAGCAATTTAATTTCTGCTGCTTCAATCTTGCGCCCAAACAATTCAGGAGTACGACCTGTCATTAAACCTGCAATAAATACCGCAAGTAACAGATAAATCATAAACTGTTGCAGGCCACAGCCCACACCACCCCAAATGGCATTAATCAGCATGTTAATGAGTTCAACCAGCCCAGTAAGCGGCGCAGAAGAATCATGCATCATATTGACCGAACCGTTATTCACCTGCGTAGTGATCGCTGCCCAAACTGCTGATGCTACTGGTCCAAATCGTTGTTCTTTACCTTCCATTACGGCAAATTGAGATGCTGTCGATGACATACTCTCAGACCAGACAGC
>NZ_JAYWYV010000242.1:0-1432 GCF_048147885.1 Acinetobacter sp. 228
TGGAGTTGGTATTCTCCTTTTTATTACACCCTACCAAACCAAAAACCAAACTTAATAAAATAATCTTTTTCATATATAAACCTATCAAATATCAAAATTTAAAAAATCAGCTAATAATCCAAATAAAAATTATTAAAGCTATAAATAAAATAACTCCACTGATTATCCATTCAGATTTAGGGTAACCCCATACATTATCTGGATTATTAAAATCAGGTTCTCTTCTAGGTGTTGTTTTCTTAGTATGACTAGAGAACTTGGAATAAGATAAACCAGTACCCGGTAAACCTACTGTTGTTCGAGTTCCCTTCTTACTAACATTTACTCGTGCCCCTTTTCCACCAACAGAAACACTTGAGACTCCTTTTTTACTTATATTTACCCGGACTCCCGGAGCAATTTTTATACTTTTTCTAAAATTTAATCCCATCACATCACCTATCTAGAGCAGATCTTTTTAGAAGCACTGATGGAACCATCATTACAAACAAACTTACTACCATCGCAATGACTTACCCCACCTTTCTTACCAGAGCACGGTTGTCTGCCTCTACCTGCTTCCGCAAAATTTAATGAGCTTAGAACTAATAAAAGACTTAAAATGACTTGTTTCATGAATTTTAACCATTTGTTATAAAGTGTACTAACTTTAACAAACTGGTTACTAAATGTCACATAAAGGAAAACCACCCGAAGGTGGTTTCTATCAAATAAAACTAACTAAGCTATTTCACAATTGGTTTGATGCCATGAATGGTTATTTCCATATGAAAAACTAATTTCACTTGGTACTAAAGTTCGTTCCTGATGATTTAATGACTCAATCATACTTCTTAGTTTGCCATCACCTTGAACATGCTCTTTATATAATGCACGAAGTAATAGCTCAGTAGGTTTACCAATTAAACCGCGATCAGCTTCCCAATGTCTAATACTAGTCTCACTGACTCCTAAAAGCCCAGCAAGATTCTTCTGTGACAAGTTTAGTTCTTTACGTAAAAAACGAATTTCCTCACCATTCAAGTCAGGCTTTTGCGTAATTAAGAACAACCCAATGGCATTATGAAGCTCATGAACAGATTCAATAGATACGAGTTCACCATAGTCTTCATCATTTTCAATTGTAAATCCATTGTGCAGCCAAATATTGCTCAGACCGCATTCTTCATAGTGATACATAATTTAGCCTACTCTCTAAATGTAGTGACTACTACTGAGAATTCACCGTTCTCGCTCTGCTTGATTGCAACAGCTGTTGTTATGTATTCGCCTGCAGTGCGAACAGAAACATTTAGCTGGCAATCACCACGAGTATTTGGGTACGGCCCCTCAGTAATATCTCCATGCTCAAAACAGCAAATAATTTGCTTCATAGAGATACAGCGTTCTTTCATTCTTTCTTTTGCATGTGCAGTTAACTTGATTTTGCTAG
>NZ_JAYWYV010000243.1:0-1429 GCF_048147885.1 Acinetobacter sp. 228
TTTGATAAGGTATCAATGGTACCAAATGACTTTGAAGAAATAATAAATAAAGTTGTTTCCGGACGCAGTTGATGGAGTAAGTCTGATAACTGGCTACCATCCATAGTCGAAACAAAGTGTACATTAAGTGGTTTGGCAGTTTTTACTTTAAAATCGCATAGTGCATGGGTCACCATTTGAGGCCCTAAATCAGAACCACCTACCCCAATATTAACGACATCCTGAATCACCTCACCCGTAGCACCACGATATTGCCCAGCATGGATTTTTTCAACCAAAGCATACATACGCTGTAATTGAGTATGAACCTGTTTTGTGAGTTCAGGAAATTTAGAATATTCCGATGGTAAACGTAAGGCCCAATGCATAGCTGCACGCTGCTCAGTACAGTTGACTTTGTCTTGGGAAAATAAGCGCTCAATCCAGTGAGTCAATTGTTTCGTCTTTGCTAAAGCAAACAATTGTTCTAGAACACTTTTAGTTATACGGTGTTTACTGTAATCAAAAACCAATTGATCGAACTTTACCGAATAGTTTTGAAAGCGGTCTTGCTCGGCTGCAAATAATTCTTTGATATGTAATTTTGAATTCTTCTCAACTAAGGAATGAAGCTGTGCTATAGGCGAGACTAACTCTTTAGGAAACTTCTCGATAGATTTACTCATAATCGACCTACTCCTTCATAAGCGAAACCTTTTGCTTTCACATATGCCGGATCGTAAATATTACGCCCATCCAAAATAAGAGGATGCTGCATTAATTGTTGCAACTTTTTAAAATCAGGGCTCCAATATTGTTTCCATGCTGTTACTAAGCATAAAGCATGGGCACCCTGTGCAGCTTCATATTGGTCAGCACATAAAACCAGATCTTCACGGTCTCCATAAGTTGTTGCGATCTCATCTAAGGCTTGTGGATCATGCAAACGCACTTTTACCCCTTGCGCCCATAATGCAGCTAATAAAATATGAATCGGTGAGTTATGAGTACTAGAGGTGTTTTCCTTAAATGAAGCCCCCCAGATCGCAACAGTTTTACTGCTCAGATCACAGTGATAATAATTCCATAATTTACGGAATAAAATTTCTTTTTGTTGTTCATTAATCGCCCACACTTGCTCGAGTAGCCGACTTTTAGCGCCTGTTCCAGATACAGTACTCGAAAGCGTTAAAATATCATGTGAAAAATTTTCACCACCAAATCCAACACCTGCCGACAAATAGGCTGCACCAATACGTGTATCTGCAGCAATACCATGCTTTACATTAGCAATATCAATACCGAGTTTTTCAGCAACCATCGCCAAATCATTCATGTAGCTAATACGAGTTGCCAACATTCCCGAAATGCTGAGCTTTGTAAATTCAGCATCTAAAATTGGCATAAATAAATATTGATAGCTAAAACGGAAAAAAGGACGTAACAGCTC
>NZ_JAYWYV010000244.1:0-1422 GCF_048147885.1 Acinetobacter sp. 228
TCATCGCATTTTTGCCATTCATATTGGTTTAAATGTGATGAAGTTTATTCAACTTTCTCGTTTAAAGCGGGCCTCTTTTCAATTGGCTTTTGAACCTGATCTCAAGATTATTGAGATTGCATTACAAGCAGGGTTTGACAGTCCAGAGGCATTTACTCGTGCATTTAAGCGTTCATTTGATCAAACTCCTCGAGCTTTTAGAGATAAACCAGACTGGGAATCTTGGCATCAGAAGTTTGTTTTTACGATTCCGAAAAGTGAGTTAAAAATGAATGTAAATATTGTTGAGCGACCTGCTGAAAAGATTGCATATTTATCGCATTTAGGAAGCCCTGATAAAGTCTTTGAAACGGCTGCACGTTTTATTGCTTGGCGCAAAGAAACAGGTTTATCACCTGTAACCATGTCTAGAACTTATGGTATTCCATTTGCTGACCCTGAGCAGAGACCTTCTGATGAGTTTCGATTTGATATTGCCGGTTCAATTGAAAAAGCTGTACCTGAAAATAGTTACGGCGTACAGACAGGTGAAATTCCTGCGGGGCGTTACGCAACCGTAAGACATTTTGGTAGCCATGACCAGATTAAAGATAGCGTCTATTACATCTTTAGAAACTGGTTACCTGAGCAACCAGAAGAAGCGGGGGATTTTCCAATATTCTTTCACTATCACAACTTTGTACACGAAGTGAAAGAGTGTGACCTTGTTACCGACATTTACTTACTTTTAAAGTGAGTCTAGTGTTATTCAGGCATAACTTAAGTTATGCCTGTTTGTCCAAAAGTTTGATATCTGCATATTGTTCAATCAGGTTAGCATCTAGCATATGGATATAATCCATAAATATGCTACTAAAACTGCCCATCGTTTGAGCTTGATTTGCAGCAAGTTTACCTGCAATTGCAAAATGAATATGAGCTGAAAGAGCTGCAATGGTTGGTGTCGTCACGGCGCTATATGCAGCAATTAATGCACCCAAAGCGCAGCCAGTTGCAGTAATTTTAGGTTGTAAAGGACTTCCGCCGTTCACTTGAATTACAGCATCAACTTCGTTAGACAAAATGTAATCTGACTCACCTGAAATAGCGATACAGTCCGCATGTGCTAATAGTGCATAAGCCTGTTGATAGGCCTGATCACTACTTAAGGTACTATCCACACCTTTAGATTGAACTTGGTTGCCTGCTAGCGTACTGATTTCTGAGGCATTACCACGAATAACGTTTGGCTTGAACTGTAAAAGCTCGTCTGTCATTTGACTGCGCCAAGCTAATATTGGCCCATAGCCCACCGGATCGAGTACCCACGGAATTTCATTAAGCGGTGCGGTCTTGGCAGAGATTTGCATGGCTTGCATTTGCTCTGAAGTCGGTGTGCCTAAATTAATACTTAAAGCCGATGAAATTTTGGTAAAACTTTCT
>NZ_JAYWYV010000245.1:0-1420 GCF_048147885.1 Acinetobacter sp. 228
ATAGTCAGATCAGTTTTGATCAATATCTTGAACAATATAGATAAAAACGAGGTTTTACATGCGATTAAGTTACCGTTTGGTGAGTGGACTGCTTGTTCTGGCAAGCATTGTCGGCATGTCTTTTGCGTTGTATTTGGAACATGTAAAAGGGTTTGATCCATGTCCTCTCTGTATTTTTCAACGTGTTGGCTTAATGTCAATGGGTTTTGTGGCTCTTATTGCGTTTTTGCATAACCCGGTTTCCAATGCGATTAAACGCTTTTATGCATTTTTGGCAGGTGTTGCAATTTTATGGTCAGTAGGGGTGGCGGGCCGACATGTTTGGCTACAGCATTTACCACCAGATCAAGTGCCAAGCTGTGGTCCGGGTTTAAATTACCTCATTGATGCTTTACCAATGAAAACCGTTTTACAAGAAGTACTTTCTGGCTCAGGTGAGTGTGCGGCAATTGACTGGACTTTTTTAGGTCAGTCTTTACCAGTTTGGTCATTGGTCTATTTCCTTTTACTATTACTGGTTTGTTTATGGCAGTTATTCCGTTTTTATCCAGTGTTTAAGACGGCTAAAAAGTAAGTTTAAAGTAATTAAAAAAGGCTCAACTTAAGTTGGGCTTTTTTTATAACTTTCGAATAAGTGAAAATATAAAAAAATTGATAGAAATAACGCATAATTTTGTAGACAGATAGTTCTGTTTTTTATAAAGTGCAGCCGTTTATATATCCTTATGATTATAAAAAAATGCTTTTTAATATATTTAGTGTCTTGGAAAAAATAGGGCTAAATGCTCAGAAACGTGCTATTCACGTACAATTTTCTAATGAACTACTCAATCATCAAGTATTCTTACAACGTATAGAAGGCCAACATCAGTTAAATGGTGGCCTAATGGCAGAATTGATTTGCCTTTCAACCAATGCCCAAATTGCACTGAAGCAATTTATTGGTGTCCAAGTCGCTGTTGATCAGGTCACTGATTCGGGGCAATTGTTCCGAACTACAGGTATTGTGACTGAGGCCAGTTATGGACAAAGTGATGGCGCTTTAACGCTTTATAAGCTGACTATAGAAGATGCGACAAATTTATGGCACAAACGCCGTAATAGTCGTGTTTTTATGAATAAAAGTATTGTAGAAATTACCGAAGTTCTATTTAAAGAATGGCAAGAAAAAAGTCCACTATTTGCTGCGAGTTTAAGTCTTGATTTGGGTGGGTTAAGTCAAAATTATGATATTCGTCCGTTCACTATGCAGCACAATGAGTCTGACTATGACTTTCTCACACGTTTGTGGCGAAGTGAGGGGGTTAGTTGGCTCATTGATGAATCAGAGCTTTTTGTCCCTCATTTTACTGCACCAATACAAGCTCAAAAACTAAAATTAATTGATGACAATAACCAATACCAAGCTTTAGCGCGTCGT
>NZ_JAYWYV010000246.1:0-1415 GCF_048147885.1 Acinetobacter sp. 228
TTTTTTGTTAAACGAAGTGGCACTGCTCGCATATTTTGAGTCTCTTTCAGACTTTGATTTAAGGAACCTATCTTCAGCATATTCTTCACTCTCATTCAGATTAATTTAAACAGCTTTTACAAGAGATTATAGCCACTTACCCCTAACGGCGTAGGGTTGTAGCTACTTCGTTATTAAACATGCTCTATGATGACTACAGAGGCCTTTACAAGCACATAAAATAGCGATTCTCCCGAACTGAAAATCTATTTTAACTCAAAGCCAAAAATAAGTATAACTAAATGTTTTTCCTAACAATTTCATCAAAATCTTCATCAAGACCTTTAACAACAATTTCATTAATTTTTATAAAAAATTTACATCACTCTTTCAACTTAACCATAAATGCTCCCCCCTCCAAATTAATCAATTTAAACTTAGAAATATCTACAGGTATTTTTTATAGAGCATCGATGGATAGAAACATCCTGTTTAATTAAGAATTCAAGCTTAAAATCACACAATCACTTAAATAAGTGAAGAAAACTATATCTTTTTCACTGTTTTTACTTCTTCAAATCACTTATTTTCTTTTTTAACTTTTAAGTCCTTTTCAAGTATCTTTTTCTTAGGCTAAATAGTTAAGATACTTAGTTAAAGCTTAAGCTAAGTATCCTTTACTTTAATAATTGAAAATTAAAAGTGTAATTACATTTATTAACATTCCAGAGTTTACTCTTTTCTTATAAAACTTGATCGATTTATACCTGAATAACGATTGAATTTTCTCCCCTTAATTTCGTAATAGGTAGAAAAATCATGTAATGCTTCTATTCGGATTTTCTCAATTGCTCCAAGTATATCTTCCTCAGATAAAGATCGGGTTTTTATATTTACTTCATCTCCATATACAGCTTCTGCAATTTTATCTAACAACTCTTCTTCAATTTTTTCTGATGCATGAAAAGTAATATAAATTTGAAAAAAATTTTTTCTTCTATATTGGGTTCGAAAGCCTCTGTTTAGGGCCACATTCATTTTTCTAAGCTCAAACAGAATGCCTATATTAGAAACTTTTCTTCTTAACTTATCTCTAAATTCATCCAACCCAGATAAGATAATTTCCTCTGCTCTCAACTTATCCTCTTCTCTATCCGCTCCTTCTAATCGAGGAAATACACTATATTGATAGAGCCACTGATAATCTCTAAGCTCAGTAATTAATTTTCTCTTTCTTTTCTCCACTGCTGTTTCAGTCATAACTTCTTCTCCCCAATAATTACTAATTAATAACTTTAAATACTAATTTAGTTATATTTAATTAGTCTATCTATCTACTTACCTATAACCATTGACGGTTTTTAAAGAAAAAACTATATAAAATTAACAAGATTTCTTTTGATGAACGCCTTATGGTGCAAAGGTTTCACAAGCTT
>NZ_JAYWYV010000247.1:0-1414 GCF_048147885.1 Acinetobacter sp. 228
ACTTTGTGGTCTTGATTGCTGCTATTTCGGTTTATAACAGTTGTATTTACTGTAATAGTCGTATGTTGCATGGTTTAGCAGAGCAGGGCAATGCGCCAGCAATTTTGAAAAAAGTGAACAGCCGCGGTATTCCGGTCCCTGCAGCAATTGTTTCTGCTTCAATTACAGCGGTCTGTGTAGTGGTCAACTATTTAATTCCAGGTCAAGCTTTTCAGCTCTTTATGATGTTAGTTGTGGCTGCGCTTGTTATTAACTGGCTTATGATCTCAGTCACGCATTTGAAATTTACCAAAGCAATGAAATTGCAAAAGCGTCAAACCAAATTCCAAAGCATTATGAGCCCATGGAGTAATTATTTAACTATTAGCTTTGTATGTTTCATTCTCATTATTATGGCGATGACACCAGATATGAGACTCGCTGTTATTTTGGGGCCTATCTGGCTTGCGGTTTTAGCGATTATGTATTTCTTTAAGTATCGTAAAAAAATGGTCGCGATGCCGGAAGTACAATCAAACTAATAAGCTAAATTTACAGTGATATTGCGGTTATCTGACATAAGGCAGGTAACCGTTTTTGTTTTGTCATAATATGTTCATGTTCGGGCGAAATAATTTTTTAAAAATAAAGGTGTCACGTAAAAAATTGAGAATTGTGTCAATAAAATAATTTTGTAACATCAATTCATTAAATTACTTAAGCTTTTATAATTTAAGCATAATTATAATTTTATCATTTTGAACGTTTGTCATATTTCCCATTAAATCTAAATATCAAAGCACTTATAAAATTATCTTAAATATTTGATATAAAATAGATTTAAAAATGTGACAATGAACATTATAAAAATCATGAAAGCGTCATAATACTGTAACTTATTTGTCATATTTTCTATTCACAATGCAGCTATCGAAGAGCGTACAAGCACTCAACAAAAAGTGACGTACAACCTATTGCATTAATGAGAGAGAACAGAATGCGCTTAAATCCACGTCAAATCGCAATTGCATTAGCAGTAACTGGGGCCGCTGTAACAACGACTGCAAATGCAGCTCGTGATACGATTCAAATTGCTGGTTCTTCAACTGTATTACCATTTGCCAGCGTTGTAGCTGAAGAGTTTGGTAATACATTCCCTCAATTTAAAACTCCTGTTGTAGGTTCTGGTGGTTCTTCTGCTGGTTTAAAACAGTTCTGTCAAGGTGTTGGTGACAACACAATCGACGTTGCAAACGCTTCTCGTAAAATTAAAAGCACTGAAATCGAAGCTTGTAACAAAGCTGGTGTAAAACAAATTCAAGAAATCAAAATTGGTTAAGACGGTAGAGTATTTGCGACAACCTCAAGCAAAGAAGCTAATAAATATAAACCAAACCATGAGTAAGCAGAATTAGCTCCAAAGATACCTTCAAAA
>NZ_JAYWYV010000248.1:0-1413 GCF_048147885.1 Acinetobacter sp. 228
TGTTGTCATTGAAGTAAAAATAGCAACTGCTAACAAAGTTTTTGAAGTTGAAAAAGCAAAGCGTTGAGTCATGGGAGGCCTAAACAGCGCAAAAAGTAAATTTGATAATGAGAATTATTTTAATTTATTGCAGTTTAATTTTAAATAACATTATGATTCATTTATAAAATAAGAAAACCAAAATCAATTTTAAAATATTATGAGAAAAATAAAGTAATTCATTGCATGAGTGATTGAATCCCATTATTTTATTATGGAAATAAAAATATCTAATATTTAAAGTTTTTTTTGGGGAATTTTATGGGGTTTGAAAAAACAACATCACAGATATTATTTGATAATGGCGTACACAAATGTATCAGTTTTACCAGTTTGGTCAAAGGGGAAGGCATACAAGCCAATCAATTTTTAATTATTGATCATGAGCGTGCTGCCGTGATCGACCCGGGTGGTGATTTGACCTATGTTCCGTTGACAATGGAACTTAATAAATATACGCGCCTTAAAAATCTTGATTATGTGATGGCTTCGCATCAGGATCCAGACATTATCACCTCAATGCCCCGCTGGTTAGTCTATACCGATGCTAAAGTGGTGGCCTCAAAATTATGGGCACGTTTTTTACCTCACTTAAATTCATCATTTATGAGTGAGCGTATGAAAGGGAATTGGGAAGACCGTTTGATTGAGCTGCCTGATCGTGGTCAAGTGATTCAATTAGGTGAATCGAAACTTGTAATTATTCCAGCGCATTTCCTACATTCGGTGGGTAATTTTCAGTTTTATGATCCCGTTGCTAAAATTTTGTTTTCGGGCGATATGGGAGCATCCATCGTAGATGATGCAAGTCAGCCTCTAAAAGATTTTGATAGCCATGTGATGAAAATGAAAGCTTTTCATCAACGTTATATGTGTTCAAATAAAGTCATTCGCTTATGGGTCAACATGGTTCGTCAGATGGATATTGAAATGATTGTCCCTCAGCACGGTAGTCCATTTATTGGTAAAGAGATGATTAATCAGTTTTTAAACTGGATTGAAACATTACCATGCGGTGTAGATTTAATGACAGAACAAATTTTTAGCTGTCCAACATAAAAAATAATGTTCGACATATTGAGTCCAATTTGAAATTTTTTTAGGATTTCGCGTCGCAGAAAAATTTTTGATGACGAGAATTTGAATAAAAATGTTATCTCAAGTTGCGACTCCAGATGAATGCCTACGCTGTGGGGCATGTTGTGCACATTTTCGGGTTTCATTTTACTGGGCTGAGGCCGAGTTAATGGAAGAACATCTAGTTGAACCTTTGACACCTGTCTATTCATGTATGCGTGGAACCAATCAGCCTGAGCCCCGATGTCAGGCTTTGACGGGTGAAATTGGTAAAGAGGTGGGTTGTTCCATCTATGC
>NZ_JAYWYV010000249.1:0-1412 GCF_048147885.1 Acinetobacter sp. 228
GAAACTGATACAAAACCCGCATAAAATCTCCACGTTTATTTTTATTTGACTATTCGTACAAAAATAGTCTTCGGTAAGTAGATACTTTAGAAGCTATTTTTAATGAAAACAATGGATATTGTGCTCATTTTTCACTGACAGTTAGGTCTATATTTTTTATATCTTTTTTTACCGTACTTATAGCTGTTTTTCATATTAAAGTCCTTTTAGTTATTCATTTTACAAATAAAAATTATAATTTATTGATTTTTAATATATTTCTATATCTCTATTTATATATTAAAAATCAAAAAAAGTGCTTTGCATTTTTATTCATAAGCTGAGCATAAGTCCTCGTTTAGTGGAAAAATATTTCTTTTGTAAGGTAATGACAGCAATACAAGGTGTCATTATGTCTAATTCTCTATCTAAAACGACGGCATACGTCCAAGTCATTCAAAATGATCAACAAGCAATTAATGCTGCTTATCAAGTGGCTGATTTTGCTTTAGAGGGTCGTAATACACGTGATCAACAACGCTTATTACCGCATGAGCAAATCGAAAGCTTTAGCCAAAAAGGCTTAGGCGGAATTCGTATTGCAAAAAAATACGGCGGTGCTTTCGTTTCCAATAAAACACTGGCACAAGTTTTCCGTATTTTAAGTAAAGGTGATGCAAATGTTGGTCAGATTCCACAAAATCAGATTAGTCTGTTAAACCTGATTGAAATCATGGGTACAGAACAACAAAAACAATTTATCTTTTCAGAAATATTAGCCGGTAAACGTCTTGCCAACGGCGGTCCCGAACGAAATACCCATGACTCAAAAACCTTAAAAACCACGCTTACTATTGAAAACGGCAAATATTTTTTAAACGGCGAAAAGTTTTATTCGACGGGAACAAGTTTTGCGCATTGGCTCGCAATTAAAGCGATTCATCCAGAAGGCCATGTCGTTTTAGTGATTGTTAACCGAGATGCTCAAGGCATTGAAGTTATTAATGACTGGAATGGGTTTGGTCAACGTACTACAGCGAGTGGTACAGTTAAATTAAATCAAGTTGAAGTTAATCCTGAACTTATTTTTGATGAGCGATTATTAACACAAGTTCCAACCTATCGCGGTGCGTATTCGCAGTTATTACAAGTGGCAATTGATGTCGGTATTGCGGAAGCTGCTTTTGAAGATACTTTATCGACCATACACAAAGCGCGCCCAATTATTGATGCAAATGTTGAAAAAGCCAGCTTTGAACATTACACCCTACAAGAAGTGGGTAAATTAAATATTTTACTCGATGCGGCAATTTTACTGCTTGATGAAGCTGCTGAATATTTAGATGAACTTGATCAACTTCAAACGGTGACTGACGAACAAGTAGCAAAAGCTTCAATTTTGGTCGCAGAAGTAATATTATATTCCAATGATG
>NZ_JAYWYV010000250.1:0-1412 GCF_048147885.1 Acinetobacter sp. 228
CTTAAACATGAGTACAGACAGCACAAAAATCCCCACCGTTGTTGCAATCACGGTTTTACGGTAGGTCACACAAAACTCGACCATTTTCCGAAAACGTAAATAGAAACTCGATTGATAAGGATCGTAATGGTGGTCCTGTGAAATGGCCACAGTTTGCGGTTGCGGTTTTTTAGTTATTCTTGCCCATAAACGGACATACCAAGGTGCTTGATGACCTGTCTTGGTAAAATCAGGTAGTAGTTTTTCACCCAAATAAGGTACAAATAAAACTGCGGCAACCCAAGACACCAATAAAGCAATCGTCACGACCTGAAAGATAGAGCGTGTGTATTCACCTGTACTGGACTGAGCCGTAGCAATAGGTAAAAAGCCTGCGGCGGTAATTAATGTCCCTGTCAACATCGGAAATGCTGTTGTTTTCCATGCAAATCCGGCGGCCTTAATTCGGCTATACCCCTGCTCCATCTTAATGGCCATCATCTCGACAGCAATAATGGCATCATCTACAAGCAGGCCCAAAGCTAGAATTAGGGCACCAAGCGAAATCTTGTGCAGCCCGATATCAAATAAATTCATGCCAGCAAAAGTCATTGCTAAAACCAAAGGAATGGAAAAAGCGACAACTAAACCCGTCCGGAAACCTAATGAGAAAAAGCTCACTAACAAGACAATAATGACTGCTTCAGCAAGTACTTTGACAAACTCATGGATACTGCGTTGTACCGCTACAGGTTGGTCAGAAACTTTTTGTAGTTTCATACCTAGAGGTAATGTTTTTTGCAGTTGGGTAAATTCAGTTTCCAGATTTTTACCTAAGGCAATAATATCGCCGCCTTTACGCATAGATACGGCAATACCAATACCATTGTCACCCATAAAACGCATACGCGGCTGAGCAGGTTGGCTAAAACCACGGTAGACATCAGCAACATCACCAAGCTGAATGGTTTTATCGCCTACCAGTAAAGGCATTTTTTTAATATCCTCTACGCTTTGTAGTTGGCCACTTACTCGAATTTGAATACGATCCGTTCCAGTTTCAAAAAAGCCTGCACTTGCTATGCTATTTTGCTTTTGCAGGGCTTCTTGTATGGCAGAAACAGGAATACCGAGCTGAACCGCTTTAGTGTTTGAAATTTCAATCCAGATTTTCTGATCTTGTAGCCCGATCAGCTCAACTTTGCCTACATCTTTGACTCTCTGTAGTTGTAATTGCAAACGATCGGCATATTCTTTCAAAAGCGCGTAGTCAAAGTCTTTGCCTGTCAGTACATAAATATTACCGAAGGTATCGCCAAATTCATCATTAAAAAATGGACCTTGCACCCCACTTGGGAGTTCATGGCGAATGTCATTGACCTTCTTCCGAACGTTGTACCAAACATCAGGAATCTGTGCAGAAGTGAGAGAAT
>NZ_JAYWYV010000251.1:0-1411 GCF_048147885.1 Acinetobacter sp. 228
TTTAAAACATGCCCTAGTTCTTGAACGGTTTGCCATGCGAGAGGGTGTTCTACATCAATACTGAACTTAAACCACCAAGCGTGTTCGCCATCTGCTCCATGAGCCATGATACGGGCTTCTTGTATACTTGGAACTTTGCAGAAAAATTGATGAAGACGTTCAAAACTGATTTCAGACACAGCAATTGACCTAGCTTGAAAAATGCTAATGGTAGCACAGATACAGATTCTTCATATTTTCTTTATAGTCATTACAAACAATATCAATCAAAGCCATTTTATTCATGGTTTCTCCTTGACTCTTTCTTAATCTAGCTTTAGATCAAGATAAAAAGGAATACTCCATGAAAAAGCCTATTGTTCTCGTACTTTCAACATTAATGTTGGGTATGTCGGCAACTGCGATGGCCGATTCAAATCATCGTTGGGATAACTATCACGGTAAAGAACATAATCGCTATGAACAGCGTCATGATTATCGTTATGACCACCGCAATGATCATAGAGCTCCTGTTTGGTCACACTCTGAGCGTGGCAACCATTATGGCCGATATGTAGCCTTTAAGCGCGGTGATCGTATTCCTGTGGAATACCGTAATAGCCGTTATTATGTCTCAGACTGGCGTGCACATCGCTTATATGCACCACCACGTGGATACCACTGGGTGAAGACTCCTAACCAATACTTATTGGTTGACTCGAAACATCACATTTATCGAGTTCGTTAAACGTAAAATAAAAAATGGCCCGCTTGAGGCCATTTTTTTATGCCAACTCGTCATCTTGCGGTTGGGGTGTTTTTAAAGAAGTAGGTGTTTTTGAATGTTTTTCTTTCATAACAGATGGGTAGTGCCAAGAAGCAAAACGGACAACTAAAATAGAGAGAGCTAAAATAAGAATTGAGCCAGTAATAATGACTTGATCAAGATCGGCTTTATGGTCATGTTGGATATCAGAAATAAGTAAACGTGTTAGGGCTGTAATGGCGACATAAATAAGAAAACGTACAGGCATATGATTGGTTTTAAAGTAAATTCCAACCATTGCCCCAAGTTCTAGGTAAATAAATAACAATAAGATGTCATCGATTGATGCATATTTTTTGACGGTCAGAATTTCAAAAACGGTATGAGCAGCAGACCAAGCAATCATACAGCCTATGATAAATAAGGCTAAATAATGAAAAGCCTCAACAGCATAATGTCCAAACCGATCAAGGGTTCTTTCAAACTTTTTGGGATCAGGCATAGTAAAATCTTTTTTGATATGAGAATGTTTAGAAATTAAACAAATTTTGTGCCAATGGAAATAGTAAATACAAAATAAAAAACGCCTGATTTTTCAGGCACTTTTATTGAAATTTATTACAATTCAAATAATAAGGCGGTATCCATTATCAAAGCGATGGCTAT
>NZ_JAYWYV010000252.1:0-1411 GCF_048147885.1 Acinetobacter sp. 228
GCTTCGCTAACATTGGGTCCTGTTCTGTTTTTGATAGATCAGCCACGCGAATTTTAAGCGGATCGAGCTTACCACCAGCTCCACCGGATACAATCAAAGGAATTTTGTTAAAACGACAATGGAGCATTAAAGCCAGTTTTGCTTTAACGTCATCAATGCAGTCCAAAACAATATCCGGTACAGGGTTTAAAAGCTCTGCAACATTTTCAGGTGTTAAGAAGTCATCAATAATATTGACTTTAATGCGTGGGTTAATTTGGCGACAACGCTCCGCCATAATTTCAACTTTTTCACAGCCCAGAGTTGAGGTCATTGCAGGTAGCTGACGATTCACATTTGATGCTGCAACTACATCCATATCGACTAATGTGATCTCACCAATACCTGTACGCGCTAAAGCTTCTACCGCCCAACTGCCGACCCCACCAATACCAATCACCATCACATGACTTTGTTCATAGTGCTGGTACGATGAATCACCATAAATTTTGGCTACACCTGCAAAACGGCGGTTATATTCATCTTGTTGGAGATCGGTCATTGCTACTCTTTGAAGGGATATAAAACACGGGAGGTATTTTACTGCTTTTCAGAAGAAAGTGTATTTCAGATCAAAGAAAACTTGAGATAGCGATATTTGAGTTCACGACAAGTCTTATCATTATAAATCAAATTATATTATTTAAGATTTAAGTCATTATTTACTAACGTGACAGGCGGCATGGATGCCGCCCAGTTGGGCTGCGGTATAAGGATATACCGTCAGCCCGACAAAGGATTTTTGTTACTTTTTATCCTTAAAAAGTAAGGTATTGCCTATACAAAGGGCCTTTGAATATCGCCATCATTTATAGGCTGTGGTGCTATTGATTAGCTGCCATACTCAATCAATTTAGAGACTTAATTCGTTGCATCAATCAACACTGCTCCGGTCAACCCTTGCAACTCCTCAAAACTCAGCCCATCCACTTTCTCAATCACCTTTAAACCGTCTTTGGTCACATCAATCACGCACAGGTCAGTGTAAATACGGTCAACACAGTGTTTACCCGTCACCGGATAGGTCAGCTCAGCGACAATCTTTGGCTCACCTTGTTTGGTTACATGGTCTGTAGTGATAAATACTTTCTTGGCACCAACCGCTAAATCCATCGCACCACCTACGGCAGGAATTGCATCCGGCGCACCCGTGTGCCAGTTCGCTAAGTCACCATTCGCTGCCACCTGAAATGCCCCAAGCACCGCAATATCAAGGTGACCACCACGCATCATCGCAAATGAATCGCCATGGTGGAAAAAGCTGCCGCCTTCAAGCATGGTCACAAACTCTTTACCCGCATTAATCAGTTCAGGGTCTTCTTCACCCACAGCTGGCGGTGGGCCAAAAGCCAACAGGCCATTTTCAGAATGT
>NZ_JAYWYV010000253.1:0-1407 GCF_048147885.1 Acinetobacter sp. 228
ACTACATCATAAATTCCTTTTTGAATATAGCTTTGATATTGCTGCGCTTGGTAATCGTCTGGCTGTAAAAGTAATATTGGAAGCTGCGGCTGTTCTGAGGCTTGAACAAGGGAGAGAGTTTGTTCAATTTTCAAATCATAGGCGCGACCAAAAATAATGACATCCCACGATGTATTGAGCTGCTTTTCAAAACTTTTTAAATCATCAAGTAATAAGGCATTAACTTGATAATCATTCCCCGATAATAAATTTAAAATTTGGTTATAACGTAACTGGTTATCATCAATAATGAGTAAACGTATTTCAGTACGTTTTAACCTTTTAGATAGTAAAGAGTTTCTCACTTTAATGCTTCCCATAAATCTTGGCTATTCACGGTGTTATTCTTTTTCAGCATGAACTGATCAAGCAGGTACTGTTGCTGCTCATTCAGAAGCTCAAATTGAAATTGAATAAAACTTTGAGTAATGAGTTGTGCTTTGAGTAGATACACTTTGATTTCTTCTGTCCCCAATCGTAAATGAATTGTTTGTTGCTCTCTAAAAATTTGAGACCCCGGTAAAATAAGCGTGTTTTGTATTTCTTCTAAGTTTTGAGTTTGTAGTAATAATGCAGGGTGATAATTACGCGTATGACGCTCTGCCTGAATATGCACAGCGCAAGGGAACATGGCTTGTGAAAGAATTTCTAAACCCAGTTCCAGACTTTTTTCTGTAGATTGCTTAATCCAGCGAATTACACCGCCACGCCACTGACCATGTAGCGTTTCCTTCACTAAAATATATTCGCCGGTTCTTAAGTTTTTAGGTGCTTCTCCGGACCATTTAATACGATAGCCATTAACACTAATATCAAGCACGGTAGTTTGATAAATGGTTTTACTCTCACGGCTTAAGCGTTGATAAGACGAGGTTTGTTGTTCTTTTTTCTCTAAATTGGATAAGACTTTCGATTCACTTTGTAAATTATAGTTATTACTCAGTTGTAGCGTTTCTTCAAAGTTTTTGGCTTTAGATAAATAAAAATGTGCGGTACTTAAGCCAAAACAGATTTGTAAAGCTGCATTATATTCATAACGCTCATGACGGCGCTGTGCTGTGGTTCCCAAAATCGTTTGAACATGGAACTTTAATGCGGGACTTAAATAAATCTTTTCATTTTCAATGATGATATCAACCTTGCCATTAAAACGACCATGGGTTGAGTCATATTTGAATAAATGTACCAGTGTATGTACATCTGCTATATCGTTAATCGCCACGATTTCAAAATGAAATTGTTTCGGGCTCTCAAACCAGGCACGTAAAACATTACGTCCAATCCGGCCAAACCCATTAATGGCGATACGTTGCATGACCTATCCTTATCTACAAAACGAGAAGCGAAAGAAGGCATATAGTAAAACAC
>NZ_JAYWYV010000254.1:0-1407 GCF_048147885.1 Acinetobacter sp. 228
AAGGTGAAACAGTAGTCGAGATAGAAAAATGACTACCTAAGTTCGCGCAGAAAATATGTCATGTTATTTCGCGAGTTTCTGCGTAGGTGAAGATTTTATCACCATTTTATGGCAAACCCATAGAATGATCTGAAACCACCTTTTTCTACAAGCGGATTTTTTTTTACCAGACATAAAAAATGCACCCTTAACATGATAACAATTCATCGTGTTAAGGGGTGCATGTTTCCTACTCAATTATTAAAATTGAATATTTTATAGAACGCGTACAGCTCCTTTTGCTGCACTTGTGGTATGCATTGCATAAACTTTTAACGCTTTTGATACCTTACGTTTACGTTCTTCCTTCGGATGCCAACCTTTCGCTTCTTGAACTGTACGACGGTGCGCCAAAGTCGCATCATCAATATTCAAGTGAATGGTACGGTTTGGAATATCAATTTCGATGGTATCGCCATCTTCAACCAAACCAATCGCACCGCCTTCAGCAGCTTCTGGCGAAACGTGACCAATTGAAAGACCTGATGAACCACCAGAGAAACGGCCATCTGTAACTAACGCACAGTCTTTTCCTAAACCTTTCGATTTAAGATAGCTGGTTGGGTAAAGCATTTCTTGCATGCCCGGACCACCACGTGGACCTTCGTAGCGAATTACAACCACATCACCAGCTTTAATTTCATTGCCTAAAATTGCTTCTACCGCTGCATCTTGGCTCTCAAAAACTCGTGCTGAACCTGTGAATTTTAAAATAGATTCGTCAACGCCCGCAGTTTTTACAATACATCCATCAAGCGCAATGTTGCCGTAAAGAACAGCTAAACCACCATCTTTAGAGAATGCATGTTCTGCATTACGAATCACGCCCTTTTCACGGTCGCCATCTAAAGTTGAGTAGTAACGGTTTTGTGAGAATGCAACTTGAGTTGGAACACCACCCGGAGATGAACGGTAGAACTCATATACATCTGGATCTTCAGTACGAATAATATCCCACTTATCTAACGCATCTTTTAATGTTTTTTCATGTACTGTCGGTACAGATACATCAAGTAGATTCGCACGATCAAGCTCGCCTAAAATGGCCATGATACCGCCTGCACGATGTACATCTTCCATATGTACGTCTTGTTTTGCTGGTGCTACTTTTGAAAGCACTGGTACTCGACGTGACAATTCATCAATATCGTCCATCGTAAAATCAACTTCAGCTTCATTTGCCGCAGCTAACAAGTGAAGAACTGTATTGGTTGAACCACCCATGGCAATATCAAGTGTCATCGCATTTTTAAAAGCAGCTTTAGTGGCAATTGAACGAGGCAAAATACTTGCATCATTTTGCTCATAGTAGCGTTTGGCCAATTCAACAATAAGCTGACCTGCTTTTAAGAATAATTTTTTACGGTT
>NZ_JAYWYV010000255.1:0-1401 GCF_048147885.1 Acinetobacter sp. 228
TGGTGCCGGCACACGGATTCGAACTGTGGACCTACTGATTACAAGTCAGTTGCTCTACCAACTGAGCTATGCCGGCGATGTGGAGTGAATTTTACAGTTTCTTAAAAAAAATACAAGCCAAAAAATGAGCATTTAAATTTTTTCATATGATTTTTAAATACTCATCGGGTTTAGCCTAAAAAAGTTAGGGTTTTACTATATTAATGTGCTTTGGCATGTGAAGTATAAACCGCTAAAAATATTCCAATTAAAGACAAGACCACGGTTAAACCGACAATCGCACTCCAGCCACCGTGTAACCAGAACCAACCGCCCGCCGAGCCGACAATACTTGAACCCATATAGTAAAACAGCAAGTAAAGCGAACTGGCATGAGCTTTAGCTTGTTTGCTTTCGGCACCCACAGAACTACTCGTAAGTGAGTGGGTAATAAAGAAGCCTGTGGTAATAAATGCGATGCCAATAATAATGCCGAAAAGAGAAGTGAGGAGGGTCATGAGACTACCCACGATCATAAGCGCAAAGCCACTCATCATCATGGTTTTCTTGCCGAAGCGATCGGCTAAGCTACCTGCCAACGATGAAGACACCATACCAAAGCTATACGACAAGAAAATAAGGCTAATTTGTGTTTGACTCAGTGAATAAGGTGCGCCGCTTAAGCGGAAGGTTGCATAGTTAAACAAGGTCACGAACACACTGGTAAGCAAGAAACCAATGGCAAACAGGCGTAATAATTTAGTATTGCTTAAATGAGCACGCCACATTTGTATGTGAAAGCCTAAATTCAGCCCTTTTTTCTGCACAAAATTACGCGAAGTAGGCAGTAGTTTTAAAAATGCAATTGAGCAAATAAAACAGATTGCTCCAAGTAGGCCTAAGGCGGTGCGCCATGAAAAATATTCAACCAAAATACCCATACCGACACGGCCCATCATGCCACCAAAGGCTGTCCCTGCAATATATAAACCCATGGTTTTACCGAGGTGTTCAGGTGCAATTTCTTCGGCAATCCAAGCCATAGTCACTGCGGGTACGCCACCAAGCAGTAAACCTTCTAACGCACGTGCTATGAGTAAACTGTGCCAGTTCGGTGTAAACATCGAGACAATATTTAAAATTGCGGCACACAGCATTGACGCAAAGATCACGCCGCGACGGCCAATCGCTTGTGAAAAGGCACTCGATAGCACAATCGAAATGGCTAAAAAGGCAGTCGTTAATGACAGTGCCAAAGAGCTACTCGCAGGACTAATCTGAAAGCTTTGGCTAAATGCAGGTAAGAGTGGCTGTACACAATAAATTAGAGAGAAGCTAGCAAAACCTACGAGGAATAAAGCAAATCCTGCATATTTATAAGCTTTAGTCCCTTTGTGAATCCACTCACGGGAAAGAACAGAC
>NZ_JAYWYV010000256.1:0-1397 GCF_048147885.1 Acinetobacter sp. 228
GGAAAAAAGAAAGAAAACCCAAGCCAAAGAGCACACCATTACCAAAAGCCAAGCAAAACTATTTAGAGGCCGAAGCAACTCTAAAAGAAGAATTAATCGAGTTGGCCATTGGTTTTGAAAGTAAGTTTCAGCCGATACATACCAAACACTGGCGCTTTGATTTTCATATTGTGAAATTACGTTTGTTGATTGAAATTGAGGGCGGTCCCTGGTCTGGTGGGCGTGGTGGCAAGTTGGCTAATAAAGCTTGGAGCTTTGATAGATACGATCAGGCTGAAGAGTTGGGATATAAGATTGAGCGCTTCCATCCAGATGCAATTTTATCCGGATACGTCATCAACATGATCAAAGCCAAATTAGAGAGACTTGAAGATGGAACAGATCAGACCATTTCCACCAACTGATTTTATTGATCAGGCTGATGATGAAGAAGCTACACGCTTAACACCGGCACCAGATCTTATGGATTGGGTGATTAAAAATTATCTAACTATTGGTGGTGAGCTCTATAACCCTGATCATGATCATATTGCTGAATTGATTCATGAGAATGAGGAATTTATTGCATTTGCATGGGCTTCTCAGGCTTGCACTGTTAAAAAGCAAATGGTTTCAGGCCAGTGTGAAAAAGTTATGTTCAATGTCGGTGGCTGGCGCAAGGCTCGCCAGGAACAACAAATGCGTGATTGGTTTGGTTATGTGCCGGTTTATCTCATCACAATTGATGCGAGTTATTGCGAACAAGCAACGGACCGAGATTTTTGTGCGCTTATAGAACATGAGCTTTATCACATCGGCGTTGAGCGTGATGAAGATGGCGAACCTCTTTACAGTGAAATGACAGGATTACCAAAACATTATTTGGCTGGCCATGATGTTGAAGAGTTTGTAGGCGTAGTTAAACGATGGGGAGCAGACGAGAACGTGAAGCGACTTATTGAAGTGGCGAAGCAAGCGCCGTTTGTATCTGATGTAAATATTTCTAAGTGCTGTGGAACTTGCCTAATTAACTGAGCCATCCGGCTCATTTTTTTTTGCCTTGTTTCCTTGATGAGCCTTGATGGATTTTGAATTATGGCGAAGCTTAAAAAAGCCGAGCAACTCTTTATAGTTCGGTCTCTTGCGCAGTTCATGACACCTACTGAAGTTGTTAAGGCTATCAAGGAAACTTTCAACATCACTGTGTCACCTCAGCAAGTTGAAGCTTATGACCCGACTAAGGTGGCAGGGCGCGACTTAAGAAAGGAGTACAAGGAAGTATTCGAGTCTACAAGAGAGGAATATCTCAAACAGCCGATTCACAACATAAGTGGTGCAAATGACATTGTTCAGTTAAAAATCTTGAGTGATTTGCTTTTTGCCAAAAAAAATAACGTGACCATGACAATTAAGATCGT
>NZ_JAYWYV010000257.1:0-1396 GCF_048147885.1 Acinetobacter sp. 228
CACAGGTATTAATAATGCTGCACATGTCGGTGGTATGATTATGGGTGCATTACTCGCACTGATTTGGTATTTAAGCTACCGCACTCCATTTAAAACCCTCCTAAAATTTTTAGGTCTATTAGGAGGACTTTTAATGACTGTGGGCTTCTATGCTTACTGTAATCAGCTTAACTCACCATTACTTCCACTTTGGCATGAGGTTTTAATTCAGAACCCAGAAATACTCCCCTAACTTAAATTTGGTTCAGCTCACGTAAACTTTGTAGTGGCGGTAAATTACAAAGATAACCGAGTCTATATCGGCCAATCAGAGCGCAAAGCAACATCATAGCAAGTGGTAAAATCAACCATATTTCAATATGCCACTGTAAAGCCATATTCATTTTATAACTTGCAATAGCGCTAATTACCTCGGCAAAACAGCAGGCAACAATGCCTGCTAACAAACCTAAAAAACCAATTTCCAGACTGAGCATCTGCTTCATTTTATTTTTAGAGAGACCAAATGAACGCAACAAAGCCACTTCTCGACGGCGTTCATCCATTAATAGATTTAAACAAGCAATTAAAACAAGTATTCCAGAAAAGCCAACTAACGCTGCAAGCACAGTCACGATTTTGACTAGAACATTCATTAAGCGCTTTACTTCATCTAAAATTCGATCAACATCAATAAAAACCGTATTGGAGAATTGCTGAATCATATGGATCATTTTAGGTTGATCTTGCTTAGGTACATAAAAACTGCCCAAGTAGCTACCAGCATTTTCATCTAAAGTTTTAGGTGAAAAAATAAAGAAAAAATTAGGACTAAAGCTTTCCCACTCAACGCTCCGAAAATTTATAACTTTAGCTTGCAAGCTACCTTCTGGCAGACTAAAAGTAAGCCTGTCACCAATCTGGATTCCTAGACTTTCTGCTGTTTTACTCTCAACTGAAACTTGGCCTACTGCATTAAATTCCGCTTGACCTTTTGTAATGACATTGTCATTTGGTAAAGCACTCGACTGCGTTAAATTTAATTCGCGGCGTAAAGCATTATTTTGCTTTATGGCTTCTTCTGAAAAAGGTACATCATTCTTTGCGAGTAACCGCCCACGAATGTTTGGATATAATGGTGTGCTTTGCCAACCATTTTGCTTTAACTGTTGCTCAAAGGCTTTTAAATCAAATGGTGGTAGACCATAAACAAACTGGTTTGGTGTTCCCTCTGGTAATTGCTGTTGCCAACGCTCTAATAAATCTGTTCTTAATACACTTAACACGGTAATGAGGCTTAAACCAAAAGCCAGTGCTGTAATTTGTAAGGCACTTTGCGATGCTGAACGAATATAAAAAGACAAACGGGTTTTCATCTTTTTTAAAGCACGGAGCAATAGCCAGACAACGGTGTATA
>NZ_JAYWYV010000258.1:0-1396 GCF_048147885.1 Acinetobacter sp. 228
ATGTACTGTTCTAGTACTTGATAAATAGTCCAGCCATTTGCATGCCAGAACACCATACCCGGTGCTTCTTCTTGCATATGGAACAAGTCTAACGCTTTACCAATTTTACGGTGATCACGCTTTTCAGCTTCTTCAATACGCTTGATGTAAGCTGCTAACTGTTTTTTATCAGCCCAAGCAGTACCATAGATACGTTGAAGCTGTTCATTCTTCGCATCACCACGCCAGTAAGCACCAGAGATTTTAGTAAGCTTGAATGATTTTAAGAATTTTGTGTTCGGTACGTGCGGACCACGACACATATCTACATATTCTTGGTGGTAGTACAAGCCCATTGCTTTTTCTTCAGGCATGTCTTCCACAAGACGTAATTTATATTCTTCGCCGCGGTCAGTGAATACTTTGATGACTTCATCACGCGGTGTCATTTTTTTGATAACGTCATAATCTTGATCGATGAGCTTTTTCATGCGCTCTTCAATCGCTGCCATATCATCTAGTGTAAAAGGACGTGGCATCCAGATATCGTAATAGAAACCTTCTTCGATGACCGGACCAATCACCATTTTTGCTTCAGGGAAAAGCTGTTTTACTGCGTGCCCTACAAGGTGTGCACAAGAGTGGCGAATGATCTCAAGACCTTCTTCATCTTTTGGAGTGATAATTTGTAAGGTCGAGTCTTCGGTAATTAAGTCACATGCATCAACTAAGCGATCATTTACTCGTCCAGCAACGGTATTTTTTGCTAAACCAGGCCCAATACTTTGAGCGACTTCCATAACAGATACAGGGTGATCAAAACTCTTTTGATCGCCATTTGGCAATGTGATAATTGGCATAAAAAAATCCTTAAGGAGTGATGCCCTATACGAAGGAGCATTTCACCGCGAGATTATGATCGAGGCAAGCCTCAAAATATAAAAACGGTGTAAATCAAAATTAAAAACCTGAAAGATTTTACACTTGTTCAAGCCAAGTGAAAACCTTTGTACTCATAAAATCATAAATACATTTTGCTTATACGGTAAACAGCAATAAATGACTTTAATAAAGACCTAGCTAAATTTTCAGAAATACATAAATAGGATAATTATTCATCAGAACTGATTTAAGATGTTGAAAATAGCATTTCTGCTCATTTTCTGACTGGGAGGTATTTCTCTTTAAGACTAAAGCATTAATGCTTTGATTACTATTAAGCCATATTTTCAAAGAATGAATTAAAAAATAGAACATGGAGTTGTTTCACATGGTTAGTGCCTATAACGAATTACCACGCACACCCGCAAACTTTGTTGCGTTATCCCCTCTGCGCTATTTAGAGCGCGCAGCTTATATCTACCCAGACCAAGCTTCTATTATTCATGGCAACCGTCAGATTTCATGGAAACAAACT
>NZ_JAYWYV010000259.1:0-1394 GCF_048147885.1 Acinetobacter sp. 228
AACAAGATGCATTAACAGCAATTGCACAATTTGAGGTACTTGGCTATGCAAGACCAGCTCATTGATTTATTAATTACTGGAACTGTAGATACCTTGCTCATGGTAGGCGCATCTGCATTCATTGCCTTTTTAATTGGCTTACCTATCGCTGTTATTTTAGTCAGCACTTCTGAACATGGCATTCATCCGTCGCAAAAGATTAATCAAGCTTTGGGTTGGGTCATCAACATTACTCGTTCTGTACCCTTTCTACTTTTAATGGTTGCACTTATTCCGCTTACTCGCTGGATTGTGGGTACAAGTTATGGCGTATGGGCAGCGGTTGTTCCCTTAACGATTGCGGCCATTCCGTTTTTTGCCCGTATTGCAGAAGTCAGCTTACGTGAAGTCGATCAAGGCTTAATTGAAGCAGCACAAGCCATGGGTTGTAACCGCAAACAAATTATCTGGCACGTACTTTTACCAGAGGCTTTGCCGGGTATTGTGGCAGGCTTTACAGTGACTATTGTGACAATGATTAACTCATCTGCGATTGCTGGTGCTATTGGTGCAGGTGGCTTAGGAGACATTGCTTATCGATATGGTTATCAACGTTTTGATATGCAAATTATGTTGGCCGTTATTTTAGTATTGATTGTTTTAGTCATGTTAGTACAAGCGACTGGTGATGCATTAGCCCAGCAACTCGATAAACGTAAAGTTTAAACACAACAGAACCCTGCTCTAGCCATGACTTTGTCATGGCTTTCATGTAAAATCAGCCACAATTTTTAATTTACACATTTGTGAGTGGTTTTCATGGGTTTTAATTGCGGTATTGTTGGTCTGCCAAATGTAGGGAAATCTACCCTTTTCAATGCATTAACTAAAGCAGCGATTGCAGCGGAAAACTTCCCGTTCTGTACCATTGAGCCAAACACAGGTATTGTTCCTGTTCCAGATCCACGTTTAGATAAACTTGCTGCGATTGTTAACCCTCAGCGTGTTTTACCGACCACTATGGAATTTGTGGACATTGCAGGTCTTGTTGCTGGTGCATCAAAAGGTGAAGGTTTGGGTAACCAGTTCCTTGCTAACATTCGTGAAACTGATGCAATCGCTCATGTGGTACGTTGTTTCGAAGACGAAAACGTGATTCACGTTAATGGTAAAATTGATCCATTAGACGACATTGCAACTATTAATACTGAACTTGCACTTGCAGACCTTGAGACTGTTGCTAAAGCAATTTTACGTTTAACTAAAGTTGCTAAAGGCGGTGACAAAGAAGCTGTAGCAACTAAAGCAGTTTTAGAGAAAATCCAACCGTTACTTGACGAAGGTAAACCAGCTCGCGCGGCTGATTTGTCTGATGACGAACGCAAATTAATTCGTGGTTTTGGTTTAATGACTTT
>NZ_JAYWYV010000260.1:0-1393 GCF_048147885.1 Acinetobacter sp. 228
GGCTTTACGGATGATCCGATGGAAGATCTTAATAATTTGATGATTGAACTCAGACAAGAAATAAAGGGGACAAAATTAAAGCTTTTATATAATTATATTGATTTTGCCGAAATACTCATTAAACCTTTGCAAGAGTCAAAAATTAAATTGGATTTAAGTCTTATTCCTAAAAGTAAAAATACTCAGGAGTTTGTACTTTGGCTTGCTGGTTTTATTGAGCGAATTACCACAGGTGGACAAGAAAAATTACCTCCAATTCGAGCTAAAATTACTTTACCCGCCTATGCCTATGAAGAAACTTACCCTTCGCAGAAAAAGCCTGTAAATAATGGGGAAGAAATAATTGAATATTTTAAGAAAAATCAAAGTTAATTTTGATGAAAGGCCTGACCTGATTATCTGAGTCAGGCTTTATTTTTGATAAGACCGCTATGATGAGTAATATTTAAGGTAGTATGTATGTTTGTATATTTTACAGATGGAACTTGCATTAATGATTCTGAGATTTATGGCGTAAAAGCCAAGTATGAGCAAAATAAGTATGTAGTGGAAGTTACTATTAAGCCGACACATGTACTCGCTACAACACCGAGCGTACAATTTAAAAAAGAAGTTTTTGATGATCCAAATTTAGCAAATCAATATCTTAGTCATAATTTTAATATGCCACCATTTTTTAATGCTCATAATTTTAGGACAATAAAAAAGCCTATTTCCCAGGGCCAATAGGAAATAAGCTTATAGCTATGGACCTTTTGAGGATGTTACATATCATCCCACGCATCTTTAATCGCTTGTTTAGCGTGTTCCCATTTTAGGCGGGACTCAGCTTTTAGTTCTTCCCATTTTTGCTGCAAGCTGCCTTCCATATCTTCAAACTGAGTTCCTTCTTTAGATTCAGAACGAGCTCGATGACCAAGTTCATAAGCTGCAGAGAAATCACGATCATAATCTAGATCTGGTGTAGTTAATTGCGCTTCTTGATAATAAGGTCGAGTAAGATAGCTTTCGCGCCAGCGAGAGTCAGAATAGTTATGATCGCCAGCTACCAATTGAGCATGATCTGTATTTTGATCTGTCATCAGAATTCCCTCATATTTTATTGAATTTTATGCTTATATTTTGATTTAGGAAGGTGAGGTCACCTTCCTAAATGATCGACCGCATCAAAGAACAACTACAAACGATTAACGTTGTTGGTTGTTATTTGAGTTTTGTTGGCCAGAATCTTTTTGATTAGATCCTTGTTGTTGGCCGCGGTTATCATTTTGCTGTTGTTGCTGGTTATTTTGTTGCTGTTGATCGTTTTGCTGTTGGTTACCGTGTTGCTGTTGATTACGGTTGTCATTTTGCTGTTGTTGCTGCTGATTATTGCGTTGATTTGCTTGATTAT
>NZ_JAYWYV010000261.1:0-1391 GCF_048147885.1 Acinetobacter sp. 228
CAATTAAATACCCCTGATGATTCAGTGGAACAAGTCACCTTCTGGCAAGCCTTCTTATTTTGGCTCAAGCTTGGTTTTATTAGCTTTGGGGGGCCAGCTGGACAAATCGCTGTGATGCATCAGGAACTGGTTGAACAAAAGCGCTGGATATCAGAAAAAAGATTTTTACATGCACTGAACTACTGCATGTTGTTACCCGGTCCTGAAGCACAGCAGTTAGCAACCTACATTGGTTGGCTTATGCATAGAACTGCGGGAGGATTGGTTGCAGGTATTCTATTTGTATTACCCTCTTTATTTATTTTAATTGGGCTATCTTGGGTTTATATAAAATTTGGAGATGTGCCTGTTATTGCAGGTATTTTTTACGGGATAAAGCCTGCCGTCACTGCAATTGTCTTTCATGCAACTTACCGTATAGGTAGTCGTTCGCTTAAAAATAAGTTTTTATGGGTCGTCGCGATTGCAGCATTTTTTGCCATTTTTGTCTTAAAGCTTCCTTTCCCGCTTATCGTTTTAACAGCTGGTATTGCTGGCTATTTAGCGAGCAAAAAGATTATGGTCCGGCATATATTGATGATGATACTCCGACACCAGAGCACGCTAAATTCCATTGGTCACGGTTAGCCAGACTTATTTTTGTGGCAATCGCTTTATGGTTATTGCCAATTTTAGCTTTAGGTGCATATTTTGGATGGCATCATTCCTATACCCAAATGGCTTGGTTTTTCACTAAAGCTGCGCTGCTTACATTTGGGGGCGCTTACGCGGTTTTACCTTATGTCTATCAAGGGGCTGTCAATCATTTTGGATGGCTTTCACCTACACAAATGATTGATGGATTAGCACTTGGTGAAACTACACCCGGTCCACTAATTATGGTCGTTGCCTTTGTTGGTTTTTTAGGAGGCGTTAATCATTCACTACTTGGCTCTGAGCATTTATTTTTTGCTGGAGCACTCGGTGCAGTTATTGTGACTTGGTTTACCTTTCTATTTTCATTTGTCTTTATTTTTGCGGGTGCGCCCATTATTGAGTCTACACATAACGAAATTAAATTTACTGCACCCCTTACTGCCATTACTGCAGCTGTGGTCGGTGTCATTTTAAATTTAGCACTATTTTTTAGTTATCACGTATTATGGCCACAGGGTTTTTCAGGCCATTTTGATATTGTCGCGGCCCTCATTACTGTAGCTGCATTTATTGCTTTATTCCGATTTAACATTAACGTGCTGTATGTCATTTTTGCTTCGGCACTGGTTGGACTCGCTGTCACTTTCTTTTAGTTATTTACTGATTGAATTAATTTCTTAAAATCATAATCTCAATAAGGCCGAACAGTTCCTTTACTGTTCGGCTATTTATATTTTTAACCCGCTAACTGGGCA
>NZ_JAYWYV010000262.1:0-1391 GCF_048147885.1 Acinetobacter sp. 228
CAAAACAACATTTTGAATATCGGTTAACTCAAGTTTTGCATCACGCAGTACACGCTTACAAACACTAATCGTTTTATCTAATGCTACTTGAATAATGCTTTCAAATGTAGGGCGATCTAGTGTGAGAGTTGCTTCGAGT
This sequence comes from Acinetobacter sp. 228, assembly GCF_048147885.1. NCBI lineage: Bacteria > Pseudomonadati > Pseudomonadota > Gammaproteobacteria > Moraxellales > Moraxellaceae > Acinetobacter > Acinetobacter sp. 228. The sequence continues at coordinate 140 of NZ_JAYWYV010000262.1, forward strand.
AACTTTAATTCAACTGAATCTTGAGTTGATAATTGTTCTTTAGCTTGACGTGCTGCCACAATAAATACGGCATAATCTTCATCGCTTAATACATCAATATTAAGCTGTTTTTTAGCCCATTTTACGATTAGACGGTCTAAGTCATCACCACCTAAAGCAGTGTGACCGCCAGTCGCTAAAACTTCAAATACGCCTTGTGAAAAACGTAAGATAGATACGTCAAAAGTACCGCCACCCAAGTCATAAATTACATAATTACGGTCGGTCGCTAAATTACTTTCTTGATCTAATCCATAAGCTACAGCGGCAGCTGTAGGCTCATTTAATAAACGTAATACATTTAAACCGGCAAGTTGAGCTGCATCGCGATTTGCTTGACGCTGAGCTTCATCGAAATATGCAGGAACTGTAATTACTGCTCCATTAACAGGATTTTGTAAACTGTCTTCAGCGCGATCTTTTAATTGTTTTAAAATTTCAGCTGAGATTTCTACTGGTGTTTTGCGTCCAGCACGGGTTTCAAAAGCAGGCATTTCATTTTCTGAGCCTACTAACTCATAAGGGTGTTGAAATTTAATATCTGCCTTTGAACGGCCCATAAATCGTTTAACAGAAACAATTGTATTTTTTGGATCTGCAATGATAAACGGTTTAGCTTCTTCACCGTAATGAGTTGTATTGTCCCCATAATGAACGATAGAAGGAAGTAATCTTCTATTTTGAACATCATTGAGTACTTTAGGTTTGCCTGATAACACTGTCGCAACTAATGAGTGTGTTGTTCCTAGGTCAATACCAATCGCAATGCGATGTTGGTGTGGGGCACTGGATTGACCCGGTTCAGCAATTTGCAAAAGTGCCATGAGTTAAATCCCTTGAAAATAAAGTAGAGAAAGCAAAATTAAAAATCGTCTAACAGTTGATCTTCTGCTTTATCAATATCGTTTAAAACACGTTGAAAGAAACGTAACTTACGTACGGTATCGCGTGCTTCTGCCCAATCTTCTTCACTGTAATCAATTTTGAATTCACGGACCAAACCATCAATCCATTGTTGTACTTCTAATCTTAAAGTACGTAAATGTTCAGATGATGTCGCTTCATCAAGTTGTTCACGAAGTTCTAAAGCGGATTGTAGAAATTCGAAATCACTAATAGATTGATCAAGATGATGATCTTGCTTTTTAAGAGCTAAAAGATAAGCAGCGCGGCTATCAAATTGAGAAAGCGTTTTAAAAGCTTGATTGATTTC
>NZ_JAYWYV010000263.1:0-1380 GCF_048147885.1 Acinetobacter sp. 228
TCTTTCAATGACCTTAGCCACCAAGCCAACAATCGCAATTGATGACCAATCCGGGGCATTAAATATTGCCATTATTTTAGGACAAGTCGCTAAAAACATGCTGCTGACACAAGCACCAATGCCAGTGAACCTAGTACGCTTTTCTCCGACCTCTCCACAAGCAGTGAATGTGAGAGTGAACAAAGAGATTTATCAGCAACAAGTCTTAATGCATCAAAATATTATTTATGCACCCGCAGCAGCGAATGGCTTTATCGTAAGTTATAACAATAACCGCTTCGATGTAATTACAGACTCTGAAAACGGTGCACAAACCTTTATGCATTTATGGGGAAAAATACAGCATAAAATCCCAAATAATGTGACTAAAATGCTGGTTTCTGAAAACGGCAATATTTATGTTCTTCAAAAATTAATTGTGGGTAATCAAAAAGCGCCATTAGTTCAGCAATCATCATTCTTTTTATTAGTTGTGATTATCTCTGCAATTATGATAATAGTGATCTTCTTGTGGTATTGGTTACGACGTAATAATGAAAAAACAGATACCAATTAAAATAACTGCTTTTATTATTTTAATTATATGTAGTGTGGTGGGTTATGCGGGGTTGTTCAAAAATCATGGGCAACCTCCCATTATTGAGGGTATCTTCTGGCAACCTGACAATGATACTACTCCTCCTAAAGGAAACTGGCATTACTTAGGAATAAATACTTTTGTCCCCCAATGGTCAGTCGTTGAATCTAAATCTTGGTGGAAAAACTCCAACCTCCCTCAATGGGAAAAAGCCATTGATTTACAAAAAATTAAACAGCAACCTTGGGCTAAAAATCTTATATTGGGGTTAGCAGGTGAATATAATGAACACGAAGCGCGTGCTAATGTCGTTGCTTTGGGAGAAAAATCTGCGCAAATTATTCAAGAACAAAATGATGCATCTTTAAAAGGCTATTATTTTCCAGTAGAAGCCGACCCAACATGGCTAAGAGTAAGTACCTTAGGACATGTTTTGGAAAAATTACCCTCTCCTATTTGGGTTAGTGTTTATAGTGGTGAAAGTGAACCTGAAAACTACGATTTATGGGTTAAAAGCTGGCTTCCTCAACAAGCAGGCGTTTTTTTCCAAGATGGTGTAGGTGTCGGAGTAAGAACTCCCGAACAAGCTAGACGCATTTTAGATCAACTTGAGCAGACACTTGGAAAAGATAAAACGGTTATTGTTTTAGAAGCATTTCGAACCAAGAAAAATGGTCAATTTCGTGCAGCCTATCCTTGGGAAATTATTTCTCAAATTAAGGCGTATGAAGGGAAAAAAATTTATATTTTTGATGGCCCCCACTATATGGGCCGATGGTCCGTTTATATTGTCGGTCTATGGT
>NZ_JAYWYV010000264.1:0-1379 GCF_048147885.1 Acinetobacter sp. 228
TTCATTGACTGGGCGGGTCCAGCTGTCTACGTTGTAATGTTTGCCATGGCAGTCTGGCTGATCTGGGAAGCTGGCTGGCAAAATATTGATTTAAATTTAAGTGGGGTTCAATACGACGGTTTTGCAGTTGTACCAGTCATGATTGGTGCTATTGCACTTGTTGTCTCATATTTTTCAGGACCGATGCTGAATTTTGGCGACTTCTCTCGTTATGGTAAAAGCTTTAACGCGATTAAAATGGGCAACTTTCTTGGCTTACCAATTAACTTCTTAGGCTTTTCTTTACTTACTGTAGTGTGTATTGCGGCAACGCTTCCAGTATATGGAAAACTTATAACAGACCCTGTCGAGATGGTTGGCAAACTTGATAATACTTTTGTAGTCATTTTAGGTAGTTTGACCTTAATGATTGCCACTATCGGAATTAATATTGTTGCTAACTTTGTTTCACCTGCATTTGATTTTTCCAACGTTTCACCGAGCAAAATTAGCTGGCGTATGGGTGGAATGATTGCAGCAGTAGGTTCAATTTTCATTACCCCATGGAACCTGTTTAATAACCCTCAAGTGATCCATTACACCATTGATATTTTAGGTGCATTTATCGGTCCACTTTTTGGTGTATTGCTAGCAGATTTTTATCTTGTTAAAAAACAAAAAATCGTGGTAGATGATTTATATACTTTAGATACTCAAGGCTCGTATTGGTACAAAAATGGTTATAACCACTCTGCCTTTTATGCGTTAATTCCAGCTTCATTAATTCCTATTCTCTGCGTACTTTTACCACAACTGTCTGGGCTGGCTAATTTCACATGGTTTATTGGGATGGGATTCGGTTTTGTCATTTACCGATTTCTTAACCAACCGCTTGCCCATGCTAAATCGGCAATGACTAAGATAAAAGTACAATGAAAATTAAAATTATTAATCCTAATACCACCCAAAGCATGACTGACAAAATTGCTGCATCAGCAAAGATAGTCGCAAATTCTGATACTCAAATTATTGCTGTGAGTCCTCAAATGGGCCCTGCAACAATTGAAAGTTATTATGATGAAGCCCTAAGTGCCGTAGGTGTGCTAGAGGAAATTCGCCAAGGTGAACTTCTAGATGTAGATGCTTATGTTATTGCCTGTTTTGGTGATCCTGCGCTTTATGCCGCCCGTGAAATCACTTCGGCACCTGTGATTGGGATTGCCGAAGCAGCTATGCGAACTGCAAGTTACGTTAGTACTGGTTTTAGTGTAGTCACAACCTTACAACGCACAGTGAATATGAGTTGGCATCTGGCTCATCGCTATGGGGTTACACCATTTTGCAAAAATGTTCGAGCTTGTGACATTGCAGTTGAAGAGTTGGAGCTTCCTGACTCAGAT
>NZ_JAYWYV010000265.1:0-1377 GCF_048147885.1 Acinetobacter sp. 228
ATTAGTACAGAACTGACCACAGCTTAAAACAACTGAATCAGCCAAGTCTTGTGCAATTTTTTCACCACGGTTTTTTAAGGCTTTGGGCAACATCAGCATCGGGTTAATACTGCTCATTTCTGCAAATACAGGAATCGGTTGTGGACGGGCTGCGGCCATATCACATAAAGCACGACCCCCACGTAATGAACCTGTAAAACCCACAGCCTGAATTAAAGGATGCTTCACTAATGGTTCACCCACGCCATTACCATAGATCATGTTAAATACACCTTTTGGCATATTTGATTTTTCTACGGCACGTTCGATTGCCTGCGCTACAAAATCTGCTGTCGCCATATGTCCACTATGGGCTTTCACCACCACAGAACAACCTGCGGCGAGTGCCGAAGCAGTGTCACCACCAGCGGTTGAAAAGGCGAGCGGAAAGTTACTTGCCCCAAAGACTGCCACAGGGCCGACACCGATTTTAATCTGACGCAGGCCTGGGCGAGGTAAAGGCTGACGCTCAGGCAAAGCGGTATCAATACGGGCACCTAAAAAATCACCACGGCGCAATACTTTGGCAAACAAACGCATTTGCCCACTGGTCCGGGCACGTTCACCTTTTAAGCGTGCAAGTGGCAAAGCATTTTCCTGTGAGACGATTTCTAAAAAATCTGTACCCAAAGCATCGAGCTCATCGGCAATATTTTCTAAAAAAACAGCACGCTGTTCAGGAGACTTATGGCGGTAAGTTTTAAAAGCTTGACTGGCTGCTTCACAGGCCTGATTCACTTCTTGTTCGGTGGCATGGTGAAACTCATAAGGCAGAGCTTCACCAGTCGTAGCATGAATGCTTTTTAATAAGGTTGTACCTTGTGCGCTGCGTGAACCACCAATAAAGTTGTGTCCGATAATGGTCATAACAAATATCCTGAAATTAATGAGAGTGTCTTGGAAGGTTGTCTTGGTTTACGACTCGCATATATAAAGTTGCGGGTTCCAAACAACCACCAGTAGATAATTGACCTACCATGTTGCGATACATTTCTTGCCAAGGTGTTTGAGATGGAGATACCGTCGGTTTCCATTCACGGCGGCGTTGTTCTAACTCTTCGTCAGAAATGAGTACGTTGACTGAACGTTTATTTAAATCAATACGTAAACGGTCATTGGTTTTAAGTAAGGCAATTCCACCGCCTACCGCCGCTTCGGGTGACATATTTAAAATAGAAGGGCTGGCAGAAGTTCCACTTTGGCGGCCATCTCCTAAGCAAGGCAGTGAATCAATCCCTTTTTTAATCAACTCCGCTGGGGGAGCCATATTGACAACCTCAGCACTACCCGGATAACCCACCGTACCTGCGCCACGAATGACTAAAATACAATGTTCAT
>NZ_JAYWYV010000266.1:0-1376 GCF_048147885.1 Acinetobacter sp. 228
AATACCACAGCACTTACACGCTGGATAAACCAATCACGAGAACCTGAACCTGTTAAACCTGTAGCACTTTTCATTAGAACATAATCCATACAAAGGCTGCGATAATGGCTACCACAGATAAGATCAATGAAATTGTCGCTGCAATACGACCGCTTTGCAGTTCTTCAGCAAAACCTAGATCTGCAAGCAAATGCTTAACCCCAGCAATAAAGTGGAAAATCAAGCCGGCTACAAATACCCACACAACAAAACGTACGAGGATATTTCCAAAAACGACATTTTTAACGTAGTCAAATCCTTCTGGTGAAGATAATGATTTATCTAGAATCCATAAGAGAACTGGTACTAATAAGAAAACGATGACACCTGATAAACGGTGTAAAATTGATGCAATAGCCACGGGTGAGCGTAAATTTACCGCTAACACCTGACCCATGGACAAATTGACAGGTCTGTTGCTTTTCACAGCGGGCATCATTTAGTTATAAACTCCTACCGTATTTTGTTGAATTAATTCCAAGGAAAGCTGGCATTGTTAGGCAAGCACAGCTCATGCCTAACCTATAAACGACACTGAATTATAAAACGCGAAATATCAAAATACAAACAATCGACTTTGGCTTTTCCGCAAAAACTCATCAAATAAGAATCATTCACATAGCCAAACAGCATCCTTTCCTATCCCGAAGTTAAGATTAAACAAAACATGTGCTTGTTTAATCTCATCTTTTATAAAAAATTGCTTTTCTACAGTTTTATTTAAAATAAGTGCATTTTAGACTAAAGATAAAGTTAAGAAATCATCAACTCAAGACAAAAATATAAATAAAACTGCTTCTTACCTGCTAATTTTATTCAGTTTTATCTATAAAGAGGGTTTATCCGTATTTATATCAAAAGAAATAAAGTGCTACTTGACTGTTAACAATGATCACTATTCTTACAAAAAATGAGTTTTAATTTTTTCTAGACTGTTCAATGAGCTATTTTTTAAACAATTAAACTTAAAAAAATGACAACTTTTGGAATTATCAAATAGTGATAATGTGGCGATTTTTGAATCACAATTTAAAATTACAGCCTGAGTTTTATGATTTTTTTAATCGGATTGGCATTTTATAACGTTACCCTATTCTTAATTTTTATTTAAAAATTTGCTTACAATTGTACTCACGCTTCATTTTTTTTCTGCACGTTCTTCTTGAATTGACTTATGATACCATCCCGATGCAGTGATTTTACTGACTTTTTTTGCTCGGGTCTTGATGACTAACTCTCTGTGGGAACGTCATTTTTTATCCATAAGTATAATTGACAAAATTTCAGTACTCACTAATCTTATAGCAAATTTTGACACCGTCTGATTCGCACATGAG
>NZ_JAYWYV010000267.1:0-1374 GCF_048147885.1 Acinetobacter sp. 228
TATGCAGTAGTCGCACCTGATTATCAAGGTCTGGGCACTTTAGGCGCACATCCTTATATGAATGCAAAGAGCCAATTGCATACAGTAGTAGATGCAGTGCGCGCATTACATATGCTTAAGCCAAAAGATTTTAATCAACAGTGGTTGGTGATGGGACATAGCCAAGGCGGTGCTGCTGCTATTACCGTGGCGGCTTATGGTCAAAAAGATGCTCCTGAACTCGATCTAAAAGGAGCGATTGCTCTTGCACCAGGCGGCTATCAATATGAAGGCATTGCAGAATATGTGAAAACTAATCCGAGCCCAGAACCAAGTGTGGCAGCATTTTTCCCGATTGTATTATTGGGAGCGCAAGCAGCAGAGCCAAGTATTATTCCTGAGAATTTAGTCAGTCCAGAAATGGGCAATGTGCTGACTCAAGCACGTAGCCGCTGTTTATCTGAACTTCAATCTGATTTGAAGAAATCTCCTTCTAGCATATTTCGACCTAATGCAGATTTAAAATCTCTTTTGACTTATCTTAAAGAACAGTCAATTGAAAACATGGTACCGACTGTACCGTTAATGATTGTTCAAGGTACTAAAGATCATTTAGTCGACCCTAGAGGAACATACGCTTATTACCAACAGCTATGTAAATTAAAAAAGCCAACCATTTATCAAACGATTGATGGTGGAGATCATCGTGATGCACTACGTCAGAGTAATACTTTTGCCACTGACTTTTTAAATGCAATAGAGAAAAAACAGGCGAAATCTTATTGTTCAAATTTTAAATAAATAGGTTTAAATGCTACAAAAAAGCCGACTTTTCATAAGTCGGCTTTTTATATTTGAAGAAAGATGATTTTAAGTCATGTTATAGAGTCTTTCTTTTGGAAACACTGCGGTAAAGGTTGACCCTTCATTTTCTTTAGATTGCACGTCTAAATAGGCGCCGTGTTGCATGAGTACGTGTTTTACAATCGCCAAGCCTAAACCTGTTCCACCGGTTTGACGACTACGGTCGCTGTCTACACGGTAGAAGCGTTCAGTTAGACGCGGCAAATGTTTAGGGTTAATGCCGATACCGGTATCTTGTACACTAAAGTAAGCATGCTCACCGTCATCGTGCCAGCCAATGGTAATGGTTCCGCCTTTTGGTGTGTACTTAATGGCATTGGTAATTAAATTACTAAATGCACTGGCAATTTCCATGTCAGAACCGATGAGGTCACAGTGGCTATCAATGTGTAAATTGAGTGTATGCCCATAATCGGCATTGTAGGCCTGAGCATCATCAAATAATTGATTCATTAAGCTCGGCATTTCAATAATCTGATTTTTTGCGATTTTCTTATTATTTTCTAAATTTGATAACAGTAGTAAATCATT
>NZ_JAYWYV010000268.1:0-1374 GCF_048147885.1 Acinetobacter sp. 228
CCTGGTCGGTTTCCTAAGTCACGAGCATAAGACTGACCAGATTGTACGGCATGTACTAAAGCGAGTTGATTTTCGTCAAGGCTGGTTTGTGAGCTAATTAAATCAACTTGTTGTAACACAAATTCATTTTTTTTCGATTTAAACTCATCATAACCATAAGCTGCTTGAGTTAAGCTTAATGCAAATAAATAATAGTATTCGACAGGTAACGCAGCAATATCAATTGCGATATGCTTAAATTTATTTTGCGCCGACTTGATAATGGTTTGCGCCAATTTTGCTAACTTAGCTGCTTGAAGTTCAGCTGCTTTTCCTAAACCGAGTAATTGGCTATGGGGCTGAGTGCTAAGTTGACCAAATAATGGCAACGTTTCATTGAAGTTGGCTTTAAATTGAGTTGCTGTAAGAATACTTTCTAGATTATTGATTTGATATGTATTGAGATTGCTTTGTAGCTGTTCTGAATCAACTAAAATCCACAAAGATTCATTAGATGTTTGTTCAGGAAAAGTTGTATAAGTTGTAAATTTCATGGCTGCCGTGATTGCCTATAGAAAGTTATGTTGGATTAAAACATTGAAACACTTTCCAGCATAGCGTTGCAATGTGCGGTTTTATATTTTTAACATTCGGGTAAACTAGCGTTCGTCCCGATTAGCCTTTTGGAAGTATTAATTTGATTATTCGGCGTTATCTCGTCAAGCAAGTTGTCTCTACCTCATTGGTGGTCATTGCATTATTGACCTTAATCATGATGGGTGGTCGTCTGATCAAATACTTTGGTGTGGCGGCACAGGGGAGACTAGATGCCAGTATCTTGTTTAGCATCATTGGATATCGTTTACCTGAATTTCTAACCCTCATTTTACCACTTGGGTTTTTTATTGGTTTAATGTTGGTGTTTGGTCGTTTATATGTTGATCATGAAATGGCCGTATTGAATGGTAGTGGGGTAAGTCGTCATCAGTTAGCGCGCTTACTTATTCCAATGACACTGGTTTATATGGTGTGTCAGTCCGTACTTATGCTTTGGATGACGCCGTGGGGACTTCGTGAATTCGAAAAATTAACTACAACCCAAGCAGTGCGTACAGGGTTTGACTTGGTGCGACCAAGAGAGTTTATTTCTTCTGGACCTTATACGATTTATGCAGGTTCATTGTCGGAAGATCGAAAAAACCTTAAAGATATTTTCTTTTATCAGCGTGCAGCCAAAGAAGGCAAGCCAGATGTCATGATTTTGGCAAAAGAGGCGACTCGTGTAGAAGTTGCAAATGACACCGCCAATGTCGTTGATCTCGTTCAAGGTCGTCGCTATGAAATATTCCCGGGACAACCAAAATATACACAAGCAGAGTTCCAGTCTTATCGTCT
>NZ_JAYWYV010000269.1:0-1373 GCF_048147885.1 Acinetobacter sp. 228
GGTAAAAAAAACAATACTCGTAATAACAACCAGACTTGCAATTGCAATCAAAACTCGGCGCATAAACACCTCCTATTTCCATTCTTATAGTTTTGCTCTTTATAGTTATAAAATAGAGCTTATAGTTCTTTATATGCCATTTATTTCACAATACGCAACACTCTATTCTCCATTCAATGCTTTAAATCCGTGTACATCATCCCTATTATGATGGGTAAATTATATTTATGAGATTCTCCCATGCGTGTTGATGTCTGGTCTGATGTAGTATGCCCTTTCTGCTATATCGGCAAAAAACGCCTTGAACATGTCGCTGCCGAGGCAGGTATCGAGCTTGATATTCACTGGCATAGTTTCGAACTAGATCCTGATGCTCCCGCAAAACATGACACTTCAAATACTGAGCGTTTAGCTAAAAAATATGGCCGTACCTATGAAGAGATGGAAGAAATGGAACGCAACATTGCGGCCATGGCTGCTTCTGAAGGTATTGACTTCCAATGGCAAAAAGCCAACTCAGGCAATAGCTTTAATGCACACCGTATTATCCACCTTGCACAAAGTAAAGGTTTAGGAAACGAAGCAAAAGAAGCCTTTTTCCATGCTTATATGACTGAAGGTTTAGCTATTGGCGAACGCGAAGTTGTAGAAGAAATTGCTTCTCGTATTGGCCTTGATAATGCCGAAGTTGAATATGTACTCGATACAAATGAGTTGGCTGACTTTGTTCGTCATGATGAAAAAATTGCACATGAGCAACTCAATGTAACTGGCGTACCTTTCTTTGTATTTGACCAAAGAATCGCACTTGCAGGAGCACAACCTCGTGAAGTGTTTTTACAAGTACTAGAACAAGCACAACTCAAGGCAAATGCTGAAAATATCGAGCAAGATGACGCAGCTGTTTGTAATGATGAAACATGCGATATTCCACAAAATAAATAGGCTTAACGATAAAGTGTGAACGAGTCGTATGTTTTATCACCATTTTAGCAATAGAGCGTTCTAAAAAAAGAACTATTCAATTGTTTAAAATCGGTTTATGATTGCGGCTTAGAATATTCGCGCTGTAATGTTCTGTTTTTTATGTGTTTAATGATCGGAATTTGAAGTTTCCTTGATCAAAAACTCCCCCTAGTTTGGGGGATTTTTTTTGCTTAAAAATTATCGCTAATAGCTTAAACTTTTTAATTAATTTCAAATATGTAAGAAAAGTTAAATTTACTTAAGTTTTGTGTCGTCCTCTTGATTTTATTAGAAAAATCTACAAAAGTGACAATAACAACAAAACATAAAGATAGATATGAAAACATTTCACATCATTACATATCGGCAGCTTTTTGCCCTTTTGACCTTAGGATTTGGTTCAGTAT
>NZ_JAYWYV010000270.1:0-1372 GCF_048147885.1 Acinetobacter sp. 228
GGCATAGTCAGGAACCTGCTTAAGCAATTGTTGCTGAAACCATAAGTAAAATACGTCCGGATCGAATTGCTCTTTGAGTAAATGCAAGGTTAATGCTTCATGCTGAATACTCATTTCTGGCATACGGGCCAAAAGTTTTAACCATAACAATTTACTGCTATAAGGTCTGGTTTGAATTTCTGACTCTAAATCCAGATAGCGCTGTTGCAGTGCTTGTAAATCATCAATTGAAGCTTGATCAAACTGTTGAAGAAGTTGTTGTAGCCATAAATCACGATGTTCAGCGTCTAACAAACCATATTTCATAGAACGCAAGTATACCCATGGTTGTTGTAAAGCAAGCTGGCCCCAAAGCGCCGTTAAACGTTGTTGATATGCTGTCTCAATTTCTTCAAGCCATGGCGATAACTGATGCTGATATAAAAACTCAAGATGGGTTAAGGCACGTTCAGCTTCGTTTTGTGCCAAGAATATTTCAATACGCTGTAATTCTGCTAACTCAAAAGCCATTGGTGGGGATTGATCCAAGGCCTCTAAAGCTTTTTGGTAATCTCCACTTAAAACTAGAAATTTGGCATCAATAATATTTTTTAGAAGGCCTGATTGAGTAAAAACACGTTCGATAAATACCCGTTGATCTTCAGCAGCCTCTAATAACCAGACAATACCTAATTGTTCATACGGATGAAGGTTTTTAAACTGAAAAATATTCTCTCTCTTTCTTTGTTCCCGAGAAGAATAACGCTTAATCCAAAGCCATATCACCTGAGCAATAAAGCTCATCACAACAAACGTAAAGACTAATCCCCATACATTTGTTTGCAATTGTAATTGCCGCCAGTAAATATAGACATAACCCATACCATAGCCATAACTGAATAAGGCCAAGGCTGCAAACAGGACTAAGCTAATTAAAAAGTAAACCCACAGGAGATGCTTCATATGTCCTCCTTATGAGCCGATTAGACCAAGTGTCGATAATTTAGGAACAGGCACTACAGATAAATGTGCCACTTTAGCAATACGGGTTTTGAGTTGTTGGCTAGTTGCATCGGGTAATTCATTTAGTTTTTGCATTACTGTCTGCAACTCATTTTGATATTCAGCCATTTTTCCTTGGTTTAAAGCTTGCTCAGCAATTAACAGCCTTAATTGCACTTCTTTAAGCACTACACTTCGGTTCATTAAATTAATAGACGGCGTTTCTACTTTCTCAATACGGAACCATTTTTTCCACCATGACACAGCCTCGGATTGGTCCATCTCAAATTTAGGCTGTTTTAAGGCTTGCTGAATATTTTTATCAATATTCTGGAGTAAATCATCAATGAGTTGATGTCGCTGATTTTGAGCAAGTACAAACTGTTGAATA
>NZ_JAYWYV010000271.1:0-1367 GCF_048147885.1 Acinetobacter sp. 228
CATATGGAATGCGCAAGTTAAATTGAACATCATCTGACATGTTGAGACCTAGTAAATTGTTAGCACTTGTTAGCAAAACATGTTGACATAAGTTTAATTTCTTTGCTATGTTAGCAATTGTTAGATATTGCTAACATTTAAGAAGAGGTTGATATGACGAGAAGTGAAGCACAGGTGAACTTTAGAATGCCTGAAAATATTTTGGTGCGCTTTAAAGCTGAAATTCAGAAGGAACGTAGATCGCAAACCGCTCAACTAATTCTTTTGGTTGAAGAGTGGTTGGAAAAAAGAGAGAAACAACAGGATGCGAAAGCATGAAATTAACAGACAACAAAAAAGCCCATGATCTTGGCGGACAGGGCTTAATTGATGTCAATACAGGAATATTAACTATGACTATAGTAGCAGAAAAAATTGATTTACAACATACCTTAACTGGCGATCAGGTTCTTGATCTAGTTGAGGTAGATATTGGCGGTAATAAACAGTTCGCTGTTGACGCTAGATCACTTCACCTTTTCTTAGAATCTAAACGTAAATTCTCAGACTGGATAAAATCTCGTTTGATAAAGTATGGATTTATAGAAAATGAAGATTTCATACTTGCTTCACAAAATTGTGAAGCAAAACATGGCGGACATAATAAAAGCGATTACTACCTTACTCTGGATGTAGCGAAAGAGCTCTCAATGGTAGAAAACAACGAAAAAGGACGTGAAGCTAGACGTTACTTCATTCGTTGTGAAAAACTAGCTTTTGAAGCAATGAAAGAAAAGTTCATGGGTAGTGTAATTGAAACACGAAAAGTAATTTCACCCGAACAAAAGGATTCATTGCAGAAAATTGTTGATGCTAAGGTGAACGGCAACAATGGATTAAGAGCACAAGTTTGGACTCGACATAATCGGCATTTCAAAATTAACTCTTATCATGAACTTCTAGCCATACACTTTGAGGACTCTGTGCAGTATTTGTTAAGCATGGAAGTAAAAGGAAAGGTAGAGAATCCATTAGTACCAATGCAAGTAAATAATGAACCTTGGAACGACACCGATGTTCAGTTCTTAATGTGGTTTGTGCCTAAGATTTCAAAAATTATTAAGAACGATATTTATCCGGCACTGAGTATCTTGCGCAGTGAATGTGCTGCACAGGTAATAGGGATAACTCAAGAGATGGCGGTACATGCCAATGCATTAAATCGAAGAGCATTGAAGCATGGTATGACGCACTATTCACAACTAGGTGGACAACCCATCCATACAATTGAATGGTATTTATCTTAATTAAATAAGACCCGCCTAGTGCGGGTTTTCTTCGTGTGACATTTAATGACCAGTTTGTTAAATTACCCTCAAATATGAGGG
>NZ_JAYWYV010000272.1:0-1362 GCF_048147885.1 Acinetobacter sp. 228
TTAGATGGGAAGCCACAAGAACTTTCTGTAAAGTAAACCCTGATCAAGCAGAAATATTCCTTACAAGAGTTTTAGCCGAAGAACAACATCCACATGTTATTAATGCTATTAATCAAAGTTTATTTTTAATCAAAAATAGGAATAAATAAAATGAATAAAGATAAAATCTCTTTAGATGAATTTGTTGATTATATTAAAAAAAATATAGACTTAGATGATCTAAATTCTATTAACTCTGCCGCTCCAATGTTGATAAAATTAAGTAATGATAAAGACTTATTACCTAAGGCTGTATGTGACGAACTAAGGCACTCAAATAAACCTTTTCAAGAAAGTAATCCTTATCAAGCTAGTGGCTATGTTCTTTATAAAGATGAAGATTTTGTGATAAGGGCAGTTTGCTGGATTTCAGATAAAGAAAGAAAGTTTGTAAATGTAGATGTTGATCGAGGTCTACTAATTTATTCTATAGCACATGATCATGATTTCAGTTTCTTAACAGTTGGTCATTATGGTTCCGGTTACTATACAGAAACTTACGAATATGATTATGATTCAGTTATAGGTGAATCTGGCGAAAGTATTGAAATGAAAAAGATCTCTTTCAATCAATTAAAACTAGGTCAAACTTATCTCTTTCGCGCAGGTAAAGAAATACATCAGCAACGCTCTCCAGATGATTTTTCTATTAGCTTAAATTTGATTGTGCGAAAACGAGGTCAACAGCGATTTAATGACCAATATGCTTTTGACTTAAAAAACAAAAAAATCATAAGACCTTTAGAAAATGACACATTCAAAAGAGCTCAAACTGTACATCTAATTGCTGATTTACTCGGTTCTAAGTGCTCAGAAAGTTTTTGGAAATTAAAAGATTCCCATAGTTGTAGAAGAACACGCATTGAAATAATGAAGGAACTAACTAAATTTAACCCGACTTTACGTAATGAAATTTGGGAAAATGCAAAGTTAAGTTCTGATCCCATACTTTCTAATGCAGCGTATGAAGCTCTAAAATAATATCTTTAGCAATCAAGTGAATTTACTGAATATCAAAATTATTTTGATATTTTAAAATATCAACTATTTTGATAGCGAATAAGGAAACTTTATTCCAATCTGTAAACTCAAATGTCTTAGATAAATTTGTAGGTCCATTGGTTAGATACATTATAAATTTTATCATGTATCTATCAATAATATTATATTTAGGATAATTAATAGCTCCTGGAAACACACCAACAATACTAGGTTTCCACTTTGTCTTTTCTTTAAATTTTTTAAAATAATTATCTAGTTCAGGTATATCTCTATCTTTTTTTCTAGCTGTTGCACTAACTGAAAAAAAACCATTATTTATTA
>NZ_JAYWYV010000273.1:0-1362 GCF_048147885.1 Acinetobacter sp. 228
TAAGCAACATTGCATTGCTTTCAAAGCCGATTACGCCACTAATTTCACCAAGGTGATAACTTGCCGGGTAGTAATCTAGAATTTGTAATAATACAAGCTCTCGTCCAGTTGCTTTCGCAACCCAAGCCGCTGCATCTGCAATAGCATTAATACAAGGTGATGAGTCAATACACGCAATAACACGGTTCATTTTTGCCTCTCTTCTTCAGGTCTATTTGCCTTGGAGATTTTTCTATAACTTAGCTTTAACTTAACATAGATAAAAATCCGTATGTTAAGGTTTATGTATTAAAATCCACTTTTTTGTTTAAAGATCAAACATTTTATTACATTCTTGAGACTGCATTATTCTCTTAAACGGATAAATTTTGCTGGGTTTCCTCCCACAATATGGTACGGCTCCACATCTTTTGTCACCATACTATTCATGCCAACTACAGCATGTTTTCCAATTTTAATCCCATCTTTAATCCCCACATGTGCACCTAACCAAACATCTTTTTCAATTTCGATACCCTGTGAGCGAACAGGCTGTTGGTAAAGTGGACGGTCGAGTTGCATGCCATGATCAAATGCATAGAGATGACAATAAGCAGCAATACGAACTTGATCATGTAGTTTTATGCCTGCTCGACCACCATCTAAAATACAGTGGTGGTTAATTGCAACCTCATTACCAATCTCAAGCGGTCCATGCAAACTACAATCTGCCGCGATAAAACAATTATTACCAATCTTAATTTTCCGGCCCGGCTCGGCAAAAATATGGGCTAACGGTGAAATAAAACAGTTCTCCCCGATCTCGACCGTTTCCATATCCATTAAATAAGCCTGATATTCTTTTTGCCACTCTTCCGCCCAAAAACGGTGTTTGGGTTTCAATGTCCAATATAGCCATGGCATATAATTTAAACGGTGTTTATGCTGCTCGCGGTACTTGAGTAAAGAATCAGTCATCAGTCAATTCCTCCTCAACTTTTAATTCTTCGCGACCACGAGTTACATCTCGCAGTTTTAGAGCGAGTGGTTCAATTTGGTGAACCTGTAGCCTCGCTTCAATATCGACACCTGTTGCAGTATAACTTTCCTGATATTCAATTTGCTGCTGTGTCAGCTCATACTGAAAGATGGCCCATTCATTAAAATGACAAGAAAAATGAATCGTTTTCTTGGCAATCAGTTCAATACGTTCAGCTAACAATAATGATTGTCCGGCACAACCACCATATGCCCGAACAAGCCCACCAGTTCCCAGTTTTATACCGCCATACCAGCGATTCACCATGACAATAATATTAGTCAGGTCATTTCCTTCAATAGTTGCCAGAATTGGACGTCCCGCTGTACCAGATGGTTCCCCAT
>NZ_JAYWYV010000274.1:0-1360 GCF_048147885.1 Acinetobacter sp. 228
TTAGTCGGTACAACCATTGAGTTCTTCGACTTTTATATCTATGCAACTGCTGCCGTTATCATTTTTCCACACCTATTTTTCCCTGCCAGTAGTGGTAGTGCCGCAGTCTTACAATCACTTGCAACTTTTGCAATCGCCTTTATTGCCCGTCCTATCGGTGCAGCACTATTTGGGCATTTAGGAGATCGTATAGGTCGTAAAGCAACATTGGTGGCAGCATTGCTCACTATGGGTATCTCAACCGTATGTATTGGCTTATTACCAACCTATGCTCAGATTGGAATTGTCGCGCCTTTATTGCTCGCCTTATGTCGTTTAGGACAAGGCTTAGGCTTAGGTGGTGAATGGAGTGGTGCTGTTTTACTTGCTACAGAAAATGCGCCTGAAGGCAAACGTGCATGGTATGGCATGTTCCCTCAACTTGGCGCACCTATCGGTTTTATTTTAGCAACTGGTTCTTTTTTACTTCTAAGTGCTGCTATTCCTGAGCAAGCATTCATGTAAAACTTCATGAGACCCCTGCTTTCCAGAAGGTTTTAGATAAGCAAAAAGAAGTTAATATTCCATTTAAAGAAGTGGTGACAAAACACACGGGCAAACTTATTCTCGGTACGATTGCAGCAATCTGTACCTTCGTTGTGTTTTATTTAACTACAGTATTCGCACTTAACTGGGGAACAACCAGACTAGGCTATGCGCGTGGTGAGTTCTTAGAACTTCAATTGTTTGCAACCCTTTGCTTTGCAGCCTTTATCCCTCTTTCTGCCATTTTTGCAGAAAAATTTGGCCGTAAAGCTACTTCTATTGGTGTATGTATTGCTGCTGCAATTTTCGGACTGTTTTTCTCTAGTATGTTAGAGTCTGGAAATACACTCATTGTGTTTTTGTTCTTGTGTACTGGCTTAGCAATTATGGGCTTGACCTATGGTCCAATTGGTACTGTCCTTTCAGAAATTTTTCCAACCTCAGTACGTTATACGGGTTCAGCTTTAACGTTTAACTTGGCTGGTATTTTTGGTGCTTCTTTTGCACCGCTTATTGCAACTAAACTTGCTGAAACATATGGTTTATATGCAGTTGGTTATTATCTTACAGCAGCATCACTTTTATCATTAATCGCGTTTTTATTAATACGCGAAACAAAAAATGTAGATGTAAATAATCAGATTTAAATATTTTCAAACACCCTGATATAAAAAAGCCGGTTCAAAATTGACCGGCTTTTTTTATATATAGCACTTAGTTCAATGATGCAGGATTTGCAGGTGTAACACTGTTTGGTACAGCCGGGGTAGTTACATTATTCGCTGCAACTGCTGCCGCACCAGCAACAGCCGCTTCACCAATTAATGCAACTTTT
>NZ_JAYWYV010000275.1:0-1358 GCF_048147885.1 Acinetobacter sp. 228
ATCTTTATATAGAAATGTATTTGCTCACTCAACTCTATCAAACTCATATAATGATCTGTGTTTTTTACAACTAACTTATTTAAAAACATTTGTTAAAGGGTGTGATATTAATGCAGTCTCAATTCCAAATGATTCTTATATTTTTAGAACTGAAACACTAAATGAGTGTCATGATAAAGTATTCTTGAACCCATCAAGTTGGCCACAGAGACAACTATTCGAGTTGCTAGCTTTTGCACAACATTATGGATATCCGACCGAGTTACTTGACTGGAGTTACAACCCTTTAGTTGCTATGTATTTTGCTGCTACAGGTGTGATCAATGGTAGTTCAAATTTAGAAGATAGCTTTTCAATATGGGTTATAGATACAGAAAAGAAAAATTTATTGAATAGTAGTGATAAATTAAATTTCGAAATAATAGATGTACCAAGGGCCCATAATATTAATATATCTTCTCAGGAAGGTTGTTTCACTCTAGTAAGACAAACATTAGATGCTAGAGCAAATCTCACACATCAAAGTTTTAAAATCACTGAGTTAAAATTAATTTCAGATTTAATGCATGAAAAACAAGTAAGTGGTCTTTTTAAATTTACTATCAAAAACTCAGAAGTCTTAAAAGTACTTGAATTCTGTGAAGATTATTCTATTAATGCTGCAAAACTTTTCCGAGGACCATATGGTGCAGCGAAGTATGCAACAGAGTCAATATCTGCCGCTAAATTTGCGAGTAAACATAATCTTCAAATCAGAGGTTATATCCCTATTTGATAAGACAGAGCAATAAGATGTCATTATGAATGAAAGAGTTTATATATTGTTAGATGGGTATAAAAGCTGTGCACTCTATTATTAGAATGCACAACAAATATAAGAATTATAGGGAAATTCGATTGTTAATCCAGCCATAAAAAAACTGTTCCTGACTAGGATTTCGCTCACAGATTTCGATGTAGCGCTGGCCTTGCATGATATTAAGAACACGCACTAGGACTTTTTCGCCGTCTTTTCCACGCTTGGCCAGATAAGTTTTAAGAGCACCTAAGGTATTAGAGCCATACACGCCATCCACTTTCAAATCTGCATACCCGGCTTTACCTTGGTTGTTAAGCAAATTCAAAGCACGTTGTAAAAGTGGTTTTGCGAAGTTGATACCACAGTTCACACCAGTATCTAAAAGCTCTTCAGCTACAGCAGAAGAAATGATATTGACCTGATCAAAACGTGGGGCTGTCCAATAGTTTTTGCGATAAATTGCTTTGGCCACTTCAAGAGGCAAATCTTTCATATTGCCCTTAAAACCATTTGTACGTGCTACAGCTTGAGTAATACCGTATTTGGTTGCACCGCCCCG
>NZ_JAYWYV010000276.1:0-1358 GCF_048147885.1 Acinetobacter sp. 228
TTTCAATTAGGCCAATGGCCTAATTTTTTTGTCTTTATTTTAGCTGACGTAAGTTTTCACTATGCTGATTTCGTCATAGATTTATAAGAAAACGATCAAGCTTGCTGTTTTGAGATCAGTCCTCCTAAAGGAAAATGTAAGGATACTTCTATGAAAACAGTAAAAATTTTGGACTCTCATACTGGTGGTGAACCAACACGATTAGTACTTGAAGGTTTTCCTGATTTAGGCACAGGAGATATGGAAAGCCGCCGAAAAATATTATCAGAACAATATGACCATTTCCGTAGAGCAACCATGTTAGAGCCGCGCGGTAATGATGTTCTGGTTGGAGCGTTATTGTGTAAGCCAGTGAATCCCAAAGCGAGCGCGGGCGTTATTTTCTTTAATAACACGGGCTACCTAGGCATGTGTGGTCATGGCACGATTGGTTTAGTGGCTTCGTTAGCACACTTGGGAAAAATACAAGTTGGTACACACTTAATTGAAACTCCAGTAGGTAATGTTGAAGCGACATTGCATGAAGATCATTCAGTGAGTGTGCGAAATGTACCGGCATATCGTTATAAAAAAGCAGTCGAAGTTAATGTTGAAAAATATGGAAAAGTTATTGGTGATATTGCATGGGGCGGTAACTGGTTCTTCTTGATTAATGATCATGGTCAACGTGTTGCAAGTGATAATTTAGATCAACTGACTGAATATGCGTGGACGGTTAGACAAGCGCTTACAGCACAAGGAATAACCGGTAAAGATGGGCAAGAAATTGACCATATCGAATTATTTGCAAGTGACGCCGAAGCAGACAGTAAAAATTTCGTGCTTTGTCCAGGCAAGGCCTATGACCGTTCACCGTGTGGAACCGGAACGAGTGCGAAAATTGCTTGCTTGGCCGCAGATGGCAAACTTGAGCCAGGAAAGTTATGGAAACAAGCCAGCATTATCGGTAGCCAGTTTATTGCCTCGTATGAACAAGCAGGGGAATATGTGATTCCAACCATTCGTGGTGAAGCTTACATGAGTGCCGAAGCAACTTTATTTATGGATGAAAATGACCCATTTGCTTGGGGTATTCAGCTATGAGAACCGATGCCATCGTCATTGGGGCAGGCATTGTAGGTGCTGCATGTGCTTATGAATTGGCTCGGCAAGGGTTAAATGTGCAAGTTTTGGATGCTCGGATCGGTGGTGCAACAGCCGCGGGCATGGGGCATTTGGTCATTATGGATGACTTGGAAGCCGAATTAAAACTTAGTCATTGGTCAGTTCAGCTATGGCATGAATTGGGTTGTGAGCTTTCAGAAGACTGCGCATATCGCCAAACGCCAACTTTATGGCTGGCAAGTAGCCTAGAAGAA
>NZ_JAYWYV010000277.1:0-1357 GCF_048147885.1 Acinetobacter sp. 228
CTTTACCTGCATATTCAGCTTTTAGTACACAGCCAATCAATAAACCTTGACCACGAATTTCATCAAATACTTGATATTCAGCATTTAAAGTATTTAAGGCATCAAGGAAATATTGATGACGGTGTTTTACGCCTTCAAGTACTTCTGGTGTATTAATAAACTCAAAAACTGCACCTGCAACTGCACTCGCTAACGGGTTACCACCATAAGTTGTACCGTGCGTACCCACTGAAAAATGCGGCGCAAATTTATCAGTTGTTAACATTGCACCGACCGGGAAACCACCGCCCAATGCTTTTGCAGTAGTTAGTACATCCGGAATCACACCGTAGTTCATGTAGGCATAAAGTGCACCGGTACGGCCCACACCAGTTTGTACTTCATCAAAAATAAGTAAGGCACCGAACTGATCACACAGTTCACGTAAACCTTTTAAAAATTCGATATCAGCAGGAATAACCCCACCCTCACCTTGCACAGGCTCTACAATTACTGCACAAGTTTGTTCATTTATGACTGCTTTAGCCGCTTCTAAATCATTATAAGCAACATGGCTAATACCGTTTGGAAGTGGTGCAAAGTCTTGTGAATATTTTGGTTGGCCACCTGCCGAAACGGTAAATAAAGTACGGCCGTGGAAAGCATTGTTAAATGCCACAATGCCACTTTTACCTGCAACACCGCTGTCGAGTCCAACTTTACGCGCAAGTTTTAAAGCTGCTTCATTCGCTTCTGCACCTGAGTTACAGAAGAATACCTTGTCTGCAAATGTATTTTCGGTGAGTTGTTTAGCAAGGCGTAGTACTGGTTCATTGGTATAGCCATTACCGACGTGCCAAAGTTTTTTTGCTTGTTCTGTTAACGCATTGACTGCCACTGGATGCGCATGACCTAATGCATTTACTGCAATCCCGCCTGCAAAATCGATATATTCTTTATTTTCTTGATCCCAGATACGTGAACCTTCACCACGTACCGGAATGAAATTTGCCGGTGCAAATACTGGAACCATCCACTCGTTAAAGTCACCACGAGAAACTGCAAAATTATTCATCTTATCTAGTCCATTAAATTGAATTATTCGGGTTAACTGATGACCTTATTATTCAAAATCAAATTGATTCACAAAATTTGTAATTCAGTAAAAAATGAATTATTTTTTACCAATCTGATAATTGACAATTACATTATGGACAATATTGATCAAATTATTTTAGGTTTACTTAAAGATAACGCACGGATGTCTGTAACCGAATTAGCCGAAAAAGTTCACGTCTCAAGAGCAACGATTAAAAAGAGAATGGAGTATCTTGAATCTTCGGGCATTATTACCGGATATACGGTTCGTTTTAAACCA
>NZ_JAYWYV010000278.1:0-1356 GCF_048147885.1 Acinetobacter sp. 228
TCGTGATTGGTTCGTAAAACAATTACCAAAAAGCTTTGCAATGATTAACCGTTTAGAAGCACAAATTCCAGGTAAATACAAAATGAACCTAAGTGCTGAAGACAAACTGAAATATCAAAAAATGTTACGTGATGGCCGTATGGATTTAACTAAACGCGGTATTTACGATGCAGGTATGATGTCTGTATTGAAAAAAGCACGTTGTTCTGTAGACAAAGCTAACTTTGAATGTTCAATGCCTGGTGAATAATTCATTTTGAACTTAAAAGCCTAGATTTATTCTAGGCTTTTTTGCTTTCTATAGACTGTCAATTCAGCCATTGTGATTCATTAAAAAGACGCTAATCTAAATTGAGGATAAAACTTCATCTGGATATATGAAGATATTAGAAAATAGAACAAGGAAGTGAGTCATTAAAAGAGCTAAGGGAATTTAACTCGTTATTTTTTATTGAGCTCGGATAAACAGAATTGATCATAAAAATATCTAAATTGTGAATCTTAGATGAAGCATATCTCATGAGAATCATGCCAACCAGCGTGAAATTTCTTGATGCCAAAAACAAAAAATTTACAAGGAAAGGAAAAGAATATGCGATTTTCCAAAACGCTTTTACTTGCGATGGGACTCACAACAATTTCATTTGCAGCCGAGGCCAAACAAACCATATGTGTTTTTGACTTTGTTGGTAAAAATGGCGATGTCTATGCACTCATGAAGGACTATCAGCTTGCAGCCAAAAACTGGGGAGCTGATATCGAACTAAAAGTAAACCAGAATGAAGCGGTGATTGCTGAAGATTTTAAAGCGGGCAAATGTGATGGTATTAGTGTATCAGGCATGCGTGGACGTCAATTCAACTCATTTACGGGATCATTAGATGCAATTGGCGCGATTCCAGATCTCAAACTTGCTGTTAAAGTCATGCAAGGTTTAGCAAGCCAAACCTTTAGTAAATATATGGTCAATGGCCGCTATGAGGTAGTAGGTGTTATTCCGGTAGGAGATGCTTACCTTTTAGTAAACGACCGTAGTATTAATACCGTAGCGAAAGCTGCGGGTAAAAAAATCGCCGTATTAGACTACGATGAAGCACAAAAAATCATGGTTCAGCAGGTGGGTGCGCAGGCTGTGAGTGCAGATGTAACTAATTTCGGGGCCAAATTTAACAATCATCAGGTCGATATTATTGGTGCGCCAGCAGCAGCTTTTAAACCTTTAGAGTTACAAAAAGGCTTAGGTACAAAAGGGGCAATTGTAAACTATCCAATTTTACAGGTGACCGGAAATATTATTATTCGTCCAGACAAATTCCCAGCTGGTTTTGGTCAGAAATCTAGAGAGTGGGTGGCTGG
>NZ_JAYWYV010000279.1:0-1356 GCF_048147885.1 Acinetobacter sp. 228
GTTACATCAAAATGTTGAGATTGATCCAGATTTGGCCGATCAAAATTATGTGCAAGAAGCCGAGTTAAAACAGCATATCCGATATGTCATGAGTAATTCTTTCGCTTTTGGGGGAAGTAATATTAGTCTTGTTTTTGGAGTGAAGCCCTAGTGAAACTAGATGCAATTCAATATATTCCTCATGAGCAACCGATGGTATTTATCGACCATTTAACTGAGGTTGCAGAAGGGCGGGCGCAAGCAGAACTCACGATTACGCCAGAGCTGATGTTTTGTGAAGCAGAAGGTTTGCCGACATGGGCAAGCATTGAAATTATGGCGCAAACGATTAGTGCTTATTCCGGCTGGCAAGGTCAGCAGTCAAAACAAGCGCCAAAAGTCGGTTTTTTATTGGGAACGCGTAAGTTAAATTTACCGATCCCTTATTTCGCCTTAGGTTCACGATTGATCATTCAAATAGAACAACAATATTTTCATGAGGGACTTGGGCAATTTTCCTGTGAAATTCAATATGCTGAGCACTGCATTCAGGCAACGTTAAGTGTATTTGAGCCAACAGCATCACCATTTGAATAACCACAAAGAATTAGGAATACATTGTGACAAGACGAATTTTAGTAACAGGTTCAAGTCGAGGAATTGGGAAAGCGATTGCATTACAACTAGCAAAGGCTGGTTTTGATGTAACTGTACACGCGCGTTCACGTCAGGCAGAGGCCGAGCAAGTTGTACAAGAGATTCAAGCTTTAGGACAAAATAGCCATTATTTAATGTTTGATGTAAATGAGCGCCAGACGGTTCAACAAATTCTAGAACAAGACGTAGAGCAGCATGGCGCTTTTTATGGTGTTGTATTGAATGCTGGTCTTACTCATGATGGGGCTTTTCCTGCGTTAACAGATCAAGATTGGGATGAAGTGATTTCGACCTCTTTAGATGGTTTCTATAATGTTTTAAAACCACTCATCATGCCAATGATTCACTTACGCAAAGGTGGCCGTATTGTCACTTTATCTTCTGTGTCTGGAATTATGGGTAACCGTGGTCAGGTTAACTATAGTGCTGCAAAAGCAGGTCTGATTGGTGCGACCAAAGCCTTAGCACTCGAATTGGCGAAGCGAAAAATTACTGTGAACTGTGTAGCTCCTGGACTGATCGAAACCGAAATGGTGACAGATGAAGTCAAAGAACATGCGCTTAAAATGATTCCACTGCAGCGCATGGGACAGGTTGATGAAGTGGCGAGCGTGGTGAAATTCTTGTGTTCAGATGAAGCCTCTTATGTAACCCGACAGGTGATCTCTGTAAATGGAGGTCTCATCTGATGAAACGTGTAGTTGTGACAGGAATGGCAGG
>NZ_JAYWYV010000280.1:0-1355 GCF_048147885.1 Acinetobacter sp. 228
ATGGGTTGAGTAAGTCTAAGGAAAATGGTGCCTTACGAAGATTCAGACCGACTTGACGTGTCATTAACTGCAAGACGTTATCTAAATTCTGATTTTGGTTCCAATCAAGTTGTAAACGAATTCTTTCTTCTGAAGGCTCTATTCGATAATGTTTAGCAATAGTTAAGACCGCCTGTAGCCAAGGCTGGTAATTTATTTTTGTCATCATGGTTGTACTTCGAACCCCTGAATTGAAATATTATTTAAGCCATAGGCTTGGCGGGAACGTCCTGTTGCTTCAATGTACTGAACAATGCTGCTATAAATGTCATAACGTGCTGATTCGAGTTCTGAGTTGGCACTATGAATAGCTTGTTCAGCATTTAATAAATCGACCAATGAACGCGTACCGAGCTTGTATTGCTCTTGATAGAGTTCACGTGTACGAACCGTTGTTGCTTGGCGACTTGCCAAAACCTGCATTTGACGCTGTTTATTTTCAATCTGTTCGCGACTTGTTCTAATTTGGTCCAGAACATCCATATACACCGAATTCACTTTGGCTTTTGCAGCTTCTTCGGCATAACTTGCCATTTTTACTTGTGAAGCGGTAGCACCGCCTTGGTAAAACTGACTGGTTGCTTCAAGCATGACTGAACTATATAAACCGTCATCTTTGTCGTTATTCGGGTTTTTACCATTAATCGCCTGACTTACCGAACCTTTCACAGCCAAGGTCGGATATCGGGTTAAACGGGTTTGTTGTTTTTGAGCTTTTGCAACCTCAACACCTGCCTGCGCGGCAATCATTTTTGGAATAGTATTAAACTCAGGTTCACCATAAAGATCAGATTGCTTCACGAGATCATCGGAAATAATCCATCCGGTATGACTAACATCCGCACCTAATAAGGTTCTTAAATGCTGTTGGTATTGACGTAATAATGATTGCTGAGCAATCAAAGCAGACTGCGCTGCCTGTAAGTATGACTGAGCCTGAATTGGGTCGGCTTGACTCGCGACACCAGCGTTTGCACGCAGGTTAGCAATTTCCTGAATACGTCGAATACCGGCAATTTGCTGCTCAGCAATTTTATTAAGCTGTAGATAACGCTGAATATTCACAATGGTCTGTGCAACATCCAAAGCTAGAGTATCAACGCTAACCAAGACGTTGGCTTGTTCAACCTGAACTTTCGCTTCTTCAACATCAACACCTGATTTGACTTTACCGAAGTCATAAAGCATTTGGGTAGCACTTAAGGTTAATAACTGCCGACCTCGTTCTCCACTGCTTAAATCACCAGTCGTAATCCCTCCTGAAAGCTGGGGATAGTAACCGGCTTTAGCAACATCAACTCCTGAATTTTGACCTG
>NZ_JAYWYV010000281.1:0-1349 GCF_048147885.1 Acinetobacter sp. 228
ATTATTGCGCAGTACGGTGGTCATTCAATGCCTGAAACAGGTGATAACGTCGCAGCCGATTTTGGTATTAGTCGTGAGCAAGCAGACTTATTTGCAGCCCAATCACAAGCCAAATATCAAAAAGCGAAAGAAGAAGGTTTCTTTGCCGATGAAATTACCCCAATTGAGGTTTTCCAAGGCAAAAAATTGCCACCTAAACTCGTTTCTGAAGATGAACACCCTCGCCCAAGTTCAACTGTTGAAGCACTTACAAAGTTAAAACCGCTCTTTGAAGGTGGCGTGGTCACTGCGGGTAATGCCTCAGGTATTAATGATGGTGCAGCAGCACTTTTGATTGGTTCAGAAGCGGCAGGTCAAAAATATGGTTTAAAACCAATGGCTAAACTTTTGTCAGCAGCAGCAGCGGGTATTGAACCACGTATTATGGGTGCAGGTCCCATCGAAGCCATTAAAAAAGCTGTTGCGCGTGCGGGACTTACTTTAGATGACATGGATATTATTGAAATTAATGAAGCCTTTGCTTCACAGGTTTTATCTTGTTTAAAAGGCTGGAATGTTGATTTTAATGACCCGCGTGTGAACCCAAATGGTGGTGCAATTGCGGTTGGTCATCCACTTGGTGCCTCTGGCGCTCGTCTTAGCTTAACAGTAGCGCGCGAGTTAATTCGCCGTAAGAAGAAATATGCCGTGGTGAGTCTATGTATTGGTGTAGGTCAAGGTCTTGCGATGGTGATTGAAAACGTTTCATAACCATTGAACCCAATATCCATTCATCACAACAGCGCAGTGATGAATGGATTTATTTTGCAGAGCGAAATATAATGGCAAAACTATTGCTTTAATTATATTTGAGGATCGAATGTCTCAAAACACGGAAACTGAAAAACCAATAAATTTTGATGAGATACGTTTAGATCCTATTTCGCATATACATCGGGAAAACAACCCGCAATTTATTGCTTCTTTAGCACGCGGTTTAGAACTTTTAAGATGCTTTTCTGCAAATAATCAGGTGCTTGGCAACCAAGAATTAGCAAAAATGACAGGTTTACCTAAACCGACCATTGCACGTATTACCAATACCCTTGTGTCATTAGGTTATTTAAAACAATTGCCTAACTCGACCAAATATACATTAGATATTGGCGTTTTATCTTTAGGATATGCAGCATTATCCAACATCTCGATTCGTAATATTGCTCATCAATATATGGAAGAGATGAGCCAGTATGTTCAAGCGCCTGTAGCGATGGCAACGCGTGATCGCTTAAATATGGTGTATATCGATGTTGTGCAAATTGAAACTGCATTAAACATGCGCCGTCCAATTGGTTCAACTTTACCACTGC
>NZ_JAYWYV010000282.1:0-1349 GCF_048147885.1 Acinetobacter sp. 228
GGCGCTTTCGACATCTTGTTGACTACCAATTCTAATTTGAGCAACCACTTGTTCAGTCGATGGATTCATAATATCCACTTTATCTAAATGCTCGGCGGCAACTAATTTTCCATCAATAAAATGTCCGTGTTGACGTGCCATAAATTGTTGCACGCTTTGTAAAATCTGAACTTCACTCATTTTTTATTTCTCTCAATTCATTTAAAAGGATTTATTAATAGATGTATTGCAGAATCAACTGCGCATAGACATTGGTTTTGTCATCGTAGTTTTGAGTACCGCCACTATGGATATCGTGTTTTGGTTTATAAAGTCCCACTAAAGGAATCACGTTGAATTTTTTATTAACTGACCAGACCGAAAAGACATCCAGCTCATGTCCATCTACATTAGTTAAAGACTTATTTACTGTTTTGAACTTATAGGCCAAAGCACCCAACATAAAATTTTCTTTCAAATTCATCATGTAAGAGACTTGATGAATGTCGGCATTTTTATTGAATGGTCCAGCATAGTTTCCGGCAACTTCACCCTGAAACCATGTACCAAAGCCGACCGTATTTCCATAAAACATAGGGTCGTATTGGTCTGAAAAATGACTAAAACGGTAGCCTAATGAAGGCGTATATTTTGAAGATAAAAAGTTATAGTTCAGCGCTAAGTAGCCAGCATTTTCTTGGCCATCTTTTTTATCTTGAACTACAAACTCAGTTTTAACTTGTATCTCTGGTAAAGGTTGA
Organism: Acinetobacter sp. 228; assembly: GCF_048147885.1. Taxonomy (NCBI): domain Bacteria; kingdom Pseudomonadati; phylum Pseudomonadota; class Gammaproteobacteria; order Moraxellales; family Moraxellaceae; genus Acinetobacter; species Acinetobacter sp. 228. Next base: position 741 of record NZ_JAYWYV010000282.1, read on the forward strand.
TAATTAAAGCGTAAAGCATAATTTTTAAGGTCTTGTCGTCCTGAAACGTGTTCAGCATCTTCAAGGTCTAATACGTTTAAATAGGTAAACCCAACGCCCTTATCTTTAAGCTGATACATCAGATCAGTCACAAATAGTTCTGGGGAAAATTGTGCTTTATTATCTGACTTTAAATAAGCCAGCTTTAGCGTTGTATTCTCTTGCGGTTTATATTGAAGCAAACTTGTAAAATCAAAGCTTCGACGAGCTGCCAGATAATATGCGCCGCCCCGATCTAGTGTGCCATCCGCAGGTGCTTTTCCAAGGTTTAATGCATCACCCGCAATAAAGAACCCGTCACCAATCATGATATTTTGCCGACCAATACTTAAATCATAGGTCGTTAACTCATCTTTATTGGTGCCGTCTTTAAAACCAATGACCCATTCATTCACATCTGTTTTACGTTCTTTGCCATTACTATTTTGGCCTGCGTCACCATCACCAAATGTGGCCGAACTAATACCACTCAAACTTGCATAGAGCTGATTGTTTTTAAAGGTGTATTGTCCTTTAGCACCATATTTAAGATGGCCTTCTTGCCAATTGATTCTTTCATCATGTAGGTTT
>NZ_JAYWYV010000283.1:0-1345 GCF_048147885.1 Acinetobacter sp. 228
ACATTTGGAACAGGCCAGCTTATTTTGGATGCCTTAGACGCGGGTGCAAAAGACATTATTTTAACTGTAGGCGGCAGCGCCACCAACGATGGCGGCACAGGCTTACTCAGTGCTTTGGGTGCAGTTTTACTCGATGCTAACCAAAACGTTTTACCCGCTGGCGGCCTTGCCCTTAGCCACCTATCCAAAATTGATTTAACACATTTCGACTCACGTATTCAGCACACACGGTTTTTACTGGCTGCCGATGTGACCAATCCACTTTGTGGCCCAAACGGCGCATCACATATTTTTGGCCCACAAAAAGGTGCATCTCCAACTCAAGTACAGTTACTCGATGCAGCCCTTGCCCATTTTGCCGATGTCACGGCACAACTTTTAGGTTTCGATAAACGAGATGAAGCGGGTTCTGGTGCCGCTGGTGGTTTGGGTTTTGCCGCCAAAAGTTATTTAAATGCAGACTTTAAAGCTGGAGTTAAAGTTGTGGCTGAACTGAATCAGCTTGAGCATAAAATTTCTAACGCAGATTGGGTAATTACGGGTGAAGGTAAATTTGACCAACAAACCTTAAGCGGTAAAACCGTTTTTGGGGTAAGCCAAATTGCCAAAGCCCACAATGTTCCGGTCATTGTGATTGCAGGAACTTTAGGCCAAGGCTATCAAGCACTTTATGAGCACGGTGTAAGCGCTGCTTTTTCACTAGCCAATGGTCCCATCACCCTAGAACACGCCTGCGAACATGCAGCAGAACTCATTTATGAGCGAACAGTCGATATAGCGAGATTAATTCAGTTTAGCCAAACCAACTTAAAAGATAAAAAAACTTAATCGGCTAATTTTAAAAGACTCTCTCTACAGCTCTCCAAGATTTCATCGCTAAGGTTTGATTGGTCTGGGCATGCACGAGACAATGCAATTGCCCCTACTGACTGCGCAAGAATATTAATAGCTTGCTTTCTCAGCTCTTCTGTTTCTAAAGAAACTTGTTTTGCGCGTTCATTCATAATGAACTCAATAAGCTGCTCAATGCCCTCTTCAAACTCGACTTTTACTTCGTCGGGCTGTCTTGCGGCATCACAAGATAGCGCTGTTAAGGTACAGCCCTGATCACGGTTGTCCCGATGTGTACGAGACACATACATTTGAATAAATTGGGTTAAGTTTAAAACTTCTATTCTTTTTAAAACCTGCTCAAGACCATATTTGGCAGTAATAGTAACAAGGTCTATTTTCGAGCTGAAATGTTTATAAAACCCACCATGAGTAAAGCCTGCGCTAGACATTAATTCGGCAATGCCCACCCCGTCGTAACCTTTGCTACGAAACAGTTGAGTCGCCTTTTCAA
>NZ_JAYWYV010000284.1:0-1344 GCF_048147885.1 Acinetobacter sp. 228
GATCACTTCCCTATATTTCAGGTGCCACCATTGGCTTTACCTTGCTTTTGATTTTTATGGCCTTTGGCCTTCAAAGTGTATTAACTCAGTTTCCAGTTGTCTTAAAAATTCTTGCAGTTTGTGGAACGCTCTTTGTTTGCTATATCGGCATAAAAATTATTCTTTCTGCTGCCAATATTTCAATTTCAAGTGCACCTGTAGAGCACATGCTTATTCCCAATTTTAAAGATGGTTTCTTATTACAGTGGCTTAACCCAAAAGCGTGGTTGGCTTGTGTGTCGGGCATTACCATGTTTACGAGCATTGAAAACCCGCAGTCGTTGCCGATCTTTATTATTATTTATTTCTTCACCTGCTATGCCTGCTTGTTCTTTTGGGGACTATGTGGCGATAAATTTTCAGTGGTACTGAATCAGGGCAACCGTTTGAAATATTTTAATATCCTGATGGGCGCTTTCTTAATTTTGTCGGCTCTTTTAATTTTGATTGATTTTTTTTAAATTGGTCGTATTACACTGTGAAGATATAACAACGAGACAACAGCTATGTTTAAGCCATTTGAAAAGGGTACTGAATCTTCTTCAATTGAAGATTTAACATTAGAAAATGATGTCGATTGCGTGAGCATTTATGGCAATTTGCAAATCACTAAAGACAAAGTCGGGTTAGAGCAGGCAAAGGCATTGCAGAGTTTTTTAAACGATATAATTGCAGCTTTGGAAAAAGAAGAATTGCCTGAGAAAATTGAACGTCCGGCTGAACAAGAAATTAATAATCCGTTTTTGTAATAAATATATTTTACTCAATTTGCTATCGCGACGGCGGCACGGAGGCCGCCTGTTTCACTGCGTTACATGGAGGTAACGTCAGTGAAACGAATGAGTTTTGTCACTTTTGCTCACTCAAAAGTGAGGCATTACCTATATAACTACAACTTGAGTGACCGTGGTGTTTGCGGTTGTGCAGTTAATCCTTATCCCCAGCAACCACCTTATAAATAATTGCCCCAATCACAGCCCCTAAAATCGGTGCTACCCAGAACAACCACAACTGACTTAAAGCAGCCGTTTCAGCAAAGAACGCAACACCTGTACTACGTGCAGGGTTTACCGAAGTATTTGTCACCGGAATACTGATTAAGTGAATGAGTGTTAAGCCCAAACCAATTGCAATAGGAGCGAAGCCAGCAGGTGCACGGCGGTCAGTTGCTCCTAAAATAATGATTAAGAAGAAAGCAGTAAGAACCACTTCAATAATGAAAGCAGAACCTAAACCAAATTTATTTGGTGATAAGTCACCAAAACCATTGGTTGCAAACCCGCCAACACCACTAAAGCCTGCTTG
>NZ_JAYWYV010000285.1:0-1344 GCF_048147885.1 Acinetobacter sp. 228
ACAAAACAGGCTGCTTCTTTTAAACAAACTATTGGTCGCGGGCTGCTTGCATTTGCGCCACTTTTAATGAAGTTATTGTCTATCGTCGGCACTATTGCGATGTTTTTGGTAGGTGGAGGGATTATTAATCATACGATTCCTTTACTCCATCATGTTACTGAAAATACAGTTGATCATGTGGAAACTATACCTGCTGTAGGCAACATCATTGGTGCTTTAACTCCAACGCTTATTAACTTTGCAATAGGAATTGTTGCTGGTGCAATAGTATTGCTTGTTGTTAGCTTGATACAAAAAATGTGGCCAAAAGCTTCTAGTTAATCAGGCCATCTACAAAGAAGAGGGAAATTATGCGTTGGAGAGATCGTCGAGTCAGTACCAATGTTGAAGACCGTCGAGGCGGAGGCGGTGTTAGGGCAGGTGGTATTAGTATTATTGGTTTGGTTGTGGCATTTGTTGCATGGAAATTTTTTGGCGTTGACCCCCAACAAGCATATCAGGCAACGCAGCAGGTTACTGCTTCGCAACAATCAAATGCAACAGCACCCGAAAGTTTAACAGCCGAGCAAAAGGAAGCTTCTGATTTTGTTGGAACAGTATTAGCCGATACAGAGGATACGTGGACACCTATTTTTAAACAGTTAGGTAAAACTTATACGCCACCAACATTAGTATTATTTAGTGGAATAGCTCAATCAGGATGTGGCACAGCTCAATCTGCTATGGGACCATTTTATTGTCCTGCAGACCAAAAGGTTTATATTGATACAGAATTCTTCAAAGATATGCGTGAGCAGATGGGAATATCTGGCGAACAAAATCAGACAGAATTATCGAGACAAGATCAGGCAGGGGACTTTGCCCAAGCTTATGTAGTTGCCCATGAAGTAGGACATCATGTCCAAACTTTGCTTGGTATCTCATCTCAAGTACAACAGGCTCGTGCGCAAGTCAGTCAAAGAGAAGGTAATCAGTTATCTGTACGTCAAGAATTACAAGCTGACTGTTTAGCGGGTATCTGGGCCAATCATAATCAACAGCGTACTCAGTTTTTAGAGCAGGGGGACGTCGAGGAGGCAATGGATGCCGCGCAAAAAATTGGAGATGACTACTTACAAAAACGAGCAACAGGACAAGTCGTTCCGGATAGCTTTACTCATGGTAGTAGTGAACAGCGAATGCACTGGTTCCAAGTCGGTTTAAAAACCGGTGATATTAACCAATGCGATACTTTTAATAATTCTATCTAAATTTATAAATAAGATGAGTTTACAAGGTGTTTAAGTAGGCTCATCTTTTTAATCATCCCTTCCACATAATTAATGTTAAGAAATTTAACTAATT
>NZ_JAYWYV010000286.1:0-1340 GCF_048147885.1 Acinetobacter sp. 228
GGAACGTTTATTCTGTTTTTCTAGTTCTTCATGCTGCTGTTGAATATGCGCCAGGACTGAACCTAACCGTTTATTCTCAACAATCTCATTTTGCTGTAGCCCAGCCAATTTATTGAAGATGCTGTAGTTGAGCTTTCGTCCTTCATGCATGAGGGCCACAGTGCCATCCGGATACTCCAGAAATGCAATGTATTGCCCAGCAAGCTTATGATTCAGCTCTGTCGGTTCAAGCAGATAAATACATTTGTCATAGGTAATCGTCAGGTTCTTGGTGACCTTACGCGGTTCCTGCCAGGTAAAAATATCATCCAGTTCAAGATCAGATTCGGTTAATGGTCGATGCAGGTTCTTTGAGTTTCGCGCACATTTGGCGAACTTCTGATTGAACTGCTCAATAAAGCAGGGCAACCAGGCATTTGCTTCTGCAATCGAACAGATGCCTTCCAGGCGCATCTCCTTGATCAAACGGTCCTGAAGGGTTCTATTCGCTCGCTCTACGCGACCCTTCGCCTGTGGGGAGTTGGCGAAGATAATATCAATGTTTAACTCATTCAGAATCCGCCCAAATTGCGTGATCTTGCTGTCTTGGCTGGATTTCTGATTCACTCTGAATACCGAGTGTTTATCGCTGTAAAAGGCCAAGGGCTTGCCGTATTGCTCAATGTAGGCTCGGGTTGAAAGCATATAGTCAAAGGTCGTTTCAGCCTCACAAAAGCGCAGATGCAACAGCTTGCCGGTAGCATCATCGATATAAACCAGCAAACAGCATTTGGTGGCTCTTCCTTCAAACCAGTCATGATATGAGCCATCAATCTGGATCAGCTCACCGAAGCAATCACGGTTATAGCGTGGCTGGTATGGGCGTTTTAGACGTTTGGATCGCGGAATCCAAAGGTCATTTGCAGTCATCCAGCGCCGAACCGTTTCTACCGGGATATTCAGGTCAAACATGCTGCTGAGCTTCTCATGCGCCAAGGTAGGTCCAAAGCCCAGCAGATGTTCAGAAATAATGGAAAGACATTGCGATTTTAATAAATCGTCATGGCGATGATGGCCCGGTTGACCACGACTGGCATGCGTCATGCCTGAAACACCATCTTGATTGAGCTTCTGCAATAACCGGGTAATTTGACGGGTGGAAAGATTCAGGATTTCAGCAGCACGGACTTGGGTAATACGATGATCTCGAACGTCTTGCAGAACTGCAAGACGTTGAATTTCTTTGTCAGACATAGTGATCAGCATCTATATTTTATATCCAGTCCATGGTGATAAAAATCATCATAAACCAGACATTTTTATTGGTGAGAATATAGACACTTTAAATGGGTTCTAACAAA
>NZ_JAYWYV010000287.1:0-1339 GCF_048147885.1 Acinetobacter sp. 228
TGAATTAATTGATGGAATGGGGCATGATATCCCTGCCCATTTTATTCCACAGCTTAGCGGTTTATTTGCGCATCATTTTAAATCATCATACTAGGACACTATGGCTGCATTACCCTCACTAAGACAGCTATCATATTTAGTTACGTTGTCGGAAACTTTGCATTTTACTGAAGCAGCACGTCGCTCTTTTGTTACCCAATCGACTTTATCGGGCGGCATTATGGAGCTGGAAAGGCTACTAGGTGGCGTTCTGGTTGAGCGTGACCGTCAGAATGTGCGTTTAACGCCATTAGGTGAGCAAGTTGTTGCTCGAGCCCGTGTATTGCTAGCAGATGCTCAGGATTTAATGCGTTTAAGCCGTGAAATGAGTGAACCATTAACAGGTGATCTTCATTTGGGTGTTATTCCAACAATTGCACCTTTTATCCTGACACGGTTACTTGATGAAGTGCATCAACAATTACCGAAGATTCAGTTGCATTTACATGAAGCTCAAAGTGAGAAGATTGTAGAGCGCCTAGAACATGGTAATTTGGACATGATTGTCCTTGCCCTACCTTTTGATACAAGAAGTTTAAAAGTAGCTGAAATTTCAAAAGAAAATTTATATCTTGTTTGTAGTAAGCAAGATACAAATGCACTTCAAGCAAATTCACTTGATGATCTCGATTTATCACGTCTCATTTTGCTTGAAGAAGGCCACTGTTTACGTGACCACGTATTAAGCGCCTGTCCAATTGGTGAGCGTAAAAACGATAACCGCTTAAAAGCAAGTTCTCTACCAACATTGGTTGAAATGGTTTCTTCCGATTTAGGCTTTACTCTTTTACCAGAAATCGCAATTGAAAATAGTATGATCAAATTTAATGATCAGATTACTGCAAAACCAATTGAAGACGCACCTAGCCGTACTTTAGCACTTGTTACTCGTAAAAGTACGCCGTTGCAAAGTGAGTTTGATGTTCTTCTGCAAATCATGCAGAAAATTACCACAAACTTACATGAATAAAAAAAGGAGTCTTCGGACTCCTTTTTATTTTACTGTGCTGTTAGAGAAGCCCATTTAAATACCCAAGCCGATCTCAAATCCAAGCTATCATCTGCAATTATTTTTTCTCGAATAATTTGTGCAATTGCGTAGTCATTGGCAGGGTCGACCATGACTCGTATTCCTTTTGTAGTTGCGCTGGTAACAACTTTATACCCTTTAGCCTGTAATTGGGACTGAATCATATTTGCTTTATTTTGATTAGGTGCCAAAGCAACTTGCACCATCCATTTTTTTTCACCGTTTTCTAAAATTTCTTTCGCGACCGCTGCATCAAGTTGCTTTTTCTTC
>NZ_JAYWYV010000288.1:0-1337 GCF_048147885.1 Acinetobacter sp. 228
ATTTACCCTCTGAACTGAACAAATAAGCTTAAAATAAAAAAAGCCTCGTCCACTTGAACAAGGCTTTTTTTAATTATTCAAAGGCAACGTTTATTGCTCAGATTCAAACTCTTTAATTGCCTCTTTAGCAATTCGAAAGCTATCTACAGCAGCAGGGACGCCACAGTAAATTGCAACCTGCAAAAGCACTTCACGAATTTTCTCTTTAGGTACACCATTTCGAAGTGCACCGTTAACATGTAGTTTTAATTCATGCGGACGATTTAAAGCTGAGATCATTGCCAAGTTAATTAAACTGCGCTCAGGCTTACTTAATTCTTCACGCCCCCAAACAGCTCCCCAGCAATATTCAGTGACTAATTCTTGAAGAGGAAGATTAAACTCATCGGCATTGTTGATTGAATTATTTACATATTCTTCACCAAGAACTTGTTTGCGGATTGCTAAACCCTTTTCAAATTTTTCATTACTCATATATTCAATCCTCCAAACAAGGTGTATTTAATTTCCAGATAATCTTCAATACCGTATTTAGAACCTTCACGCCCTAAACCAGACTGTTTAATTCCACCAAACGGTGCAACTTCATTTGAAATAAGGCCTTTATTAATTCCGACCATGCCATATTCAAGCTGTTCACTCATTCGCCAAGCACGGCCTAAATCTTTGGTATAACAATATGCAGCTAAACCAAATTCAGTTGCATTTGCCATTTCAACGGCTTGTTGCTCGGTTTCAAATTTAAATACGGCTGCCAGTGGACCAAACGTTTCTTGAGTTGCCACATCCATATCAGCGGTAACATCTGCAATCAGTGTCGGTTCAAAAAACAATTCACCCGCTTTATGCTTCTTACCACCAACCACAAGACGACCATTTTTATCTAATGCATCTTGAATATGAGCTTCAACTTTTTTCACCGCATTGGCATTAATTAATGGCCCAATGTCATGCCCAGCTTCTAATCCATTACCAATATTAAAGTTTTGGATTTTTTGGCTTAAGGCAGCAATAAATTTTTCATAAATGCCCGCCTGCACTAAGAATCGATTGACGCAGACACAGGTTTGCCCTGCATTTCTAAATTTAGCAATGAGTGCTCCCTCAATTGCTGCATCTAAATCAGCATCATCAAATACAATAAACGGCGCATTGCCACCCAATTCTAAGGAAACTTTTTTTAAGGTTTTTGCTGAACGCTCAAGCAACATTTTGCCAACTGGTGTTGACCCAGTAAAAGTAAACTTACGTACGACATCACTTTCAAAAATCGCATCACCAATATGAGCTGCATCGCCTGTAATCACACTAAAGATTTCAGCAGGCACACCCGCTTG
>NZ_JAYWYV010000289.1:0-1335 GCF_048147885.1 Acinetobacter sp. 228
TACTGTTTGCCGCAGTTTGGTTATATTGGCGTTTTGCTTTGGCAAGCTCTGCCTCGGCTTGTGCCAACGCGATTTTGGCATCACGGTCATCAATACGAACCAGCACATCACCGCGGTGTACTGTTTGAGTATCTTTTACCAAAACCTGAGCGACCTGTCCGCTAACCATTGAGGTAATTTGCGCGGTTTCTGCACCGACATAAGCATTATCCGTACTCACCGAGTGATTTAAAAATAATGCCCAGATTGCATATAAAATAGCGGCGATCAATAAAATCAGCGCAAAGAAACCAAGAAATTTTTTGCGCTTGTTTTGCATGTTGTCATCCGAGGCAGATGTTGTTGGCACTGTTTCTTGTACATTGCTTTGTGCATCAGTCATGGTATGTTCCTAAAGATGAGTTGGCTTTGCCATCAATCTCGCACTACACCTTGTTATAGAGTTTTTATTTTTCTATAAACAAGACATACCGCATTGTCAAAGGAGACAATTTTAACGCTAAAACCTCATGATATGAGAATAAAAAAATATAACTAATGCGTTCGTTCTAATTAAATTAATGTTTATCTCAAAGTTTTTGTGAAATTTTTATCTTTTTTAATATGAAAAAAAGCGCCCTGAGCGCTTTTTAAATGCTTAAAATGCCTAGATTAATAGGCATATGAGGCAATGCCTGCAGCAATCTGTTTATCTTCATCATTGACCATGGTCATGCGCATGGTACAGCCCTTGCGGCCTAAACGTAGGACTTCGGCACGTGCAATAAAATATTTACCACGCCCCGGTGCCAAATAATCTACACGCATATCGACAGTTGCCAAGCGTGTAACCTGTTTAATGGTTTCAGGCAGGGTTTCGGGGGTTGAACGGCGATAGAGATGTTCCATTGCCACAATTCCACCAATGCTATCAAGCAAAGTTGCAGCCACACCACCATGCAAAACCTGAAAAGCCAAATTGCCAATGAGGTCAGGTTGCATTTCAACATAGCCTTCAATGTGCCCATCTACCACACGCATAATCATTCCACTATGCTTAAAAAATGGACAGCTATTAAACGCCTTACACAATTGGTTGAGAACCACATTTAGGTCAGTTTTGGCGCCTAATTGTATGTTCCCCGTCCAATTTTTCTTTTCATCACTCATACGTTGCCTAAATTTAAAAGCATGATAAACACCCATAATTTTGTACAAATCCAGCATTATGGGGCTACAATACAGCAGTCGGTTGACAGTAATGGAATATCCGCCAACCTATCCTAGTGTAATACCGAACATCGAGATTGTTATGACTTATACGTTCAATCGTCCTGCATTTCCAGCTACTCGCAT
>NZ_JAYWYV010000290.1:0-1334 GCF_048147885.1 Acinetobacter sp. 228
TGCAAAATCTTTTAAACCAAATACTGGCGCCAACCGTAACGGAGAAGGTTTTGATCCTGAAGAAGGTACAGCTTACGAGTTAGGTTTTAAATGGCAAGCACTTGATAATATGTTATCGATTGATTCCGCTATTTTTTATGCTAATAAAGAAAACGTTTTAACAGATGATCCTTTATATCCAAATCAAAATAAAAAAGTCGCTGCTGGTGAAGTTCGTAGCCGTGGCATTGAGTTAAATATTGCTGGTCAAATTACACCAGCCTGGAAAATTATTGGTGGATATGCTTATACAGATGCGGAAGTAACTAAAGACAATACTTTGCAAAAAGGAACAGCTCTAGCCAATATTCCAAAGAATAGTTTTAATCTTTTAAATATCTATGAATTTCAGGATGGTCCTTTACAAGGCTTAGGTCTAGGCATCAATCAAAAATATATTGATAAACGTGCAGGTCAGACAGCCAATAACACCTATAACATGAAAGGTTATGCAGTTACAGATTTGGTTTCTTATTATCAGGCAACACCAAAACTTCGTCTTAACTTAGATGTGAAGAATATTTTTGATAAAGTTTATGATGAAAGTGCTTTTCGTTCCTATGCTTATCCGGGTGAATCACGTACCGTTCAATTAGGTATGAGCTATACGTTCTAAATTGAGCATAAAGGTACTATTTCATCCTTAGAAATAGTACCTTTACTTTAAGAAATTTTTACGCTGACTTACGTGAATTCACGCGTCCTTGAACAACAGCCTTAATATTACCCTTGGCATAATTTAAAAACACGAGTAAAGGTGACAGTTTAGGATTTGGCTTTTTACCCTGCCCAATGGCTTTAAATTGTGCCGCGTACCAAATAATTTCCATAATTGCCATTTTATCGACAAAAGGTAAACCTGTTTTAATTGGTTTTACGGCGTAGCGAACGTCTTGGCCTGCGATTAAACGGTCAGTTAAATCTGTTTCAACAGCAAGTGGACGAGCAATACCAATAAAGTCGCATGCCCCACTTGCTAGAGCAGCATTCATGCCTTCTACTGTACGGAAGCCACCTGTCACCATAAGTTTACATTTTACATGCTGACGGATTTTTTCAGCAAAATCTAGAAAGTATGCTTCACGTGCAATAGTACTTGCCTTACGTTTATCAGCTTTGGCACCAGCCATTGCAGGTGCTTCGTAAGTTCCACCTGAAATTTCAATTAAGTCGATCCCTGCTTCATCAACGGCTTTAAATACCGAAATCACATCTTGTTCGCTAATACCACCACGCTGGAAGTCGGCAGAGTTAAGCTTCACTGAAATAATAAAATTCTCTGAAGTTGCTTCACG
>NZ_JAYWYV010000291.1:0-1334 GCF_048147885.1 Acinetobacter sp. 228
ATGCCTTGGTTAGTTTTAAACGCGGCATAGAAGGCTTTTGCACCGTAGACGAATAAGAACGTTGCCCCTAAATATTTAGCGACTGTGATTAAGATGGGTGATGCTGTCATAATTTCGGCAAAACCTAATACACCACAGGCGATTAAAATTGAATCGGACAGGGCACAAATTAAACATAGCCAAAATACATATTGCTGTTTAAGCCCTTGCTTTAGAACAAAAGCATTTTGGGCACCAATTGCTACAATTAGGCCGCTACCAATACCTAAACCTTTAAAAAACACACTCAGAGAAAGCATAACCATTAAGCAGAAACAAATCAGATGGGGGAATTATCTGACTTTTTATTAAGAAATAAGTAAAATTAAGAATATTTAGGTTTGGCTAAAAATAATTTAGGTTTTGTATGTTAGATAGTAAGCAATGTGAAGCTTTTCTGGCGGTTGCAGAAGTCGGAAGTTTTGATGCGGCAGGAGAGCACTTATGTATAACTCCCTCTGCTGTATCACTACGTGTACAAGCCCTAGAAAAATATTTAGGGCAGATTTTAATTATACGGGGCCGCCCTTGTGTACTCACACAAGCAGGGCAAACCTTGCTCCAGCATTTACGTCATACAAGGTTAATGGAGCAAAATCTATTACAAGGTTTAATGGGCAAATCTTCTGAATCAGAATTTTATAAAATTGCGTTGGCTTCAAATGCAGACTCATTAGCAACTTGGCTTTTACCCAGTATTCAGCAAACATTGTTTAAAGAAAAAATAGTGTTAGAGCTAAAAATTGACGATCAATCTCACACGCATACTTTGCTAGAAACAGGTCAGGTCAATGCATGTATTACAGCAGAAGAGCAAGTGATGGCGGGTTGCTTAGCTCAGCCTCTTGGTAAAATGCGCTATAAAATGCTGGCATCGGCCGAGTTTGTAAATCGGTGGTTTAGTGGTGGAATTAACCGAGAAGTTTTAAGAAAAACACCGGCGGTTATTTTTAACCATAAAGATTTAATGCATTCAGAGGTTTTATTAAAAGGATACGGTTTACCAATGCAGAGTTATCCTTATAGTTTTATTCCGGCAACAGATGCTTTCGTTAAAGCAATTCAACTAGGTTTAGGTTATGGCATGGTGCCCGAGCTTCAGGTTCAACCATTACTCGAAAATGGAACACTTGTTGATATTATGCCTGAGGCTCAACTTGATGTTCCTTTATATTGGCATCACTGGAAAAGACAGTCGAAACAACTTGATGTACTGACCGAGACCATTGTTGAATCAGCAAAACAGATATTGAGATAATTTTAGATCTTAGTTTTTAAATGGTGATTTGAAATGT
>NZ_JAYWYV010000292.1:0-1331 GCF_048147885.1 Acinetobacter sp. 228
CCAGAAGCTTAAAGAGTTTAATAATGGGAAAGCAACGTCACGAGCACCGATCTGTAAAGGTACAGAGATGTTCATCATACCTACAACTAGACCCATTGCTACGAAGAAGATCATGATTACACCGTGTGCGGTGAAGATCTGGTCGTAATGGTCAGGATGTAAATAACCTTCACCACCGCCTTTAGCGAGGAAAAGTTGTAAACGCATCATGATCGCATCGGCGAAACCACGCAAAAGCATGACAACAGATACGATGATATACATGATACCAATCTTTTTATGGTCTACAGTTGTAAACCATTCTTTCCACAAATATCCCCATTTTTTGAAATAGGTGATACCGCCAAGCACAGCAATTGCACCAAGTGCCATAAAGACCATGGTGACAAGTACGATTGGCTCTGTCGGGATAGAGTCCCAACCCAATTTACCAAAAATCATATCCATGTCTTATTCCCCTTGAGCAGCGTGTTCAGCTGCAACATGAGTTTCTGCTGTTGTATGTGCAGCAGAGTGGTCAGCACCATGATAGTTACTCATATAGTGGTTGATAATTGTTTCAAACAATTTTGGTTCAACTGAAGAGTAATAAGTCACAGGGTGTGGCTTAGTCGGGAACGGTTTCATCGCTTCTGCTTTAGCAAGCGCTTCTTGATCACCAGCAGCTTTAGCACGATTTACTAAATGCTCGATTTGGTGCTTAGAACGATCGCCATCACGTAAGGTTGCCAATTCAGCTTGGTCAAGCGTAGTTTTTTGAACTGCTTCTGGGTTAATGGTTGTACCATTACCTGCTTTAACAGCCGCTACCCATTCGTTGAATTGTTGCTCTGTAACGCTATGCGCTTTGAAACGCATTTGAGAGAAACCATAGCCTGAGTAGTTAGAAGAGAAACCACGATATACACCAGTTTCATTTGCTAACAAATGAAGGTGAGTTTGCATACCTGCCATTGCATAAATTTGACCGCCTAACTGTGGAATGAAGAATGAGTTCATCGTGAAGTTAGAAGTGATTTTGAAACTTAACGGAGTTTTCTCTGGGAAACGTACTTCGTTAACAGTCGCAATGTTTTGTTCAGGATAAATAAAAATCCACTTGAACTGTTCAGCAATAACCTGAATAGTTAAAGGTGCTTTATCTGATTCTAAAGGACGGTATGGGTCATACTTGTGGGAACCCCACCAAGTTAACCAAGCTAAAATACCAATAATAATGACAGGAATACCCCATACTACAACTTCAATTGCAGTTGAGTGTGCCCATGTAGGTTTATAGTCTGCATCTTTATTTGACGCACGATATTTCCAACCAAACCATAATGCCATGA
>NZ_JAYWYV010000293.1:0-1329 GCF_048147885.1 Acinetobacter sp. 228
ACAATGGCCACAATCGTTCTTGGCAAATAGGTTTTATTAAATAGAACTGCAAAACCCTCGCGCTTTTTCTTTTCAGCAGTTCTTTTTACTTTTTCAACTGTAGCGACTGCATGAATTGCATAGGATTCTTGTAGAACTCGAGCTGCACCTTTTAAATCACCTTGGTTTGCAAGCCAGATTGGTGACTCAGTTAAATATTTACCGCGAATAAAAATAATGAGTAATGCTGGCACTGCTCCAAAAATTAAAGATGCTCTCCATAACCAGTTGCTATGCTCAGGGGGTAAAAGAAAATAAAGCGCCAGAACTAGGCCAAAACACACCGAGGAAGCGGCATACCACATTGGGCACCATGCGGCTAAACGCGCTGCCTTATTGCTACTACCGTTAAATTTGGAAAACTCAGATAAGTATGACATTGCCACAGGCAGATCAATACCAACACTAATTCCCATAATAAATCTGGCTAAAATCAAAACCCATACATTCGGTGCAAAGCCTGCAACAATTGCCGCAATAACAAACAGCACCATGTCCGCCATGAAGACCCGATAACGGCCAATTTTATCTGTCAGCCAACCACCAATCAGGTTACCAACAATGGTTCCGCAGACAATTGCTGAAGCTACCACACCGGTCATGACAGGGCTTAAGGAAAACTCTGAGATGACTTGCTCAATACCGAAAGAGAGCGTTGTTAGATCATAGGCATCAATAAATACACCAATCAGTGCCAACCAAATCACTTTATTCGATTTACCCTTCCCTGCAAATTTGGAAATTAATTGTGAAACATCATCGGGAGATTTAATTTCATAACGGTGGTTATGATCGAGTTCTTTTGTGCTCACTTAATAATTCCTGTATTTTAATCACAGGAACAAAATAATGATTATTTACATAATACAAAAACAAATTAATCTGATGTTTTAATCTAAATTATAGAATTATCTTTTCATTATTAACTCAGCAATAAAATCGATATAAAAAGACAAAATAAAAGCTGGCATTTAACCAGCTATTTATTTAAAGACTTTCCAAAATATTTAACTCGCCTCAGCAAGTTTTAACTCTTTTAGATTACGATATTTTGCACCTCGGTGATTTTCAGGCAAATATGGCCCAGCACCAAATAGTTTTTCTCTTAATGTTCCTTGTGCATATGAGGTTTGATATACCCCACGTTTTTGCAACTCAGGCACAATAAACTCAACTACATCGGCAAAGGTTTGATGCGCCAAAATGTAGGCTAAGTTAAAACCATCGACATCGGTATCTTCAACCCATTGCTGTAGAGCATCCGAAACGGTTTCTGCCGAACCTACAAGA
>NZ_JAYWYV010000294.1:0-1327 GCF_048147885.1 Acinetobacter sp. 228
TGCGATAACGCTGTCTGTTACGCCTTGTGAACTCTGAGTAGGGAAAAAACCACCATTCCCATAACCTGGTGCAGCTACCGCATTTGTAGATTGATTCGGTGAACACGCATCATCTCCTTTTCGGTCAGACTGGGTTCTCGAACTTAAACGGCAGGCATTTTTTACATCAGAAGAACTCAAACTAGAAAAGTCACTACCAAAACCGACAAATGCTGTTTGAATAGAAACTCCGGCAGGGTTCTTTGTTTTATCAAATAATCTTTTTGCAAACTCCCCCATACAAGCCCAACCAGAGTCTGCCGTAGTGTTAGATAAACCTCCAGAACAATTAAAATCAGCTCCAAAAGTACTACCTAAAGCAGTCGACATGACACTTGCCGAACGTGTATTTGTTGTATTGTTCGGTTCGCCATCCGATAAGAAGTAAATACCTTGCCCATCACAACTCTGGCGATTCGCTACTGCAGGTAAAGGTGACTGATACACTGCATTGGAGTTAGTAGCATTTCGGTCTACAACAATATTCGGATTGCTAGCTGTATCGTTTGATTTAGATTTTGGAATACCGCTATCTGCATTTGCTACAGCATAATTAAAAGTGGTGTAGTAATAAGTATAGTAATAAGTCCAGTCAGATGAAGTATCATAAGCAGTAGCATTATCCACACCTGGATTATTTGTTGACCAGCTACTCCAATAACTATTTGAACGACAAGGTTGCCATAGGTTGGCTGTATCAATTTGCGAATCACGGTAATTAGTACAATATGAATATTCAGTTCTATTATCAGATCTTCTTACACGTTTGATATAACTATCTTTACGAATAGCATAATTCGTCTCTGAATATGTGGTTGTCCCCATTAAGTAAGCAGCTGCTTCAGCATAAGCGTGGGCTGAAGGTGTTGAGCCTCCCGCAGTTAAATTAGCAACAGCTTGTTTTAATTTATAACGTTGTGAGCCTACCGTATTTAAAGTACTTGCATCACCTAAAGGAGCAGCAGCCACTAAAATTTGTCCACTTCGGCTGTCACCATTTGCCGAGAAATTTCCTAAACCTACTCGCGTATCATTTAAGACAGGGTTATTGCTAGCCAAAAAAGCATTCATACCATTTTTAAGCATGGCTAAGCGGTTTTCACCATAACTATTGTTGGTCATACTTCCTGATGTATCCAACATCATCACAATTGTTTTTTTACCTGCTGTAGGTGAGGCATAAATTTGTAAATCACTTGCTTGCACCACAGAGCTTGTCATTAGCCATGTGAATATCATTGAGCTTGAATAGACGGCATACCACAAATTATTTGGCTTAAAATTCTTC
>NZ_JAYWYV010000295.1:0-1327 GCF_048147885.1 Acinetobacter sp. 228
CCGAAATGTTGGGTGGAGTCGATTTATCCTGGTTAGTGGGATTGTTATCCACTGCAGTTTTATATTATGTACTTGCCAAAAGAGCTCAAATAAAAATTTCAAAAGCTCTTCAACTTGAACGAGTAAAATAATGTTAAGACGAGATATCAAAGTCTAAAATAATACTTTGATATCTCATTAATATTTTTCTACTGTTGAGCAGTACTTGGTTGTGCAGAGGCAGGCAATCCAAATAACTTATCGAATGTCCAATTAAATATGAACGTATAAATTGGAATGATAATAATAAATGCAACATCTAACCAAAATGCGGCAACAAGAGAAATATTCATCCACCACGCAATAAGCGGAATTAAGAACATTACTAAAGTAATTTGAAATCCGATCGCATGCGCAATTCTTCGTTTAACCGTACGCGACTTACTTTCTTGGCGAGCCTCCCATTTTTCATAAAGAATGTTGTAGATAAAGTTCCACGTTACCGCAATAGTAGTAATCATCACTGAAAGTGGCCCAGTGTGCTCTACACTATCTCCGGCCAAAAGAGCCAAACCTACTGATGAAATCACCATTCCAATAATTTCATATGAAGAAACATAAACAATACGACGTTTTAAACCTTGCATAATCTTTCAACTTTTATTACTTCTTATTATTTTAGTTTCAGCTAAAATCATATATAAAGTTAACAGCTTTCAGTTCTACTGATATCAAAATGAATTTTAATAGTGAAAATATCGAACTTTTCTTAACCGTATTAGATACTGGATCTTTCTCGGCCGCGGCACGTAAGTTAAATCGAGTGCCATCAGCAGTGAGTATGGCAATTGCCAATATTGAAGCAGAACTTGGTTACCACTTATTTGAACGTACACACCGCAAAGTTATTCCTACCGCGGCGGCTTTAGCATTGGAACCTCAAGCCCGTATTATTGCTGAACAGCTTAGGCTATTAGCTACGCATGCTTATGAACTTTCACTTGGTCTTGAAAGTAAATTAAAAATAGGTGTGGTTTCAGATGCGAATACTGAATTACTTTTTAAAGCCATAAAGCAACTAGCAGAGAAGTTTCCCCTTCTTAACCTAGAAATTATTACAGCTCCTCAAGATGATATTCTAAATTTACTTTATACAGAAAATATTAGCCTTTGCCTTGCAGGTTCAAATCTCAATATAAAAATGCGTGAAAGCCTACAATTAGTAATGACAGAAACAGTTATTGCTACGATCTCTGCTCATCATCCGTTTTTAAAAGAACAGAATAAGTTAAACACGATTGAAGAGTTAATTAATATTCGGCAAATTGTGGTCGCAAGTAGTGAGCTG
>NZ_JAYWYV010000296.1:0-1327 GCF_048147885.1 Acinetobacter sp. 228
ACAAAAAGTAGGCGTCGCATTTTCTGATTTAGCCACGGGGCTTTATTCTACGATTGCCATACAGGCTGCTTTACTCAACCGCCATGTGACGGGTTTAGGCCAATACATTGATATGGCTTTGCTTGATGTTCAAATTGCCACAATGGCAAATCAGGGAATGAACTATCTTTCATCGGGTAATATCCCTAAACGTTATGGCAATGCACACGCCAATATTGTGCCTTATCAAGTGTTCAAAGCTTCTGACCGTGATTTCATTATTGCATGTGGAAATGACACTCAGTTTATTCAACTCTGTCGAAGTATTGGCTTACCCGATTTACCAAATGATCCGCGTTTTGCCCGAAATGCAGACCGCATTAAGCATCGTGATGAAATTATCGGAATTTTACAAACTCACTTTTTAACAAAAACAGCAGATGAATGGGTAGATGCAATCTATGCTGCTAAAGTTCCCGTTGGTGTAATCAATAACTTAGAACAAGCTTTTCAAGAGCCTCAAGTGATTGCCCGAGAAATGTTAGTCGAGATGAACCATCCTCAACGTGAGAAACTGAAGGTAATTGGGTCACCAATCAAACTTTCTAGAACGCCAGTTGAGTACAAAACAGCACCTCCGCTGTTGGGTGAACATACGCAGGCCGTTTTGGGGCGAATGGTTTCTTCAGAAAAACTAGCAGAGCTTAAAGAAAAGGGCGTAATTGGGTAGGTGGCTTAGAAGCGGAAGATTAAAATTATATTTAAAATCAGAAAATAAAATATTTAATCTTTCGCTTTAATAAGTTAAATGAAGTTATCTTTAAAATGCAGACTAGGATGTTTGCTCTTTTGCTATTTATAGAAAAAATAGATTATAATTTTCGCAGTGCGAAACAAAATATGGATTGGTATGACAATGAACGATGCAGTTGATGCAGAACAGACAGAAAAATTATTAGCGCCTTTAAGGCATGAATTATTACATCCGATTGAAGACATGCAGGATGAAAATGATCGCCAATTTATTACTGCATTAGCACGTGGTTTAGAGCTATTACGTTGTTTTACGCCTAAACATCAGCATTTGGGCAATCAAGAGTTAGCGCAGATGACAGGTTTGCCAAAACCAACCATTACTCGCCTCACACATACTTTGTCGCGTTTGGGCTATATCAAACAAGTACCTAACTCAAGCAAATTTCAGCTTTCAGTAGGAGTTCTTGCGTTTGGTTATTCCATGTTATCTAACGTATCGATTCGCTCTATTGCTCATCCATATATGAAAAATTTGGCAGACTATGCTGGTGCTGCTGTAGCCATGGCAACACGCGATCGTCTGAATATGATT
>NZ_JAYWYV010000297.1:0-1326 GCF_048147885.1 Acinetobacter sp. 228
CTTTTGCAAATGCATTGACGCTTACCCCCAGCGTAAGCGGTGCAATGAATGCCATGATCAATGAAGTCTTTTTCATCTCTACATCCTTGATTGAGTTCCCGCGTCCTGCTGGAACTTTATTTGTTTTACCTGTAAAACTTCGTTTTTATTGTTTTTTAGACAAAAAAATTTATCTAAAAAAAGGATGGCTTAGCAGCTCCCATCGCATATGTACTAAACCATCCAAACTGGTTAATACAGTTTCTTTTGCGGTGGGCCCGCGAAGTTTAATGGTCCAATCGAGTTCATATCGAGCTCGATTACAGTTGGTCCTTCAAAAGCGACAGCCTCTTGAATAACCGTTTTAAACTCATCTGCACTACCGACTTTCCAGCTTTTCACACCCATTGATTCGCCAAGGAGTTTGTAGTCTGGTGTATGCAATTCATTGAAATACTGACGACCACCAAAGTAGTTATTTTGAATGCCACGCATTACGCCATAACCACTGTCATTCATAATCATTAGGACCATATTGGTGTTTTCTTGCACCATAGTTGCAATTTCACCAATACCAAGCATTAAGCCGCCATCACCGACTAAACCAATTACTTTTTTATCAGGGTTAGCAATCGAAGCACCGATTGCTGTTGCAAGGCCTAAACCAATTGCACCCGCAAGCGAGTGGATGTTTTGGTTTGGTGATTGTACCGGGAATAAACGACTGCCCCAAGTACTACCCGACATGGTGATGTCACGTACAAAAATGCCATCTTGAGGTAAAGCTGCACGTAAGTGATCACAAATTAAAGCGTACTGGTCGATTTGTTTGCGCAGTGCATCAATTGCAGCTTGTTTAGCAGCCACAACAGCAGCATCGTAATCGGCATCGATTTTTGAAGTTCCTTGAAGCTGTTCTAACACACGTGTTAAGACATCTTTGGCATCGCCACAAATGAAGTTGCGGATTTTGTAATTACGTTGCTGAGCCACTGGGTTGGCATCCACCTGAATAATGTTTTCAGGAAATTCAACCGAATAAGTTTTGGTTTCATTACTACGTAAACGAGAACCCACCACCACCATCAGATCAGCATCTTTTAATAATTGCTCAACGCCTGCCGAGTTATGGAACGCACCTAAGCTACGTGGATGATCATCTGCCAATACCCCACGAGCATGAGTCGAGGAAACAACTGGAATACCTAAATCTGCAATTGCTTTCACTTCGGCAACGCTATTTAAAGTTCCACCACCAATCCAGAAAATCGGGCGTTTTGCTTTTTTGATCTCGCTTACAAGAAGATCAATTTCAGCTTGCTCTGCCTGTGGCAATTCAAGTGCTTT
>NZ_JAYWYV010000298.1:0-1322 GCF_048147885.1 Acinetobacter sp. 228
ATCAGCCATTACTTTTCTCCAAGCATAAAAAAGCCCCGATAAAGGGGCTTGGATTTCTGTTAATTAATTAAATAAAGTCATGGTCACGCTCATAGAATCGGGCATCGTAGTTAGAAGCCTTAAGCGTATTGGTCATTTGCGTTTGTGGGGTAAGTTCTTCAAGCATGAATGCCTGTGCTTCTGTTTGATCAGCGCGAACTAATGTGTAGAGCGTTTTAACGTATCTATCATCACTCACAACAAGTGGCTGTACTGGTGGACGACTAAGCACTACATGGTATTTATCAACACCAGCCGTGCACGGCACCACATCTACAGTGGCATTTGATATTTGTAAGTGAATGAAGTAATCACTACCTACATCATAGGTGCATGGCTGGGATGTTTGGATAATCAATCCATCTACTGACTCAACCTCACCATCCTGTGTATCTACAACTGTGTTGTCAGCATTCAAAATTCGGTCATTCCCGATAAGCAATTCAGACTCGTCTAGAACTTCAACTTCACAAGACATGTATTTATAGCGAAGCTTATTCCACTCACGCCACGCCCTGACTTTTGCTTGTTCCTCATTACGAATACCAGTTGTAGTAATCTTCAACGGATTCTTAGGAGTAATATCTTCAGGAATGATGTATTTCACACGGGCATCGTCTACATCTGAAGTGTATTCAAGCTCTACCCCGTCATAGTCTTTCTGCACACCAAATGTATAAGAGCGCTTTTCAGTTAAAGGCACTTTGTTTCGATGGTTAAAAAGTAAGACAGCGTTTTCTTGCGGTTGCTCAAACTTGAGACGGGTTAGACTTCCGAACCGGTACGGCTCACAGAATGCAGCACTAGCCACCATTCCAGCAATTTCTTCAAAGCTAAGATTGTCGTCATCAATTGTGTAATTGAACTCTGACATAAGGTCTGAACCAAAGTAAGCATTTACTTTGGATATCTCTGCATTGATTTGTGAAATGTCCACTTCTGCACTAGTTCGACGGCCAATGTGCTCATCTAAAGCTAGATTGATAAGTGCTTGCCCTGCTGAGCGTGTGACCTGTAAAGGTCCTGTCCCATCAAGTGGAAGCTTTCGATTTACTAGGCAGTTAAGCTTACGTTCTTTAATTGATAGTGCACCATCTGTAGCCACTGTCCGAGAACGCAATACAGTCACATTGCCATAATCACTGATTGTTGAATCAGCCATCCCGTATACAGACTTAATCTTGCAAGTGTCTTGGGTTTTACCAGCTTGGGTTGCTGTTGTGCGACTTAATCGGAAACGGAACGAGCCAGCCGTAGGCAAATCAATGTATATCGTTTTGCCA
>NZ_JAYWYV010000299.1:0-1321 GCF_048147885.1 Acinetobacter sp. 228
AAAACGACCAATACCTCATCTCCATTTTTAATGTCCTGCCAAACAGAATTATTTCGTGACACATGGGCATGTAGCATGCCAAATTTCCCTTCATTTGCTTGCAACTCGAATGGAAGATGATTTGCATCTAAGCCATTACTTCCATGCGTAAAAAGCACCCCAAATGGATGTTCTGTAATAAGAGAATGCAATACATCCAAACGGTTTTCTGCAAAATCATCAGGGATATACATGGATAAAAAACCTCGCTGTAAATATCAGGGTTATTTATATTTGGTGTTGTAAATTTTCTGGTTTATGTGGTTTATTAAAAAGAACCACTTGGTATTTTTTTAAGTAGACCAGAATTATGGCAAGAATGGCAAAAGTTGTGGAACTTCCGTCTATTGCAAAGATTGATAAAAGCAAAGGAAAGATAAGTGCTCAACTGACTCAAGCTTTACGTGAAGCTGTACAAAGTGGTGATTTACAACCCGGTGATCCATTGCCTTCTTCTCGTGAACTGGCTTTAACCCTAGGTGTCGCTCGCGGAACCATTATTGAAGCTTATGATCAGCTTTTAGCTGAAGGTGTGTTTGACTCTCAACCACGAACTGGCACTTATGTGTCTCATGCTTTGGTTAAAACATCTGCAATACAACATTCATCGAAAGAAAATAAACCTAACTCGATCTTTTTGACCAAATCGGCACGTTCATATGCCAAAGTGCTTGATGAATTTAAGCCACTTCCCCATGTTCCTTTTGCGGTATCTGTCCCCGCTGGACGTACTCAACCAAGTGATATTTGGCGTAAATTTGGTAATAAATTTAGATCTCGGGGTGCAGGTGCTCCATCAGGTTATGGTGAACCTCAAGGGGTATTATCACTAAGAATTGCTATAGCAGACTATATACGACGGTCACGTTCTGTCCACTGCGAACCTGAACAAATTGTGATTACGCCCGGCATTCAACAATCACTTTATATTTGCAGCCAAATTTTATTTGAGGAGAAAGATGAAGTTTGGGTTGAAGACCCGGCTTATCGGGGGACAACAGCCATTTTTGAGCATACTGTGCAAAACATTCGAATGGTACGTGTTCCTGTTGATGAAGAAGGCATTCAGGTTGAAACCGGAATTAAGCTTTCTAAACAAGCGCGTGCTGCGTTTGTAACCCCATCTCACCAATATCCACTTGTCATGCCGATGAGTCTAGCAAGACGTACAGCTTTATTAGCTTGGGCAAAACAACAAAATGCATGGATCATTGAAGATGATTATGACAGTGAACTTCGTTACAACGGTCAGCCCTTCCCATCTTTGCAAGGCATGGCACCT
>NZ_JAYWYV010000300.1:0-1319 GCF_048147885.1 Acinetobacter sp. 228
CCATCACATTTGGCATGATACCGCCTAAAAAAATTCCTGTAACAAAGCGGATTACGGTTAATTGCTCAATATTACCTACATGTGGTGTTAACAGCATCAATATGGAAAATATAAAGGTCGAGATCAGTAGTATCGGACGGCGACCAAAACGATCAGAAAGTGAACTTAATAAAAATGATCCAACAAACAAACCAAACAAGCTTGCACTAAACACAACTCCCAACATCGATTTTTGAACACCCCATTCTTCTATAATCAGTGGGGCTGCGTAAGCCATGGACTGAATGTCATACCCATCCATAATCATTAGTAATAGGCAGGTAACCAAAATAAATTTTTGATAAGGTCCAACTTTCTGCTGATTGATCAAATCACTTAATACAATTTCTTTCATGGTATTCCTTTCTCCATGACTCGCTTTAAATTAATTCCATTTTAATTATGATATACGTAATCTATTTACGATTATCGTAAAAATAAAATAGCAATATTATCGCCACAAAGTCAAAAATATTAATTTTTATAATATAAACAGTATGTTATATCTAATTATTTGATCTAACCTGAGTAATGAGCTCACATCATTGCAGGGTGTATATGGTCTGCTCATCTAATAAAAATCAAGCAAACCATACATCCTTTTATTTAAATAACTCATTTACCTCAAACAAGTTGGCTTAAAAAAATACTCCACCACCACATCCCTTTCATCCAAACTCTTTGTACTCAAAAACCCGAACATCAAGCCATCTATTAAGTTTAAAACCATGTTGGCATCGGGTTTTAACGCACGTGTTTCTAAGCTAAAAATCAGTTCAAAAATTTCACGAGTCAGCCATTTTCTATACTCAATTGCCATACGGTAAGCCTGCTGGTAAGCCACTTTAATTTCAAAAAAGGCTTTAAGTAGCAAGTGATACAGACTGTTAGAGTTAACATGTAAAACTACTATTTCCTTGAGCTTATCGTTTGGCGTGCAATAACGGCTTGAATAGATAATCGCAAGCACTTCTTCTTTAAGTAGACTTTTTTGGAAAGCTATACACATTTCAATAAGCCGTTCTTTTGAGTGAAAGTAGTTATACAAGGTGGCTTTCGGTATTTCTGATTCTTTGACAATCAGGTCTACGCCTGTTGTATGGAATCCATGTGTGGTAAACAAACGAATAGCGGTACGAATAACGTGTAATTTTTTGGAAGAGGTTTCTAAATTTGGCATAGTTTTACCGTTATAAATTCTTGTTGTTTCTAAATGAGATACTTTTTTGGGAGAAAAAAAGGCACAGCAAAGCCGTAAGACGGTGCTTGGCACATCTCAA
>NZ_JAYWYV010000301.1:0-1320 GCF_048147885.1 Acinetobacter sp. 228
TTTATCAGCAGGTAGGTAGCTGGCAATCTTGGTCGGTAAACCAATACCCAAGTTGACATAGGCACCATCGGGAATATCTTGTGCCACACGCTTTGCAATCTGGTCACGGCTGAGTTTCTGGTAGCTCATGTTATTTCTCCTTATTGCTTACTGTGCGGGCTGTACTTGTACAACATGCTGTACAAAGATACCTGGGGTGATAATGTGTTCTGGGTCTAATCCACCCAGTTCAACCACTTCACAAACCTGGGCAATGGTGACATCAGCAGCCATGGCCATGATCGGGCCAAAGTTACGTGCAGATTTACGGTAAACCAGATTGCCCCAGCGGTCGCCCTTATAGGCTTTAATCAGGGCAAAGTCAGCCTTGATCGGATACTCAAGCACGTAATCTTTACCATCAATATGACGGGTCTCTTTGCCTTCAGCTAAAAGTGTTCCAAAGCCAGTTGGGGTAAACACCGCCCCAAGGCCCATACCAGCTGCCTGAATACGGCACGCCAGATTGCCTTGCGGTACCAGTTCAAGTTCAACCTTTCCGGCACGGTACAGTTCATCAAACACATAAGAGTCCGACTGACGTGGGAAAGAGCAAATCACTTTTTTAATAGAACCGGCTTTGAGCAGTTTAGCCAGACCATAATCCCCATTACCGGCATTGTTGCTCACAATGGTCAGGTCCTTAACGCCAAGTTCAATCAGACCGTCAATGAGTTCAGCGGGTTGTCCTGCGGTACCAAAACCACCAATCAGGATGGTTGCACCATCTTTAATCTGCGATAGAACCTCGCTTAGTGAGGACTTACTTTTGTCAATCATTAGACAACTCCATTGTGCTCATTGAAGAAGAGAGAGGTAAGAGATTTAGGCACACTGAGGCGAGAAGAATAGATAAATATTTCACTCAATCCCGAGTGTTTCCCTTAGATTTCCCTTTTAAACATTTTTGATAATTTTCAGATTTTGATCTAGTCAGCTATATATAGTTTTGTTCGATTTAGGATTTTTTTGTTCGACTATCGAACATTATCTAAGTAAATTACTTATTCAATCTTACAAATACAAGTTGTAAAAAAATACTAATTATTTTGAATAGATATGTAGAAACACCATATTCACTTAGGCTATTTTATAAGTAAAAATTACCATCTATCCTGTATATAAAATCTTAATTTTGTGATTGTAAAATCAAGCGAGCAAGTTCTAAATCATCGGGGTAAGTAATTTTTATATTATCAGAACGCCCCATGACCACCTGTACACTCTCTCCTATAGATTCAAGTGCACTCGCCTCATCAGTAATAGTCAAATTATTTTTCA
>NZ_JAYWYV010000302.1:0-1320 GCF_048147885.1 Acinetobacter sp. 228
TATTTGGTTAGAAAAATTAGGGTATTCGGTTAAAAACCTTGCTGATGGAAAAGGTTTTACTTTCAGTTTTAAAAAAGAATATGGCTTAGTGACCTGTGATTTGGCAGGTAATGCTTTAGCAATGCAGTTAGGTGAAGAATTTGAGGATCACTTAAAAGCATAAACCTAAGCTAGTTTATATACTATTTTTATAGTGTAGATAACTCAAAAGTTCTGCTTTTTAAAAAGTAGTTCTATACGAAAATTTGCGAAATTTTTATACTGGCTTTCCTTAATAACTATTAATGAGTAGATAGTTTTTAAATTATATTTTTTGATCATTAAATAATAAAACCTGTAGCACAGCACCTCTCCCGATTTGCCAGTTGCTACAGGTTTTTATTTCGAATTAAAAATTAAATAATTAATTCGTTTTCGATTTGCGTAATGCTTTATCTAGAACATCCTTGTCCAGAGCTTTGTCCCAACGGGCAACCACAATGGTTGCACATGCATTACCAATTAAATTGGTTAATGCACGACACTCCGACATAAAACGGTCAATACCTAAAATAAGCGCCATACCTGCCACTGGTACAGCAGGTACTACCGATAAAGTAGCTGCGAGTGTAATAAAGCCTGCGCCCGTTACCCCTGCCGCACCTTTAGAACTCACCATTGCCACTAAAAGCAATGCAACCTGCTCACCAATTGATAAATCAACATTACATGCTTGTGCAATAAATAAAGCCGCCATAGTCATATAGATGTTAGTTCCATCAAGGTTAAATGAGTAACCTGTCGGAATGACAAGACCTACTACAGATTTTTCACAACCTGCTTTTTGCATTTTATCCATTAAAGATGGTAAAGCAGCTTCAGAAGAGCTTGTACCTAAAACTAACCAGAGTTCGTCTTTGATGTAACGAATTAAATCGATAATTGAAAAGCCATTGTAGCGTGCTACAGCCCCTAAAATGATTAATACGAACAGCACTGCCGTGATATAGAAAGTCATAATCAATAGTAATAAATTACCGATTGATTCGATTCCATACGCACCGATAGTAAATGCCATAGCACCAAAAGCTCCAATTGGTGCAAGTTTCATTAACATGCCAACCAAATAGAAAACCGGAGCCGTGAGGTTATTTAAAAAATCAGTAATTGGACGTGCACGGTCACCCAATGCAGCTAAAGAAATACCAAATAGGACTGCCACAAATAGAACCTGCAAAATTTCACCACCAGCAAGCGGACTCACTAATGTTTGCGGGATAATATTCATGAAAAAATCAGTGATATTTGTAGCATGAGCCTTTTCAACGTAACTATTTACTT
>NZ_JAYWYV010000303.1:0-1318 GCF_048147885.1 Acinetobacter sp. 228
CGGTCTAAAGCCTGTCAGTAATAAGCCAATTAAGTAAGCGATCACACCTACAACGCATAAACCGACTACCTCTGCAACACGAATCCATTGAGAGAGTTCACCGCTATACCAATTTAACCCGAACCAAAGTGCTGCAATCATCGCAAGGTTAGCCAAACCATATTGAAGTGCCAGTTTTTTCCAATGTGCACCAAATCGGAAAATATTACGCTTATGCAGATAAAAATAGAGCAAACCTGCATTTACTAAAGCTGAACCAGAAGAGGCTAATGCAAGCGCCATATGCTCTGCATGCCAATTGATTAGTTTAAAAAATCCAATAAATACAACGTTTAAAATCGCATTAGCTGCAACCGACATTAAACCCACACGCACTGGTGTTTTTGTATCTTGCTGCGCATAGAAACCTGGTGCAAATACTTTAATTAACATAAAGGAAATTACACCAGCGCTCATACACTGCAATGCGAGTGCTGTCATTTGTGTATCGCGTAAATCAAACTCACCGCGTTGAAACAATGCCTGAATAATCGGTGTAGAAAGCATAAATAAAGCAATACTTGCTGGTAACCCCACCAATACAATCACTTTCGCTGCCCAATCAATCATGCTACGAAACTTCGCTTGGTCTTGTTCAGCATGACGTGCTGACAGTGAAGGTAAAATCACTGTACCAATCGCAACACCGATTAATCCTAAAGGTAACTCGGTCATACGTTCGGCACTGTAGAGCCAAGACACTGAACCATCTTGCATGAAAGATGCCCAAATCGTATTTAGCAATAGGTTAATCTGAGTCACAGATACACCAAATAATGCTGGAAGCATTAATTTTAAAATACGTTCTACACCTTCATGTTTAAAATCAACTTTCGGTGGGATCAGTAAGTTTTTACGCCATAACTCAGGAATTTGTATCGCTAACTGTAAAATACCAGCCGCAACAACTGACCAACCTAAAGCTTTGATTGGCTCAGCCATATACGGTGTAAGCCACCAAGCCCCTGCAATCATTGCTACGTTCAGTAAAACAGGTGAAAAAGCTGGCGAGGCAAACGAGCCATAACTGTTTAAGATGCTGCTGGCAAAAGCCGTAAGCGACATAAACATTAAATAGGGAATGGTCAGACGGAACATACTGACCGCTAAATCAAACTTTTCAGGGTCATTATGGAAACCCGGCGCATACATATAGATAATTGCTGGAGCTAAAACCATAGCCACGAAAGTCAGTAAAGTCATGACTGTCAGCAAACAGCCAAATACTCGACTAATTAAGATCTGCACTTCTGCATGCGCACGACCTGTTTTATATTCG
>NZ_JAYWYV010000304.1:0-1318 GCF_048147885.1 Acinetobacter sp. 228
AATAGATGGCACCACACGCCCAAGGATAGGAATGCATATTAAAAATAAAGATTGATGCTGTTCAATCAACACATAAACTAGTGCAAATTTGAGCAAACATATGATAACTAAGCTGAGGACTCCAATTGGACCACAACTTGGATCCTTCATGATTTGTAAAGTACGTAGTTTATCTCCAAAACCACCTACCCACGCATCGGCAGTATCTGCTAGCCCATCTAAATGCAATCCACCCGTTAGCCAGATCCATAAAGCGAGTACGATTGCCGCAAGTAAAAGAGCGGGTAATTTAACAAAAATACAGGTAACAAGAAAAAGTATGCCCCCAATAATCAGACCAACTAGAGGATAAAACAGAATAGCTCGACCATTTTGTTGCGCCGTTGGTATTGTTTTTAGCTCAATAGGCAGAACAGTTAAAAATTGCAATGCTATCCAAAAAGGTGTCATATCCAAGTCTCTAACTGATCTATATCTAAAAACAAATTGAATTATGAAGAAATAAAAATGGGAATAGCAATCCCTATTCCCATTAAAGAATTCAAAAAACTGAAAATCTATTGCATTTGATAGCACTGTTTCAATTTGATGTAGTCATAGTAAAAACTGGTTGGTGTATAACGTGCATAATTACATGCAGGTTTAAATAAAGTTTCTTTTTCGTTATAAAGCATTTTTACCAAAGTAGAGCCTTGGTTATTTTGGTAAATATCCCATTGTACATTTGCCGCCATAGGTGAAACTACTTCACCACGCCATGCGCTTGTCGAGTAATTATAAGTCTGACGTAGTGGTAACGGCTGCATCATATTATGCAAATCTAAGCTAGTTGCTAAAGGAATAATAATTTCAGCATGGGCAAAACGTAAAACTGCTTTATAAGGTTGGGCTTTATTCACTACGGCGTCAACTTGTTGGAACAGGTCTTGTTTAAGTCCTTGGGCGATTTCACTGGTGACTTGATTTGATTCTGTAAAGCTTGGACCTTTTTCGTAAAAATCATTGGCATCATTAAATTCAGCATAAAATTTTGCGGCTTCCAAAGGCATATATTTATCAAAATCAATACCTTTTAACTCATCTTTCATACCACCAGAAATTGAATAGAGTTCATAAATATAAGCCGCTGCATCAACTGCGCTGGCAATTGTATTTTTCCCCTTACCTTTTTCTGTAATTTGCTCACCTTTCGGCGAAGTTACTGTAAATGATCCGGTATTGCTAAAGCTATAACCCGTGGTACCGAGCTTTTTAATGAAGTCAGCTTTAAAAATCGGGCTGAGTACCAGTTGGGCAGTTTTTTCAGCCTGAGTATTTT
>NZ_JAYWYV010000305.1:0-1316 GCF_048147885.1 Acinetobacter sp. 228
TGTTTCAAAAGCAGCTGGTCAATTACTTCCTCAATTAGGTAAACCTAATGGATTTAATCTAGTAGATTACTCAGATGACCAATGGTCTGTTACTGCGGGTGTAGGCCGTAAACTCAACGATAAATGGGCAGGTAACGTTTCTGTAGGTTGGGACTCTGGCGCGGGTAACCCTGTTACAACTTTAGGACCAACAGAAGGTTACTGGAACGTAGGCTTGGGCGTTCAATACAGCCCTACTCCACAAACCTTTATTGCGGGCGGTGTAAAATATTTCTGGCTGGGTGATGCAGATGCTGTAACAGGTGCTCATTCAGCAGCTGGAACTTTTGATGATAACAATGCTATCGCTTACGGTTTAAAACTTGGTTATAAATTCTAAGTTTCAAAAACCAATCTAAATAAAAAAGGCGCTTATAGCGCCTTTTTTATTGTCTATTTGTTCTTGGTTAAGCAGGAATATTGCGCTGTGAAACTGAGCGGATTGCTTCTTTTAATGCATTATAACCATTGATTGCAGGAAACTGCGGAAACTCCGCAATAACATTTGCAGGCGCATCAAACAAGAAACCATGGTCGGCTTCACCAAGCATCGTTGTATCGTTATATGAATCACCTGCTGCAATCACACGGAAATTCAAACCATGTAGCGCTTTAACCGACTCACGTTTTTGGTCAGGTTGGCGAAGTTTATAAGCGGTAATCATACCATTTTCATCTGTCTCTAATTTATGACAGAAAATTGTTGGCCAGCCTAATTGTTTCATTAAAGGATGGGCAAACTCATAGAAAGTATCCGACAGAATGACCAGCTGGAAATGATTGCTCACCCATTCAACAAACTCTTTTGCACCTGGTAGTGGCCCCATCTCGGCAATAACTTCTTGGATGTCTTTTAAGCCTAAACCGTGTTGTTTTAGAATATTCAGACGCTGAGTCATTAAAACATCATAATCCGGAATATCACGAGTTGTTGCTTCTAGTTCTTTAATCCCTGTTTTTTTTGCGAAATTGATCCAAATTTCAGGAACTAAAACTCCCTCAAGATCTAGGCATACGATTTCCATGAATGCTTCCAACGTTGGTTAAAAATTGCTGTATCATACCATTAAGATTTTCAGTTTTGCGTTGTTATTGATCAAATCAATTTTATTCATAAGGATCGAAATTAAAGTGCTAAGCAATTTATTCACTATCCTTTAGAATATTTTTCATAACTCAATGCGCCCAAGCCTTTTGCCAGGAACACCCATGACCATTATTCCGACTATTGATATTGTTGATGCTCTCGCGGCTGAATATGCAGCTAAAAGTCCGCG
>NZ_JAYWYV010000306.1:0-1316 GCF_048147885.1 Acinetobacter sp. 228
AGGGTCGACGGCCTGTTCCAATACGCGCAAATGAAAGTCAAGAATAGACAATTCACGATTAATATAACGGTCATTATAACTATATTCTGTTGGGGTCGTTGCTGTAATCGCTGTATTCATGTCTAACCTAATCTCTTTCCAACCAAAATCTCTGCAAAATAGTATGCTGCAAAATTATGTCAATTTGATAAAAACTAAAAAAATAACACATCTTTAAGACAGTGTTATTCAGGAATCTGGGTGCTATTCATATAACGTAAAATAACGCGTTTTCTATATTGTAGTTTACGATCGTTGCGATGATCTTGATAATATTTCGGATCAGGCAATAACGCGGCTAAAAAAGCAGCTTGTTCGCGAGTTAAGCTTTTGGCACTTTTGCCATAATAATATTGGGCCGCTGCTTCAACGCCATACAAATTTTTGCCAAATTCAACAGAGTTCATATACACCTCAAGAATTCGACGTTTCGACCACATGCGCTCCATCATCCATGTCGCTACAGTTTCTTGGCCTTTACGAATAAATGAACGTTTATTATATAAGAACAAGTTTTTTGCAAGTTGTTGAGATACGGTAGAACCACCAGCAACAACCTCTCCTTGCTCATTGTTACGCTCTAGCGCAAAACGAATACCATCCCAGTCAAAACCATGATGATGAATAAATTTTGCGTCCTCCCCTGCTAAAATTGCATGTTTGAAATTGTCACTAATATCATCATAGTCAAGCCATTCATGAATGATCGGCTCAGATGGATCTGACCAATAATCAATTCGCATAAACATGGTGGTATCAACTTCATGTGTACGCCACCAAACCAAACTTGAAAAGATCCAAAGCTGAATAAGGAGAATTGCCCCAATAAAAATTAACAACACGCGAACAATAAAGGCTTTCATGTTCGTCCTGATCTCCTGTATTCAACTTTTTTCATGTTAAGCTGTAAAGCATGTTCATATATAACAAAAGCATAGCATGACTCAATATCAGCCTCCGCACATTAATCGTAAACTCAATGTACAAGCTTGGTGGCTGACCGCCCTACTGATCTCGATTAATGTAGGTTTGTTCATCTGGCAAATTATATCTGGAGTGGACATTAGTGACCCAGCTATAAAAGATGCACTTCACTGGGGTGCAGATTTTACACCACTTACTTTTTCCGGGCAGCCAGAACGTCTATTTACCAGCATGTTTTTTCACTTTGGTATTATTCACCTTATGCTCAACATGTGGGCTTTATATATTTTTGGTAATGTCGCTGAAGCTTTATTTGGACGTTTATACTTTATTGGTCTGTATTTACTTGCAGG
>NZ_JAYWYV010000307.1:0-1316 GCF_048147885.1 Acinetobacter sp. 228
CACTAAGTTCTAACCCACCACACAAAATCGTACAAGGAATATTGATCTGTTCCTGCTGATGAATAGGACTATATTTCAAAATATCCTCTTGCGATAAGTTTAAAGCGTGATTTAAATGAGTCTCTTGTATAGGTAATAAATCATAAATCCCACTTAATAAAGTTGCCTTGGATAATAACGGATGGTTTAAACATAAAGCACCAAGATGAGCACCTGCTGAATGGCCGACCACTACTACTTCGCCTATTTTCCAATTTTGTTTAGCGATAAAATCGAGCGCTTGTTGAGTTTGAGCAACGATTTGTGAAATATGACTTTGAGGAGCCAAGTCATATTCTAAAAGTACACACTGCGCTCCTTTTGCTAATATGTACGGCGCTATAAAGGCAAAGTCCGATTTATCACACCACTGCCAATATCCCCCATGTATAAAAATTACGGTTTTACTGACATGTTCTAGAGGAAAAAAATCCAGAGTTGATCGGTTCTTCGAACCATACTTTATATCTTTTATATGATAATAAGCCTGATAACTCAGCAAGCTTCTGTATTGGAAGCCTGCTAGTATTTCACCTTCATTCTCTACCGTTGTAGCATTGTCATACTTTCTCATATACCAGTCACTTCAATGTTTCTTCACTAGAGTTGAGATTTAACTTTACGGTAGAACGTTTCAAATAATAGAAAAATATAAGAACAAGCACTAAAGGTACGCCAAATTGTAAAGTAGACTTAAATTCACTGGTAAACCAGGTAGTCACTGTAATGCTTAAAATCGCAATAAACCCAAACAAAGAGATAAATCGACTAGCAGGAATTTTAAATTTTAGTTGTATATTTTGCTGAACCATATGTCTTCTAAAAAACATATGAGTCACAAATATACTTCCCCACGTGAACAACGCACCAAACATGGATAGCGCAATCATAATTGGAAATGCGGAAGCTGGATTAATCGTATAAACAATACTAGCAATACCAATCCCTACCGCAGATAACAACAGCGCATTTACCGGTACACCATTACTACTAATTCGACCAAAGACTTTTGGGGCATCACCTGCACGTGACAAGCTAAACAGCATACGAGTTGAAATATAAAGCATGCTATTCATGGCTGATAAGGCAGCTACAATTACAATAAAGTTTAAAATGCTATCCGCATACGGGATACCGACAATCTTCATGACCATAACAAAAGGGCTTGTTGCATCTGCTCCAATCAAAACAGTCCACGGCACCAAAGTAACGATTAGGAATAAGGACAATAAATAAAACAAAATTAGTCGAAGTGCTGTGCTTTTGAATGCTTTTTT
>NZ_JAYWYV010000308.1:0-1314 GCF_048147885.1 Acinetobacter sp. 228
TTCAGATCCTGTCGAACAAATTCGTCAACTATTGCAAGAAAAGGAAGTTCATGTAACTCAAGATAATACGGCTGCTATCCAGAATGCCGATGTAGTTGTTCTTGCTGTAAAACCACAAGTTCTGGCAAATGTTCTACGTCCGTTAAAAGGTTTATTATCGGATAAATTGGTTATTTCAATTATTGCTGGTGCGGAAATTAAGACAATATCAAATCTGATTGATAGTGAACGTATTGTGCGAGTTATGCCAAATACACCTGCATTAGTTCAAACTGGTGCTCATGGTATTTACGCGACTGATGTGGTTGGTGCCTCAGACCGTGAATTAACGAGTCAGATTTTAGCAGCAACTGGTTTAACAATTTGGGTAAACTCCGAAGCTCAAATTGATGCAGTAACGGCGGTTTCAGGTTCAGGTCCAGCTTATTTCTTCTACCTCATGGAAAGTATGATTCGTGCAGGTAAAAATTTAGGCTTGGATGAAAAAGTTGCAACTGCTTTAACTCTTCAAACAGCATTAGGTGCAGCTCAAATGGCAATTACGAGTTCAAATACTCCGTCTGAGCTGCGTAAAAATGTGACGTCACCGAATGGTACAACCCAAGCTGCACTTGAAGTTTTTGATCGTGCACAAATCTCTCAAAATATTCAATCTGCATTAGCTGCTGCACAGAAACGTAGCCAAGAATTGGCTCAAGAACTGAGTGACAGTGCAAAATAGCTTTAATAGGATAAGACAACTATGGGTGCAAATTCTGCGCTAATTTTTGGAATTTTAATTAACGTCGCGATTTTATTGGTCTTTTTCCGTTTTTTAATGCAATTGGCGGCAGTAAGTCCTTATAATCCTGTGGTTTTATCGACAGTAAAGGCGACTAAGATTGTTGATATTTTTGGCCGAATTTTTCCAACGGTCGCAAAAGGCCGATTCAATCTGGCAGCGTTGGTTCTTTTAATTATTTTATATTTACTGAAAATTTTCGGTGTAATGTATCTTTCGGGTTCCATGCCAAATAGTCCAGTTCATTTAGTGATTCTGACTTTTGTGACCATGATTCAGGATTTGATTCGCTTCTGCCGTTACTTAATTTTTGCAACAATCATTTTGAGTTGGGTCGTTATGTTTACTCAATCTCGTTCACCTTATATTGAGGTGATTCAAGATTTAGCTGAACCGTTACTCGCCCCATTCCGTCGTTTATTGCCTAATATGGGGATGATTGACTTATCTCCAATTCTGGCATTTTTGGCACTCTATATTGCCGAGATCTTAATGAATGAAGTCGCTAAAGTTTTATTAACTGGGCTTTAATT
>NZ_JAYWYV010000309.1:0-1314 GCF_048147885.1 Acinetobacter sp. 228
TAAAGCTTTGGCGTGGTCAGCATAAGGAATTGAAAGCTCTAGCGGTTCTCCACCGACGGTAATCCCTTTAATACGAGCATCAGCTGCCCCTAAGTTTTCTGCTAAACCGTAAATACGATCTTCACGACGCTCTGAAACCAGCGCGTATTTAATAGATGAAGAACCGCAATTAATAACTAATACTGATGTAGCCACGTTGAAATACCCAAGTCCTGATATAAAAATAGTTTTCCTAACTTCCTGATCAAAAGGCATTAATTGTGTGATACATTAAGAGCAGGTTGTGATGTTTTAACATGTGTTGTTTTTCTGTCCAAGATAGACTTTAGCCCATTAGACTTAAGCACTATCGACCATTAAATTTTTTATAACTAATATTCGCTCAGTATAAAGCTTAACCACTGTATTTATTGTTTTTTTGTAGAAGAATTAAACAGTTTTTTGTATATATTTATGAAAGGTAGATTTCTATTTAATGTATTTTTCAAATATTTGGTATAAATTTTTTAAGAAAAAAGGAGTGCTGCTATTTTAATCAAACTAGAGGGGAGTATTACAAATAATATACGTAAATGAAATTAAATTTTAATCGTTTATATATAGGTTAAAATGAATAAATCATAAACATTTTTAATATAAAACTTAGTATAAAAAAGTCGGTATTAATACATTTATAAGAATATTTTATTGCTTTGATATTATGAGAATTTTCTCATAGTTAATAGAGGCAGATATATCAATAAATATAGTCAAAAATAAAACCAGCTTCTCGTTTAAAACTTAAACATAATTTGTATTTAATACCGATGCTCGAGTATTACCGTAAAGTTGACTAGGGCTTGCATGTCGCTTTTTGCCTTAATAATATTGTTCCTCCCCCTTATCAAATGATGATGAAATATATCATTTGGTCTATTTTTATGTTCCGGCTTATCCGGTTGTACAGGAGCGTCCAGCATGGACTTGCCGAATCCAGTATTGGCAAAAGTTACTGAACGTGTAATTGCGCGTAGCCAAAAAACTCGTTCTGCATATTTACAAC
Source organism: Acinetobacter sp. 228 (assembly GCF_048147885.1). Classification (NCBI taxonomy): domain Bacteria; kingdom Pseudomonadati; phylum Pseudomonadota; class Gammaproteobacteria; order Moraxellales; family Moraxellaceae; genus Acinetobacter; species Acinetobacter sp. 228. Next base: position 1,043 of record NZ_JAYWYV010000309.1, read on the forward strand.
GTATTGAACATGCCCAAGGCAAATTCCCAGCTCGTGGTGCACTCTCATGTGCCAACCTGGCTCATGGTTTTGCTGGCATGGAAGATAATGAAAAATTAATTATTAAAGTTGGCCGTGAACCAAATATTGGCATTGTGTCTTCATATAATGAAATGCTTTCAGCACATGCCCCATATAAAACATTCCCTGACATTATAAAAACAGCTGCACGTGAAAATGGTGGTGTTGCACAGTTTGCGGGCGGTGTACCGGCAATGTGTGATGGTATTACT
>NZ_JAYWYV010000310.1:0-1310 GCF_048147885.1 Acinetobacter sp. 228
TGAACCGTACCGGGTTTGTCGGAGAGTCAATATTCTGAGAGACTATCCCGATGACAAAATTAAAATATACCCCTGAAATCAGAGAAAGAGCGGTTCAATTATTGATTGAATCTGAAAAAGATTATCCATCGAATTGGGCTGCAATCACAGCAATTGCGCCTAAGATTGGTTGTACTCCTGAAACACTTCGTGCCTGGCATCAAAAGCATTTAGATCAGCAAAATCCTATTAAAGTACAACAGATATCTGATCAAGAAAAAATGAAGCAAATGGAACGTGAAATTAAAGAATTAAAGCGTGCCAATGAAATTCTACGTAAAGCAGCCGCTTTTTTCGCCCAGGCGGAGCTCGACCGCCCACACAAATAATGGTGGATTTCATCCATAACAATAAAGACTTATATGGTGTTGATGCGATTTGTAGGATTTTACCGATCGCAGCTTCAACCTATTACCGGACTCTAGATCTCTGCGAAAATCCAGAACATCGAGCAAAGCGAGATTTACATGACTTGCATCATGCTGAGGAGATTAAACGAATTTGGAAGGAAAGTTCAGGTCGGTATGGTGTACGTAAAGTCTGGCAAAAACTGAAACGTGAAGGCTATATTATTGCACGCTGTACTGTTGCTCGATTAATGAAAAAGCTAGGTATACAAGGTGTTTGGCGAGGTAAGAACAAACAAACCACCCGTAGCCGAGATGATCAAAAAAGAGCAGATGATTTAGTGAAACGTAATTTTAGTGCTGATCATCCAGATCAGCTGTGGGTGAGTGACTTTACGTATATTCAAACTCATTCAGGCTGGGTCTATACCGCCTTTATTATTGATGTGTTCTCACGAGCAATTGTTGGATGGAAAGTATCTACACGAATGAATACAGATATGGTGCTCGATGCATTAGAGCAAGCATTGCATGATCGAGGCATGCCAAAGAATGTGATTCATCATTCCGACAGAGGTGTGCAATATCTTTCCATTCGCTATACCAATCGTTTAGAAGCAGCAAATTTACGAGCATCAGTCGGTACGACTGGTGATTCATACGATAATGCTTTGGCTGAAACGGTGAATGGCTTATACAAAACAGAGGTGATTGAATATCTAAAAGCAGATTGGCAAGGTTTAGCAGATGTACAACTTGCGACACTAAACTGGGTAGATTGGTTCAATAAAAAGCGTGTACACAGTGCACTGGGTTATGTATCGCCTTTTGAGTTTGAAGCAATGTACTATGATAAGATTAACCCGTTAGGTCAGGTGGCCTAACTTAAATAAAAAAGTCTCCGACAAACCCGGTACGGTTCAT
>NZ_JAYWYV010000311.1:0-1310 GCF_048147885.1 Acinetobacter sp. 228
TAAATGAAAAAGTGGTTGAACTCGCAATTCGTTTTGGTTTAGGGATTGATGCTTACATCGACCAAGCTTCAGTATTTGCACGTAAAAACTACTTCTATCCTGACTCTCCAAAAGGCTACCAAATTATCCAAATGGACAATCCGATTGTGGGCTTGGGCCATATCGACATTCAACTTGAAGATGGTACGACTAAACGCATTGGCGTAACTCGTGCTCACCTTGAAGAAGATGCAGGTAAGTCTGTGCACGATCAATTTGAAGGTATGTCTGGCATTGACTTAAACCGTGCTGGTACGCCTTTGCTTGAAATCGTTTCTGAACCGGACATGCGTTCGGTTGAAGAAGCAGTTGCCTACATCAAAGCAATTCACACACTAGTACGTTGGTTAGGTATTTCTGACGGTAACATGGCTGAAGGTTCATTCCGTGCGGACTGTAACGTGTCTTTACGTCGTCCGGGACAGCCATTCGGTACACGCTGTGAACTTAAAAACCTCAACTCATTCCGTTTCATTGAGCAAGCGATCAATGTTGAAATTGAACGCCAAATGGAAATTTTGGAATGGGGCGGCGAAATTGACCAAGAAACTCGTTTGTTCGATCCAAATAAAATGGAAACACGTTCTATGCGTTCTAAAGAAGAAGCGAATGACTACCGCTACTTCCCTGATCCAGACTTGTTACCAGTAATTATTCCAGATGAGCAAATTGAGGCCATCAAAGCAACTATGCCTGAGTTGCCAGCAGCACGCCGTGCACGCTTTATTGCAGACTTTGGCGTAACTGAATACGACGCACACGTACTTACGCTCTCACGCGAAATGGCGGACTTCTATGAAGCTGTTGTTGCTGCGGCTGGTGGTGCGAAGCAAGGTAAAATTGCTGCAAACTGGGTAATGGGTGAATTCTCTGGTGCTTTAAATAAAGCGGGCTTAGAGTTAACAGACTCACCTGTTTCTGCTGAACAGCTTGGCGGCATGATTGCACGTATTGTTGACAACACCATTAGCGGTAAAATTGCTAAACAAGTCTTTGGCTTTATGTGGGAATCGGAAGGTAAATCTGCCGATGACATTATTGCGGAAAAAGGCTTAAAGCAAGAAACCGACACTGGCGCAATTGAAGCGATCATTAAAGAAGTACTTGCAGCCAATGAAAAAATGGTTGAAGAGTACAAGTCTGGTAAAGAAAAAGCCTTTAACGGCCTTGTTGGTCAAGTCATGAAAGCCTCTAAGGGTAAAGCTAACCCTGCACAAGTAAATGAATTAATGAAAAAATTGATTGGTTTATTTGTTCATTTCTAGATAAGA
>NZ_JAYWYV010000312.1:0-1309 GCF_048147885.1 Acinetobacter sp. 228
CATAACGTAAAAACTGTACAACATGCGAAAGGCCACTTGGTTTCAGTTTCACGTTCAGGTGAAATTGGTATTGCCGATGAGTTAGGTCGTGAGCGTGAACGCTACAAACTTCCTTACGGTGCGAGCATCTTGTTGAAAGATGGTGAGCTTGTTGAGGCTGGTGGTATCGTTGCGACATGGGATCCGCATACGCATCCATTAGTAACAGAAGTTGCTGGTAAAGCACGTTTCAGCCAAATTGCTGATGGTGTAACTGCAACATCTAAAACTGATGATGCAACTGGTATGACAACTGTTGAAATCTTGCCTGTAACAGCACGTCCTGCTTCTGGTAAAGATTTACGTCCAGCAATCGTATTAGATACAACTGATGGCGGTGAACAGTTCTACTTCTTACCACAAAATACAATTGTGACCGTTCGCGACGGCGAAACAATTGGTGTGGGTGACGTTATCGGTCGTGTACCACAAGAATCTTCACGTACTCGTGATATTACCGGTGGTCTTCCGCGTGTTGCTGACTTGTTCGAAGCACGTAAGCCGAAAGAACATGCGATCTTGGCAGAAGTGTCTGGTATCGTAAGCTTCGGTAAAGAGACCAAAGGTAAGAACCGTTTAGTGATTACTCCAGATGACGGTTCTGAAATTTACGAAGAGTTGATTCCAAAATGGCGTCAAATCAACGTGTTTGAAGGTGAACATGTGAACCGTGGTGAAACCATTTCTGATGGTCCACAAAATCCACATGACATCTTACGCTTGAAAGGTGAAGTTGCTTTAACTAACTACATCGTGAACGAAGTTCAAGACGTTTACCGTCTCCAAGGTGTAAAAATCAACGATAAGCACATTGAAGTTATCGTACGTCAAATGTTGCGTAAAGTTGATATCATCGATGGTGGTGATACAAGCTTCATCAAAGGTGAACAAGTGGATTACATCCGTGTTGTTCAAGAGAACCAAGCTGTCTTGGCTCAGAACAAGTTCCCTGCGAAGTTTGAACGTCAATTGATGGGTATTACGAAAGCATCGCTTTCTACTGACTCATTCATCTCTGCTGCATCGTTCCAGGAAACAACTCGTGTGTTAACTGAAGCGGCTGTAACAGGTAAAGAAGATGATTTACGTGGCTTGAAAGAAAACGTTGTAGTGGGTCGCTTGATTCCAGCGGGTACTGGTCTTGCATACCACTTAGAGCGTCGTCGTCAAGAAGCGGAAGCAGCAGAACATGCTCTTCATAATGACTTCAGCGAAGTAGACCAAGCATTTAGCCAAGCTTTAAACTCAGAACAATTCTAAGCTTAAACTT
>NZ_JAYWYV010000313.1:0-1307 GCF_048147885.1 Acinetobacter sp. 228
TGCGCGTAAAGAGCTTTCAGCAATCGCCACCACTTATAAGATGGAAGGGTGGGATACTGTTGTAGGTTCAAGTGGGACCATTAAAGCTTGCCGCCAGATTATGGTGAATATGGGGCTAAGTGACGAGCAAGAAAATGTCACACGTGAAGGTCTTCATAAACTTAAAGATAAGTTACTTAAGTTCAAAAATATTTCTGAAATTGATTTTGAAGGACTTCGAGAAGACCGACGAGCAGTTTTGCCAGCCGGATTGGCAATTTTGTACGCTGTTTTTGAAGTTTTAGAAATTGAACGTTTGGCATATTCTGATGGTGCATTACGTGAAGGAGTCATGTATGACCTGTTAGGCCGTTTTAAGCATGAGGATATCCGCGACCGTAGTGTACAAGCGTTAATGGGACGTTATAACGCCGATCCGAAACAGGCAGAACGAGTTGTAAATACGGCTCAATACTTATTTGATAGTGTTGCTAAACCACTTAATTTAACGAGTGAAGACAGTGACTTACTGCGCCGTGCAGCATATTTGCATGAAATTGGTTTAGCGATTAGTCATGGTGGCTATCATCGTCATGGTGCTTATTTATTGCAACATTCCGATATCCCAGGTTTCTCACAAATTGACCAAAATCATCTTTCACATTTGGTTGCTCATCACCGCCGTAAATTGCGAAATGATGTAAAAAATGAAGTTTTAAAGGCTGGTGGTCATAAATTAGTTTATTTAAGTTTGTTACTTCGCCTAGCAGTTTTACTCAACCATAGCCGCAGTGATCAGATGCTTCCTGCCATTGAATTGACCATCATAAATGATCAACAATGGCAACTTAGTGTTTCTGGTGATGCCAAACAATGGCCATTGTTAGTTGCCGACTTGCATGATGAGCAAGAGCAGTTTAAGCATTGGGACATTGAATTGAATATTCAGTCGGAAAAATTTATCGATTAAAGGGATAATATTCGACCTATGAAAAAAGCTACTCAGTCCAAAGCGTGGACAACGGTTCAAATTGCACGTCATCCGGAACGTCCGCAGTTTCTAGATTATGTCGGTGAAATCTTTACAGAGTTTGATGCATTGCATGGTGATCGTTTGTTTGGTGACGATGGTGCGATGGTAGGTGGTCGTGCTCGTTTTGACGGTCAACCTGTGATGGTCATTGGACAACACCGTGGTCGTAGTACCCGTGAAAAATTAAAGCACAACTTTGGTATGTGTAACCCAGAAGGTTACCGTAAATCTCAGCGTCTTTTAGATATGGCTGAGCGTTTCAATCTCCCAGTTTTCACCTTTATTGATACTATGG
>NZ_JAYWYV010000314.1:0-1304 GCF_048147885.1 Acinetobacter sp. 228
GAGGCTAATACGTCCAGCACCGTGAAGCATCAAGAAGAATAAACCACCTGCCATTGCAAGATTTTTCATAAAGTGGATGCCATTGTTATATTGTGCTGCTGCATCAGCCCCACCTTGGTGAAATAAGAACGCAGTTAAGATGCTAAAGATCCCAAGACCAAAAGCTGCGAAACGTGCTTGGAAACCAAATAACAACGCTAAACCACCACCGAACTCAACCAGAATAACTAATGGTAGAAGTCCACCTGGAACACCCATTGCTTCCATATATCCTGCAGTTGCTGTCTAACCGGTAATTTTCCCCCAACCAGCAGCAAGAAAGATATAAGCGATAAGAAGACGAGCAACAAGGCTAATAAAACTGTCTGCGCCTGGTTGCGTCACGATATTTTTGACCACCACATTTGGATTAAACATATTGCCACCTTTATTTAATGCTTATTTGTTGATGAACTCATTCTAGGTTTGGGACATTGATAATTAAATACTCAAAATCCATATATATCGTTGCACAAATAGGATGATCAATTGTATATTTTTGATGTTTTATACTGACTTTCTATAGGCTCGCTGCTAGGATTTGAGCACGGTTTACCACTTAATCATCTCATGGAACTTCTTGATTTTATTCTACACGTTGATCAACATCTCGCCGAATTTATCACAAATTACGGGACGTGGATTTATGGCATTTTATTTTTAATTATTTTTGTCGAAACCGGTTTAGTGGTTATGCCGTTCTTACCGGGTGACAGCTTACTGTTCGCAGCAGGTGCTTTAGCGGCTTCTACAGGCACAATAGACCCTTGGTTACTGGGCATTCTACTCTTCATTGCCGCGGTTTTAGGCGATACAGTGAACTATCATATTGGGCGTTTTATCGGTCCACGCGTATTTGAGATGAATTCACGCTTTATTAATAAGCAACATTTAATTAAGACTCATGAATTCTTCGCCCGTCATGGTGGCAAGACTATTATTTTTGCACGTTTCATTCCATTTGCTCGTACCTTTGCACCTTTCGTTGCTGGCGCTGGCAGCATGAATTATAAGTTTTTCTTAACTTATAACATAATTGGCGCATTCTGTTGGGTAGCTTCTTTTGTCACTTTAGGCTATCTCTTCGGTGGACATCCACTTGTAAAAGATAACTTTACCCACCTTATTTTTGGCATCATTATTATTAGTATTTTACCGGGTGTGATCGGCTTCATACGTCAAAAGCTAAAAAACCGAAAAGCTAACGTTTAAAGAGCAAGTAGAAAAAACGGAATACCACTGGAAGCATACATAAAATAAGTAAC
>NZ_JAYWYV010000315.1:0-1304 GCF_048147885.1 Acinetobacter sp. 228
AGTTGTTGCCGCAGCGCCAGAAACAGCTGAACAGTCTGTAAGCAACAGTTTAAGTGCTTCACACACAGCCTTAACTGCAATTGACCCGACCAATGTAGATGTAAACGCACTAGTTAAAGCACTTAATTTACAAATTATTAACTTTGCGAGTGGCTCAAGTGACATTCCTGCAGATAACAAAGCTATTCTTGATCAAGCAGCAACTCTTTTAAATAAAGTGACTGGTGTTAAGTTAGATGTAGGCGGTCACACCGACTCAACAGGGAATGCCGCTGCTAATAAAGCGCTTTCTCAACGACGTGCTCAAGCAGTAGTAGATTATTTAGTTTCTAAAGGAGTGGATGCTTCTAAACTGGTTGCTAAAGGCCATGGTTCAGAACAGCCAGTTGCAGACAATACGACCGAAGAAGGACGCTTTAAAAACCGTCGTATTGAGTTTTCAGTAGCTCAATAAAAAACAGATTTTATTGAATTCTAATTTGAAAAAAGCTTCTCATTTTGAGAAGCTTTTTTTATAGAAATAAATATTGTTAGGTTGGCATGAAAATTAGTTTGTTAGGGAGTGGGCGTGTTGCCTTTCATTTGGCAAAGGCACTTTTGGCTAAGGGACATAACATCGTACAAGTCTATGCACGTGATTTTGAGAAAACCAAGAAGTTTGCAGAGCAAATTCAAGCGAAAGCATGTCAGTCTCTTCAAGAGTTTCAACCAAGCGATTTAATTATTCTAGCTGTTTCAGACAGTGCTATTACTGAACTTGCAACGCAGGTACACGAGTTATTTCCCGAAATGCTTATGGTTCATACTTCGGGGAGTACAGACATTCAAGTCATCAGTCAGGTACATGAAAAAGCAGGGGTGTTTTATCCATTACAAACATTTAGCTTAGAAAGAGATGTTGATTGGAAAGCCACACCATTATTTGTAGAGGCGACCAATAAAGATGACTTAGCAATACTTTCTGATTTAGCAAATAGCCTAAGTAAGCGAGTGTATCAATACACCTCCAAACAACGTTTAACTTTGCATTTGGCAGCCGTGTTTGCCTGTAATTTTAGTAATTATTGTTTTGATATGGCAAAGCAAGTCGTAGACGCGGAACAGGTCGACTTTGGCTTGCTTTATCCATTAATTCTGGAAACAGCAAAAAAAGCTACTGAAAATAATCCAAAGCAAATGCAAACAGGACCTGCAATGCGAGGAGATCAGAATATCTTGGCAATGCATCAAAGCTTATTAGCCCAAGCAAATCGAGATGATTTAAAACAGGTTTATCAACTTTTAAGTGATGGCATTGTAAAGCG
>NZ_JAYWYV010000316.1:0-1299 GCF_048147885.1 Acinetobacter sp. 228
AAATACTTTACCGAACTTTGGTATTGCCAAAGAGCGCATTCACACCGAACGTTTCCATACAGGGCAAGCGCGTAAACGTAGTGTTGAAACGGATGCAAACCGTAAAGAAGAAAAAGTAAACATCATTTTAGATGGTCGTGAGCTGATTGTTTCTGTAGCTCAGGACGACGAAAGTATTCTTGATGCGGCTTTACGTGCTGGTGCTGATTTACCGTATGCATGTAAAGGTGGGGTGTGTGCGACCTGTCGCTGTAAGGTGCTTTCAGGCGAAGTCGACATGTTCCTTAACTATAGTCTTGAAGAAGATGAAGTTGAAAAGGGCTATGTGCTGAGCTGTCAGACCTTACCAAAAGGCTCAAATGTTCGCTTGAGTTTTGATGAATAGAGGCTGTCATGCAAGAGTTGATCAAAGCCAGTACAGCTGCTGACGGTGTTTTGTTATTAACCCTAAACCGTCCGGAAAAAAGAAATGCATTAAACAATGCAACATTGCAGTGTTTGTGCGAGTTGCTCGAAGAAGCTGAACATAATGCTCAAGTCAAAGCAGTGGTTTTAACGGGTAACGCTCAGTGTTTTGCGGCTGGAGCAGATCTAAGTGAGTTGGCTGCAATGGACGCCGTGTCTTTGCAACTCGATATTCGCCCGAAGCTTTGGCAAAAAATTGATGCTTTTAGTAAACCGCTGATTAGTGCAGTGAATGGCTATGCCTTGGGCGCTGGGTTTGAGTTGGTTTTACATTCAGATATGGTGATTTGCGGTGAAAATGCCCGTTTTGCTTTACCTGAAATTGGCCTTGGTATGTTGCCGGGTGCAGGCGGAACACAGCGTTTAGCACGCTTGGTTGGGCAACAACTTACCATGCGCTGGGCCATGACAGGGGAGATGATTTCGGCAAAACAAGCCGAGCAACATGGCATTTGCAGTCAAGTGGTTCCGACCGAATTAACCGTTGAATATGCGGTTCAACTTGCAGCCAAAATTGCCAAACAAGCGCCTTTAGCGATTCGCGTGATTAAACAATCAATTAAAAGTATTCATGAAACAACGTTAAGTCAGGGACTCAAGTTTGAACGTCAAAACTTTGTCTGGTTGGCGGCTACAAAAGATCGAAACGAAGGGATTAATGCTTTCTTTGAGAAAAGAAAGCCAGTGTTTAGAGGTGAGTGATGGACTATCAAAATATTATTGCTGAAGAAAAAAATGGTGTTGGCTACCTGACATTTAACCGCCCAAAAGCACTGAATAGCTTTAACGTTGATATGCACCGTGAAGTGGCTGAGGTTTTAAACCAGTGGACTA
>NZ_JAYWYV010000317.1:0-1296 GCF_048147885.1 Acinetobacter sp. 228
TGTAATTGGAAATTATGTCACTGAAATTAATGTGACAAGTCCAACCTGTATTCGTGAAATTGATGCGCAATTTGGTACATCAATTGCCGATGACCTATTTGATGTATTAGAAGCTGGTCGTCCAGCATAAGGGTCTATTTCGGGTGGTTTCCTAAGCTTATTATTGGAAATCACCCGAAAATATATGAATTAATAAAATCACAATATGAAATACGCTAGCGCTTTGTAGGCATATTTTCAAAAAAGCACATCTTTCTGTTATAAACGAGTGAAATTCGCTTTTCGTTAATGAAGCTTTAGGATTAAAATAAACGGCTACAAAAATAGATGACAATTTCCATTGTTTTTTGAGTTGAAGAATTAGACCGTGACCGATTCACAGCAAAGCAAACCTAAACATGTCATGATGATGGCTGCCGGTACTGGTGGACATGTTTTTCCAGCCCTCGCCGTAGCCAAACAACTTCAACAACAAGGTTGTCAAGTTTCATGGTTAGCCACGCCAACAGGTATGGAAAATCGTTTATTAAAAGATCAAAATATTCCAATTTATCAAATTGATATTCAAGGTGTGCGTGGAAACGGAGTGATCCGTAAACTTGCTGCACCTTTTAAAATTTTAAAAGCAACTTTTAGTGCAATGCGCTATATGAAACAGCTTAAAGTGGATGCTGTTGCAGGCTTTGGGGGATATGTGGCAGGCCCGGGTGGGCTAGCAGCGCGTTTATTAGGTATTCCTGTTCTCATCCATGAGCAAAATGCGGTTGCAGGATTTACCAATGCACAGTTATCCCGTGTTGCTAAAGTGGTATGTGAAGCGTTTCCAAATACATTTCCTGCTAGCGAAAAAGTAGTGACAACTGGCAATCCGGTACGTCGTGAAATCACTGATATCTTAAGTCCAAAGTGGCGCTATGATGAACGCGAGCAAGCGGGTAAGCCGTTAAATATTTTAATTGTGGGCGGCTCTTTAGGTGCAAAAGCACTGAATGAACGCTTACCTCCGGCATTAAAACAACTTGAAGTTCCACTGAATATTTTCCATCAATGTGGTCAGCAACAGGTTGAAGCAACTCAAGCTTTATACGCAGACGCACCAGCAAATTTGACCGTACAGGTTTTGCCGTTTATTGAAGATATGGCGAAAGCTTATAGCGAAGCAGACCTGATTATTTGCCGTGCTGGTGCTTTAACTGTGACAGAAGTAGCAACAGCTGGTGTTGCAGCAGTTTTTGTACCGCTTCCTATTGCGGTGGATGACCACCAAACTGCAAATGCCAAATTTCTGGCCGATGT
>NZ_JAYWYV010000318.1:0-1296 GCF_048147885.1 Acinetobacter sp. 228
AAAAAGACAGTTACTTGAAGTAAATGTTTTATCTGACATCTATGCCAAGGAAGATTTAGGCATTGAGCGAAATAGAGGAACCAGATTTCTTTCTGATGAAGAAATTAAAATGGTTTTGATGGCTATTGAAGAATCAAATATTTTGCCTAAAAACAAAATTTTCTTAAAACTATGTTTAATGTTTGGTTGTAGACATGGCGAACTCAGAAAAGCCAAAAAGACAGATTTCGATTTAAAAAGAAAAGTATGGGTTGTTCCTGTAGTAAACAATAAGACTGGCAAGAAAACTGGTCGTGAAATTATTCGCCCTATTTTACCTGAAATGGAGGCATTAATTGTCGAGGCTTTTGAATACAGCACTTGTGAGTACTTCTTAACTAATGACAGTGAAGAAACCCCTATGAGCCATGGTTCTTCAAATTCGTTGCCTGGTTATGTAATGGAACGCCTTAGAAGGCATCATGATTATCACATGAAACATTGGTCGCTTCATGATCTACGAAGAACTGCTCGTACTAATTTCAGTGCATTTACTTCGCGTGATGTTGCACAACTCATGATTGGTCATGTAATGTCTGGCGAACAAGGCACTTAGGATTATTACTAATATTTACCACAGCAAACTGAAGCATATGCAAAGTGGATTGAAAAAATTAAATCTCTTACTGAATAAATGAGAATTATCAAATGAAAGATTGGGTTTACTTCTACATTGAGCATACTATTAAATATGGTGAGCCATTCTATAAAGAAGGAATCAAATATAAGAAGTGCGGCGTAGTGCTGACATGTTTAGAGCCAAAGTCTGGCCATACTTATGACCTACTTACAGATTTTGAAATGATAGAAAAGAAGGAACAATTGATGAAAACACTAGATAACGTACATACAAAATTTGGAAAGAAAAAACTCGGTATAAGTACGTGTTATGTGCCAGGTCGCAACTGGTCTATGTCACGGGATAAATTAAGCAGAAATCCTTTTAAGTGGGATGAGTTGCTAACTATTATTAACTAATATTTAACCGCAAAAGTAGTATTAAATATCGTTTAAATGAATTTATTATAATTTTTTATTTTAATAAATTTATATAATGTCCACTTTAAATTAAATATTCTAAACAAATAAGGTACATAATGAAACTTCCAATATCATGCATTAAGTGCGGGCTAAATGGCACTCATCATAGTGAGATTACAACAATTGTTGAAATCAATGATGACGGCATATATGAAATTCAATGCAAAAATGATCATACTTTCTTTGTTATATTACAACAACAAAAGTTTGAAGTAC
>NZ_JAYWYV010000319.1:0-1294 GCF_048147885.1 Acinetobacter sp. 228
AATAGATAATTTTTCGATTCCTAAACTTTGAATATAATCTTCTAATTCGCCTTTTACTTTATTGTAGAAAATTGGCGAATTAGCATTTGCCCCAAGTGCACTAACAATTAAAAAATGAATATGTTTATCTTGGATTAAGTCTGCAAAGTGAGCATTTATCTCATAATCAACTGCATAAAAGCCTTGTTTTGAGCCCGCTATTTTTAAAGTTGTACCTAAGCAACTAAATGCATGAGTATGACCATTCACATCTTCATCATTGAGCAATAAAAAATCGTCTATAACGAGCTGAGTAACTTTCTTATATGTATTAAGTAGTTGTGATTCTTTTCTTACTACAACGGTAATGGCCTCAAATTCTGGTGTTTGCTCAAGTTGTTCAACAAGCGCTAAACCAACGAGTCCTGTAGCACCTACTACAATTGCTTTTTTCGTACTTATAGTCATTTTTTATCCAACCCTCTTTAAGTTTGTATCAAATTTAACCTTTTCTTACGGTTTTAGCAGCCCCTAAAACCGCTTAAAATGCTCTCAAGGCTTGACTTCACGGTATTGATTCATCACAATATGGCACTTGTTTACGGGCTGGTGATGGTTACACCAGTTTACTGGATTGACCACAGCCCGCCCAGACCAACTTATTTTCAAGGAGTGCAAGAGTGGCAAACTCTGCTCAAGCTAAAAAACGTGCGCGCCAAAACGTTAAAGCGCGTAAACACAACGCAAGCTTGCGTTCTATGGTTCGTACTTACATCAAACGTACTTTAAGTGCAATCGCTGGTGGTGATTATGCTGTTGCTACAGAAGCTTACAAAAAAGCTGTTCCTGTAATCGACCGCATGGCTGATAAAGGCATCATCCACAAAAATAAAGCTGCTCGTCATAAGAGCCGTTTAAATGCTCAAGTTAAAGCTTTAGCTAACTAATTGAAGCATGTAAAAAAAGCCCAACAGGGCTTTTTTTATTGTCTATGTTTTTGTGTTTACTGTACTTTATGGAACTCAGAAACATCTAACTCGTAAGTTTTGCCTCTCCAAATCCACTTTAATTTACAATTTGGAAATTCATCACCTTCAAACCATACAAACAGCCCTTCCATCATGGCAGGCCAATCTGCTTTTTGTATTTGGTTATTGCCTGAAATTACTGCAACAATCGCTGCAATAATTGTGTCGTGACTTACAGCTAAACTTAGACCACTTTTTGTTTTAGGATGAGTTTGATAAATCAGCTCTAATACATCTAATACGCCAGTAATTGGATGTTTCATACCTGGCAAGGCATTGTTCACAAA
>NZ_JAYWYV010000320.1:0-1294 GCF_048147885.1 Acinetobacter sp. 228
ATAAAGCGGAAACAACGTTTGATGTACCTCTTGAACGCGCTGTGGCGGTGATTTTAGATGTAGATCGTGCGGCTCAATGGGTGCCTTATATGGGCAAGGTCCAAATGCTTTCTCAGGATGAAAAGAAAGGCGAATTTACTTTATATATGGTGTTAGATTTTCCTTTTCCGCTAAAAGATCGCGATGTAGTGGTTAAAGGAAAAATGAGTAAAGCAGCCAATGGCCTAATTACTATTAAAAATACGGCAGTTAATAGTAACTATCCTATACAACCCGATGTCGTGCGCCTAACACGCTATGAAGGGGACTGGACATTTCAGAAACTTGCCAATAATAAAGTCAAAGTCACCACTAGTGGCTATGCTGATCCAGCGGGTGCAATTCCGTTGAGCTTCGTCAATATGTTTGTTCAACAGCAACCTTATCAGATGCTGCTTAAAATGAAACGGGAAGTAATGAACCCGATTTATGAGCAACCTAAGTTGCCGGAAATTTTAAAATAAATAAGCTAAAAAAAGCGCCTGATCTCAGGCGCTTTTTTTATTAGTCTGAACACTGTTGTAAGGTTTGAGCGGGGCTGCTTTCTCGTTTGATTTGGAATAAAACCAATAACAAACCTAATCCCGCCAGTAAGGCACCCGCAAAAGATACTGCACTATAACCCCAACCTAAATCGAGTACTAACGCACCTGCAGCAGCGCCTACTGCATTACCTAGGTTAAACGCACCGATATTTACTGAAGAGGCAAGCCCTGGAGCTTCATGAGCGACTGACATGACACGCATTTGTAATGGTGGTACTAAAGCAAAGGTTGCTGCACCCCATATCACCAACGCAATGGCTGCTCCAATCTGGCTTTGAGCAAGAATTGGGAAAGTCACCATCATCACAATCAACAGTACCAAGAAACCAATCAGAGTTTTATTGATAGATAAGTCTGCAAAACGGCCACCTAAATGGTTACCAATCGAGAAGCCGACACCGATCAACACCAACATGAACGTAATGAAGGTTGGTGAAGCATGCGTAAACTCAGTCAAACTTGGCGCAATATAGGTGTAGAGCGTAAACATTGCACCTGCACCGAGTACGGTAGTGAGTAATGCAAGAACCACAGGGGTACGCGTTAATACTTTTAACTCGGCCTTCACGTTTGGTTTTTGGGCAACCATACCTTGCGGTAATGCTTTCCACAAAGCGAGCATAGTAATGATGCCGAGCACGGAAATCGCAAGGAAAGACATACGCCAGCCAATGTTTTGCCCAACCCATGTTGCTAAAGGCACACCACCA
>NZ_JAYWYV010000321.1:0-1292 GCF_048147885.1 Acinetobacter sp. 228
CACCATTTCCAGTCTTCCAAACTCATTTCATCAAATTTGCCACCTAGCCCTACGCCAGCATTATTAATAATGAGAGTTACCGGATGTCCTAATAACTGTTCTGCCCGATCAGCCAAAGCCTGTACTTGTTCTGCTTGCCCAACATCGCACTGTACAGCAAATGCTTTTTGTCCCAACTGTTCAATTAACTTTACGGTTTCTTCAGCAGCTTTTAAATTAATATCTGCGCAGACTACGCTGCCACCACGTTTTGCCAGTTCAACTGCAAAGCTTCGTCCAATCCCACTGCCTGCCCCAGTTACGACCGCATATGCGTTTCGGCTCGGCTGGTCTTTCTTACCAAATAAAATCATAGTAAATCCTAAAAAACTTTAGGGAGATGGCAGTAATTGTCATATTACTGCCATGACCAATAGGCTTATGAAACTGCACGAACTGGTGGTGTAAATTCCTTCACAAAGTAAGGCGCAATTGCACCGCCCTCGTTAAGTAATTTCTTTTTGTAGTACTCCAGATATTCGGTCGTGTCATGATCATTTGGATGGAAGTCTGGACGTAAGTAATCAAAAATCTGACCAATGGTGCTACCAAATACGCCATCTTTTGGACTAAAAATTAAGTTGACGCCACGACGTGCATCTTTCCAGAATTTTCTGGTCAACAGTTCTTTTGGCTTACGCAGTAGAGGTACAAATAACGTTGCTGTTGGAATAAGCCCTAAAATGGTAATGAAAGCCATTAAAAAGCCCGTTGCGCGTAACGGATAATTACCGTTTAAAACCTGATAGACGTCATAAGCAATATCTTTATGCTCAGATTCTTCAAGCATATGCCACATCCATAAGGCACGACTTTTGGCATCGTCGGTATAATAGAAATTCTTTTCATGCTTCATCATGTATTCGGCAAGTACCGCTGTAAAATGTTCAATACCCGCCATGAGTGAATGCTTTAATGGTTGCGGGAATTTTAAGAACACATATTTAAAGAAGTTCTCACCCAAGAAACGATAAAAATCGACCGGATATTCCAGCTCTTTAATTGCATCATTGAACTCATTATGCAATTTTGAATGGATGGCTTCTTGACCAATCAGCGATGTAACACGCTGTTTTAAAATCGGATCTTGAATAAATTCACGGTGGTGACGAGCTGTTTCAATCACCAGATCTTCACCATAGGTCAAAAAAACCGAAAGCGTTGCAAAAAACAAAGTTGCAAACTGGTTGTTGACGTAAAACTCGATATCAATTTCTTTACCATCAAACCCGATATTTAAATGGCGAATTGGG
>NZ_JAYWYV010000322.1:0-1291 GCF_048147885.1 Acinetobacter sp. 228
CACTACACTAAAAGCTGAGCTCTCACAGCTTCGAAACCTGATTCCGGATGTTATCGAGTCGCGACCATATAGACTTAACTGTGAAATTCAATGTGACTTTCTCATGGCTGAGCAAGCACTAAACTTAGGTTTTACTGCAACCACTTTAACACTGTATAGAGGTAGTTTTTTAGCCAAGTCAGAAAGTCCGTTTTTGTGTGCTTGGAGAGATTGCTTTGATGCCCGCTTGAGTCATGTTATCTATCAAATTGATGATGTAGACCAACTATTACGTGTAGTTAGCCGCGTTCCCGACCGTGTTGATGCCGTTGAACGCTTACTTGAGCTTCTGCCCGAAGAAACACCGTATCGGGCAAAGCTCTTAAAATTGCTCGAATAAAATAAAAGGGAGAATATGTAGAATATTCTCCCTTTTTAAGATGAGATCAAGAAGAGGCTTGAAGCTGTACTCTATAGCAATCGTCTAAAGCTAATTCATAATACCGCAGCCCTTCTTCCGCCGCATGAAATGCTTTTTGCTGCCAATCAGGACGTTCATTGCACAAACGTTTAATCAGCTCCATGGCTTCATAAGGATGTAAATCATCATAATGAGCATGTGCACGTAACCAGGCTAAAGAACGCTTATCAATGGTAACTTCCGGATGATCCGTATAAGCGTGTATGCCTTTATAGACTTGAATAGACCAGTCACCTGTCGCCCATTCAATTGCCAAATTAGTCGCAGCCAGACATTCAGCCAAGTTGCCACGATGACTCATATTCCAAAGAAAATGATTCACCGCATTCATCGAAGCTGGCGGACGAACACTATCGAGTTGTTCTACCGTTAATCCAAAACCTCTAGCCCAATCCCGATACCACTGTAAATGGCGCTCTTCGACCTTAATATTTTGAATTAACCAATCTCTTGTTTCAGTAACGCCAGGTTCTGCAAAAGCAGTTGCTTTAGCTAACGCACCAGCCATATATGACGGGAAATGCGCTACTAATGGATAGAAATTAAGTAAAGCATAACGGAAACTTTCTAGGCTCAATCCCCCATTGGCCATTTCAGTAAAAAACGGATGTTTACTCACCCGCTCCTTCACTGGTAAAAGATCCTCCCAAAACCGCTGAGACCATCCATTATGCGGCGTAATTTCTAAACTCATTCCATATTGATTTAGAGCAGTCATTGCTAATTTTCCTATTTATATGACAGCAATCATCTGTACTTCACGGCTATAAGTCTATCCGAAAATGATAAAGATACAATCTTTAATCGACCATTTGTAATTTTTTCTCAAAG
>NZ_JAYWYV010000323.1:0-1288 GCF_048147885.1 Acinetobacter sp. 228
CATGAATAATGATTTACTTATGCAAAAAAAAGCTAAGCAATCAAAATCATGCTTAGCTTGAGGAAATTTTATTCAAATTGATGACTTAAGAGGAAGTTTTTGATGGCTTGAGCGGATTAAGCCAAAGTATCAGCAAAAAGGTTAAGGGTGTTGCAAAGATCCACCAGCTGACAAAACCAATTGAAAAACCATATTTTTTGATGAGAATAAACCCGCTCAACGCAAATAGTAAAAAGGCCAATATCCTCAACAATGAATAATATTTTTGAGCTAAAGGTTTGAAATGACCAGTTGATTTCGGTGAGCGATATTTTTCAGTCGATATGAATAGTAAATACATGCCTAGTAAAGTCAGGATAAACACAAAGAACATCATGAATTCACCTCAATATTTAACTTACTCAGCTTTTTTTGAATTTTATCTGAAGCTTTATATTGAATAGGCTTAATTTTAAGAAATATAAAAAAGGCTAAAGCTGCAAATAACCAGAAAAATATATCTATACGTGCAAAATCCCAATAACCACTAAAGTTTTGAATATAATTATTTTTCAGTAAATAACTTATATTCAAGATAGGGAGTGCAATACTAAGCAGAATAAAAATACCTAGCTGAGTTTGCCATAAATATTGTTTTTTAGTGATGAGCGCAATAATAAAGCTCATGAGCCACACGAAGAAGAAACTATAAATTTCATAATTAACAGTGGTGGCCGTGACAGTAAACAATCGATTCGCATACAAATAAGCAAGAGTTGCACAAGGTAAACCTACAAAGGTAGCAACATTTAAACGGTCAACTAAATAGTGCCCTAAATGAAACTGACTATTTTTACTTTGAAGTTGGCGTTTAAGACTCCAAAGCAACAAGCCAGAGGCAATCATTACACAGCCTAAAATGCCAGAGAAAAACAATCCTAAGCGAAGTAGAGGCTGAGCAAAAGTTGCCATATGTAGGCCATATACTCCAGCATAAAGTGTGGCAATAGGACTATGATTACGTGTATCACCCAAGACTTTAGCGGTTGTAGCATCTAATGTAATTTGTGCTTGATTACGGGTAATAGAATGGTCTTCTTGCTGAATAAATGTAATTTGAGCCTGATTCGTATTTGGGTTTTTAACACTCATAGTTGCTAAAGTTTGATTTCCCCAATGCTGTTTAAGTTGGGCTAATAGCTTTTCAACTGGTAAATTCTGTGCAGGATGCGGTGTTGTACTTTCTGTGACTGTTTTTGTACGTATATCATTGAAATATTGATATGGATTCTCTGGATAGAGTTTTTGC
>NZ_JAYWYV010000324.1:0-1288 GCF_048147885.1 Acinetobacter sp. 228
TATTCCAAAAAGCGCTTTCCTATATACCACAAAGCTTAACCAGTGCCATGCTTGCCGGAGTTTTGCTTAAGTTTGGGATTTTGCTTTTCGCGAGCTTGCAAAATGATTGGACATTTGTTTTATCTTTACTCGCTATTTATGTCATTACAAAAAGATTATGGCCGCGTTACAGCATTGTATTTACCGCACTGGCTGGTATTGCCCTCTGCCCTGTCTTTTTAGACTTTCATATGCCTACTCTTGAGTGGTACTTGGCTAAACCCGTTTGGATTAGTCCTGAATTTAGCTGGTCAGCACTTTTAGGCTTAGCATTACCACTTTTTGTGATTAGCATGGCATCGCAATATCTACCCGGTATAGCCATGATCAAGAGTTATGGCTATAAACCGCACGTTAATCAATTGATTGGCTGGACAGGTTTAACCCAAGTTGTGCTCGCACCTTTTGGATGTTACAGCGTTAATATTGCTGCGATAAGTGCTGCCGTAAGCTTAGATGACCAAGTTCATCCTGATCCAAGCAAACGTTATATTGCGGGTATAAGCTGTGGCTTTTTTTATGTGTTGATGGGGCTATTTGCTGCAACTCTCACAAGCTTGCTGATGTCTTTTCCTCATATTTTTATTGTAGCGTTAGCAGGCATTGCCTTACTTGGTACGATTAGTCACAACATTGCGCTTGCGTTTGGTCCAGTTGAAGACCGCGAAGCGGCATTATTTACCTTTTTATGTAGTGCGTCAGGTATCCAATTTTTCGGTGTTGGTTCAGCTTTCTGGGGACTGGTTGTCGGTATTGTTGTATTTATAGTCCTTAAATTTAAAGCTAAAAAATAAGGCTTAAACGAAAGAGTTTGCGCTTCATCATTTAGAGAAATTCATAAAAAATTAAGCGCAAACTCTCGTTAAATTAATTAATTATGTTTTTATCCCAAAATGCTTGCCGTATTTGCGGCATTGCATTTAAGTGATTAATGATGTGTTGTGCTTCTTCTGCTTCAATTGAAGTTGCAATTAGCGTTACTTCTATCTCAACCTCTTTTTCTCCAAAAGGTGTGACATCAATATCTTTAGCAGGATAATTATGATGCTTTAAGGTTAGGTTTAATTCATCCATAACGACCTTGCTCTGACTTCGGTCACATATAATATAGATTACATGTAAAACTTCTGTGTCATCGTCTAACGGACGACGGTCAATAATATGGACAATCGGCCTTAATAGCGTATTGGCAGATAAAATAAAGGCTGTCGCCAATATTGCTTCAATAATTAAATCAGCACCCGCGGCA
>NZ_JAYWYV010000325.1:0-1287 GCF_048147885.1 Acinetobacter sp. 228
GTGATGCACTTGTAGCCGACTTCGCGGGTTTGACTCGTGACCGTAAATATGGTGATGCGACTTATCAAAATAAGTCTTTCATTGTTGTTGATACTGGTGGTATTGGTGAAAGTGAAGGCGGTATCGATAACTACATGGCCGAGCAGTCGAAAACAGCCATCAATGAAGCAGATATTATTATTTTTGTAGTTGATGCGCGTGCCGGATTGTTAGCTTCCGATGAGCAAATTGCCCGTGAATTACGTACTTTAGGCAAGAAAATTTATCTTGTTGCCAATAAGGTTGATGGTGTACATGCTGAAGCTGCTTTGGTTGAGTTCTACAAGCTTGGTATGGGTGAACCATTACAAGTTGCAGCGAGCCATGGCCGTGGCGTACAACAAATGCTTGAGGATGTACTTCAAGATATTCCAGAAGATGAAAATCCTGAAGAGCATGATAAAGATACCGGATTGCGTCTAGCAATTATTGGTCGTCCGAACGTAGGTAAATCAACGTTAGTAAATCGCTTACTTGGTGAAGACCGTGTGGTAGCGTTTGACCAACCGGGTACAACTCGTGACTCTATTTATATTCCGTTCGAGCGTGAAGGCCGTAAATACACTTTAATTGATACAGCAGGTGTACGCCGTAAAGGTAAAGTACAAGCGATGAAAGACGCACATGTGGTGGTGGTTGTAGTTGACGCCCGTGAAGGTATTGTTGAGCAAGACTTACATTTAATTGGCTATGCGCTGGAAGCTGGGCGTGCCATGGTCATTGCGATCAATAAATGGGACAACATGAGTGAATACGACCGCAAGCAGTGTAAGCTTGATGTTGAGCGCCGTTTTGACTTTATTCCTTGGGCTCGAATTCACCTTATTTCTGCTCTACATGGTACTGGGGTGGGTGAGTTATATCCATCAATTCACCGTGCTTATGAGTCTGCAAACTTAAAGGTATCTCCTGCGAAATTGACGCAGATTTTGAATGATGCAACTGATCAGCATCAGCCGCCGACAGTTCAAGGCCGTCGTATTAAAATGCGTTATGCGCACATGGGCGGACAAAATCCACCGACTATTGTGATTCACGGTAACAAGGTGGATAAGACTCCTGCAGATTATCGCCGTTATTTAGAGAATGTATTCCGTAAGGTTTATAAGCTTGAAGGTACACCAGTTAAAATTGAATTTAAGACTTCTGAAAACCCGTTTGAAGGTCGTAAGAGTCAGGTCGATGAACGTACAGCTGCACGTCGTCGTCGTTATATTCAGAAATTCAAAAAAGCAGAAAAGAAATTTA
>NZ_JAYWYV010000326.1:0-1280 GCF_048147885.1 Acinetobacter sp. 228
ATATCAATAAATTGCAGCAGCAAGAAGCGACAAAAACAGCTTCACCACTACAATCAACAGAAATTATTGGCGAATCTCCTGCTATGCAAGAAGTTTTCCGAGCGATTGGTCGTTTATCTCAGTCGCATATTACAGTTTTAATTAATGGTGAATCAGGCACAGGTAAAGAACTGGTTGCACATGCTTTACATAAACATTCACCACGCCGCGCTAAGCCTTTTATTTCTTTAAACATGGCAGCAATTCCTAAAGATTTAATCGAAACGGAATTATTTGGTCATGAAAAAGGTGCATTCACTGGTGCCAATACTCAACATCAAGGTCGATTTGAACAAGCCAATGGTGGAACTCTCTTCCTTGATGAAATTGGTGACATGCCATTTGAAACCCAGACTCGATTGTTACGTGTGCTCGCAGATGGTGAGTTTTACCGGGTTGGTGGTCATATACCGGTTAAAGTAGATGTCAGAATTGTCGCGGCAACCCATCAAGACTTAGAAAAACTGGTGAATGAAGGTCGTTTTCGTGAAGACTTATACCATCGTCTAAATGTTATTCGAATTCATATTCCTAAGCTTGCACATCGCAGTGAAGACATCCCGATGCTGGCTCAACATTTCTTGGCTCGCGCGGGTAAAGAGCTAGGCGTAAGTCCAAAAATTTTGCGCACTGAAACAACGGACTATATGCAACAATTACCATGGCCTGGTAATGTTCGTCAGCTTGAAAATACCTGCCGTTGGTTAACCGTCATGATTACTGGTCGTGAGGTTTATCCAGAAGATTTACCTTCTGAGCTTAAACAGGTTCCACTCCAAAAAAGTAGTGAGACTAGTCAACCAGCACCATCTTTTGAACGTATTTCTTTGCACCATTGGGATGAGCTACTAAGCCAATGGGCAATTCAAAAACTTAAAAATGGTGAAATGAAGATTTTAGACATTGCTACTCCAATGTTTGAGCGCACCTTAATTAATGCAGCACTACAGCAAACTCGTGGGCGCAAACGTCATGCAGCCGAGCTGTTAGGTTGGGGTCGTAACACCCTAACCAGAAAGTTAAAAGAGCTAGGCATGGATTCTGCTGATGACGATGATGAGGACGAACATAAAGCAACATTGTCAGAAGCTTAACACCGAAGCAAAAATCAAAAAGCGGCTAATTTAATTTAGCCGCTTTTCTTTATGACTATTTAAATCGGAATTGACTATCAAACTAAAATGTGAACATACAGTTACATGATCAAAAAATTCTAAAAACCCATATAACTTATTATATTT
>NZ_JAYWYV010000327.1:0-1279 GCF_048147885.1 Acinetobacter sp. 228
TTGTTCAAGTAAAGGTTTACTATTTTTAAGATTAAGTTCTGTACTTGTGCTTTTGTCTTCAAGGATCATTCGATCTTTTGCTATATGAAAATGTTGTTCCAAGTAGCGTGACATGACTAATGCTTCAGGTTCTTTTTCGGAGAAGTCTAAACCGCCTGTTAAAATAACCTTTGCTTGCGGTTGTGAAAGGGCAACTGGCGCTGCTGTGTCAAGACGCTTTGCAAGAATAGCTGAAGGCTGTCCATTTTCGACACCACTTCCTAAAACAATAATTGCTTTAACTGCGGGAAGGTTTTGACTTGCGTCTTTATTTTCTTTAATAAAATTAAAAAAATAGCCTAAGCCAATTAACCAAATCCAGAAACACAACCACCCAAAACGCCAAAGAGTATGAAGCCGATAGTGATAGAAGAAAAACCGTTCTAAATGATAATAAAATAATGCATAAAGACAGAAGAATGCTCCTAAAACTAAAGGAACAAGTGTGCCTACATGAATTTTATTGAGAAAAGCTAGAAATAAGCCGTCCAAAAATAAAATTGAACCAATGACTGCTAAGAAAATCCGAATCCACTTACTGACTTGCATTGTGTTTAAAGCTGCAATTTAAATTGCAGACAGTGTATGCAAAATCATTCCAAATTCAATGCTGATTGTAATAAAAAGCCGAGTAAAGCATTTTGGCTATTACTCGGCTTTGTTATTTATTGATATTTAATAAACATCACGGCGATAACGGCCTTGTTGTCTTAACTCATCGACTTGTTCTTCGCCTAAAATATGAATAAGTGCTTGATCGACTCCACTTGCCATTCCATCAATACTGCCGCATACATAGAGTACTGCACCACGTTCAATCCAGTTGACTAACTCTGCTGCATTTTGTCGGATGATATCTTGAACATAAACACGTTGTTCTTGATCACGTGAGAATGCAAGATCAAGTCGTTTTAACATTCCCATCGTTTGCCAAGCTTCAATAGTTGATGCATAGAAGAAATCATGAGCGCGTTGGCGTTCACCGAAGATTAGCCAGTTTTCAGTATAATTATGGCGAGTTCGTGTATGAAGTAAACTCATTAAACCCGCGATTCCCGTTCCATTACCAATACAAATAATTGGACGATTATCATCAATCAAATGAAAAGACTCATTGGTACGGATACGCAGTGCAACATTTTGATTAATTTCTGTATGTTGAGTCAGCCAACCTGATCCTAAACCTAAATCACCAGACTCATCATGTTGTTGACGAACAACTAGACGTAATACTTGCTGA
>NZ_JAYWYV010000328.1:0-1279 GCF_048147885.1 Acinetobacter sp. 228
TGTCATGCTGGTACTCATTATTATGTTTATTATTACTATACCTGCACCAAACAATGCGATTAATATTAATTTGCCAAATGGCACACCGCCACCAACAAATGAAAAGCCACCTGAAATCATTGATGTAAGAATTGATGCAGCAGGCAAAGTATTTTGGAATAACCAACAGGTTTCTGACCGCAAGGCACTAGAGACTTTATTTCAAGGTGTTATCGCCAAAAAAGATCAAGACCAAATCAAACTTAAACCAGACCAAATGGCTGAATATAAAAATGTAGCGATGGTCATGGCTACGGCGCAGCGTTTAGGTGTAACTAAAATTGGGATTGTGAGTAGCAATTAATATCGCTTTTAACTTTAGTTAATTCCATTTCCTTCAACGCTAACTTGAATTCTCAGTTAGCGTTTTTTAAAAAGAAATACCCAACTCTAAAATAATATCACCACATTCATCATATTCCCCAGTTTCTATAAAATTCATTTTTTTATAAAGTTTTCCAGCAATGTTATTAGAAGATTTATACATCGTTCGGATTCGTTTAGCCCCTTTTGAAGCCATTTCATCAATTGCCATTTGCAACGCTAAGGTACCATAACCTTTAGCTTGATGATCTTTGCCAATCATAAATCGAAACAACCAAAATAATTTCTCATCAGGGGGATCAATTTCCACACAATACATTAAGAACCCAACCACCTCATCATTAAAACAGATCACTCTTGGGCAATAGTGTTCCTCGACTTTAGACTCAGCAATAGAATATACATTTGGTGCGACATAGTCCTTTTGAGATTCATCTAATGATAATTTTGCGCATAGAAGCCAATTCTCACGATCGAGATTGTTTAAGTTAATCAAACTTGAAATCCTTTATTTATAAATTCACGCCTTATCTATAAGCACAAAATATACCGAAAATAAAAAGCCTCCGAAGAGGCTTTTTTATAACAGGTTAAAATTAGTCACCTGTATAACCTTTTAATTTTAAACGAGCCGCATGTAGTAATTGCTCAGTATAACCAGAAGGCTGTTCACAACCTTTAAAGATAAGGTCTGAGGCTGCTTGGAAAGCAATATTAGTTTCAAAGTTAGCTGCCATTGGTTTATACAATGGATCATTCGCATTTTGTTCATCAACAATTTTTGCCATGCGTTTAAGCACTTCTTCAACTTGTTCACGAGTCACGATACCGTGACGTAACCAGTTGGCAACATGTTGAGAAGAAATACGTAATGTTGCACGGTCTTCCATTAAGCCCACATTGTTAATATCAGGAA
>NZ_JAYWYV010000329.1:0-1278 GCF_048147885.1 Acinetobacter sp. 228
TATAATGAGTTCATCTAAATAATAAAGTGTTTTTTAATTAAAAGTATTCCGTTCCTTTTTGTAAGATTTGTGTCGGGGTTTGAATAGTATCGGTACCAGAGAAGTAGTAAAAAAAGCCTGCTGTAGAAATAAGGCTAATTAAAATAGCGATTAAAATAAGCCAAGCCATCAGTTTTTCTATAAATGTTGAAGGCCGAACGGGACCATATTGATTAGTGCCCGCTGTACCAGAAGCAAGCAGTAAATAAAGCATAAAAAAGAACTGAACGACCGGAATAAATAACAGTAGTCCCATCCAGCCACTTTTATTTAAATCATGTAGGCGTCGAACGACCAAAATAATGTTGAGATAGATCAGAAATAGCCAGAAAGCCCAGACCATTAAAGCACTTATACCGGAGAGAGAGCTGTAAAATTCAAAATTAAATAGATCACTTGAAAGCTGAAAACTTCCAAGAAACGAAGCCAGTATAAAATAGCCCACGATTGTGACTAAATAAATCAGGCCATATCCACCCAAATAACTCATTCGGTTAAAGCGGCCATGAATTGAAAAAGGGCTGTCTTTAAACGGGAGTTGAGGTGGACGTGAAGAGGGAGTTTCGGCAAACATCTTATTTTATTCCTGCACTGCTTCTAAAAGCTAAAATAAACTTTGTTGATGGTCAAAACCATCAAAACTTAAAAAAATTATAAAAGTAAAAGCTATAGACAAATGTTTTAAATCAACTTAATTTTATAAAAATGTTCACAATTTCGTATGCTTGAGTAAGTGATTAATATATGACCAAAGTCGCATTGTCTAGGCTTTGAAAGAGTCATCATACTGAAAAGGCAAACAAATAAGATCCAGTAAAATAATAGCCACAGTCTCGAGATGGGATGCACAAGATCAAGGAAGTTGCGTATGAATGAGATCTATCCAGTACCAGAGGAATTTAAAAAAACTGCTCGTACTGTTGAAGCAGACTACTTTAAACGTTATCAACACTCTATCGAGAACCCAGATGAATTCTGGGCAGAGCAAGCTAAAATTGTCGATTGGATAAAGCCATTTACCCAAGTTAAAAATACCAGTTTTGACAAAGACAATTTCAAGATTGAATGGTTTGCTGATGGTGAGTTGAACGTATCAGCAAACTGCTTGGACAGGCATCTTAAAGAACACCCTCACAAACCTGCAATTATTTGGGAAGGTGATCATCCTTCTCGTCATAAAATCGTTTCTTATAAAGAATTACACGACGAAGTCTGCCGTTTCGCCAACGTTTTAAAGAA
>NZ_JAYWYV010000330.1:0-1277 GCF_048147885.1 Acinetobacter sp. 228
GATCAGGCTTTTGTGGATGCCTATACTGAAGGTTTGCAAGAGGTTTTGGCAAATAGTCAGCAAGAAACGGATATTGCCTATGTTGCCAAACGTAGTGGTATTTCTTTAGACAAATTACAGCAGTTTTTTGAGAAATTTGCGCAGACTGAAAAAGTAATCACGCTATTTTCAATGGGTGTGAATCAATCAAGTCAGGGCGTAAATAAAGCCAACAGCATTATTAACTGTCACTTACTAACAGGCAAAATTGGAAAGCTCGGCGCTGCACCATTTTCAATGACAGGCCAGCCCAATGCTATGGGGGGCCGAGAAGTGGGTGGCTTAGCTAATATGTTGGCTGCACATATGGATTTAGATAACCCCTTGCACCAAAAAATAGTGCAAACCTTTTGGGACAGCCCATTTATTGCAACTCAAGCTGGCTTAAAAGCTGTTGATCTGTTCCGTGCTGTTGAAGCTGGAAAAATTAAAGCCATCTGGATTATGGCAACTAATCCGGTGGTAAGTTTACCAGATGCCGATCAGGTGAAACGTGCTTTAGAGAAATGCGAATTGGTCGTTGTGTCAGATATCTGTGCCGATACGGATACTACGGCTTACGCTGATGTGTTACTTCCAGCTTTAGGTTGGGGTGAAAAGGACGGTACAGTAACCAACTCCGAACGCCGTATTTCACGTCAACGTGCTTTTTTACCTGCGCCGGGTGAAGCAAAGGCGGATTGGTGGTCAGTGAGTCAAGTTGCGAAAAAATTAGGCTTTAAAGGTTTTGACTTTAATAGTGCTGTTGATATTTTTAATGAACATGCGGCTTTGTCAGCACAAGATAATGCGGACATTGAAGCACGTGAGCAAACTGATACGTTCCGTTATTTCAACTTAAAAGGTTTAATGAACCTAAGTACTGCTGAGTATGACGCTCTACAACCAGTGCAATGGCCAGTATGGGATAAAAAACAAGACGCTAAAGCCGTTCAACAGCTGTTTGGCAAGGGCCAGTTTAGCCATAAAAATGCTAAGGCAAAATTGATTGCTACTGTTGCAATTAATCCGGTACATGCAATTTCAGAAGATTATCCGCTCATTTTGAATACGGGGCGTATTCGTGATCAATGGCATACCATGACCCGTACTGGTTTGTCGCCAAATTTAACCAGTCATCGTGCTGAACCATTCTGTGAGATTCATCCGAGTGATGCATTGAAGTTTGGCGTGCGTGATCAAGGCTTGGTAGAAGTTCGTTCGAAATGGGGCAGTTGTGTACTACGCGTGACATTCTC
>NZ_JAYWYV010000331.1:0-1276 GCF_048147885.1 Acinetobacter sp. 228
TCGCAGCAGTTTTTAACTTTGTTTTAATAAGTATTGGTTCTTCATGGGCTGTGCAAAGTAATAATTTGATTCAACTACCAAATATATTACAAGCACCAGAAGAGGTATTGGTTTTTCCTGACTTTAGCTATTTAGCAGAACCATTAATTTATACCGGAGCCATTACACTTGCGATCGTGGCATCTTTAGAAACATTACTAAATTTAGAAGCGGCCGATAAGCTTGATCCTCAAAAGCGTTCATCTCCACCTAATCGTGAGTTATGGGCGCAAGGAGCAGGTAATATTGTGTCGGGTTTAATTGGAGGAATGCCAGTGACCTCAGTGATTGTCCGTAGTTCTGTAAATGCCAATACAGGTGCACGTAGTAAATGCTCAACCATTATTCACGGTGTGTTGTTACTGCTTGCCATTCTATTTTTTGTCCCACTCATGAACATGATTCCTTTGTCTGCACTTGCAGCAATTTTGATCGTGACTGGTTTTAAACTGACTCATCCAAAGTTATTCAAGCAGCTTTACCAAAAAGGTTGGAGACAGTTTTTACCATTCATTATTACCTTGGTTGCAATCTTGCTGACAGATTTATTAACCGGAATCTTGGTGGGGCTATTTACCAGTAGTGCATTTATTTTATATGGCAACTTCAATAAAGGTGTTCGTGTTTATAAAGAAAAGCATTTACATGGAATCGTTCCGCACTCATTTCTGCCTTGGAACATGTTCATAAAGATCAACAGTTGATTATTGATGCCACTCAATGTGATTCGATTGATCCGGATATTTATCAAGTCATTCAAGACTATCAAAATGAGACGGCAGTTAAACGCCAAGTCGACCTTAAGCTTATTGGATTTAAGCAGCACTATGAGGAGGTAGATGATGCAGTACTGGATATCTACATTAGTACGAGAGATCTACAACGTAAACTAAGTCCACAGCAAGTCATTACTTTACTTAAAGAAGGAAATGAACGTTTCGTTAAGAATGAGCGCTTGCAACGTGATATTTATCGCCAAATTCGTGTTACCGCAGATGAAGGCCAGCATCCAATCGCTGCCGTTTTGGGATGTATGGACTCACGTGCTCCAACTGAAATGATTTTTGACGTGGGCATTGGTGATCTATTTAGTTTAAGGATTGCAGGTAATATTGCAGGTCAAAAGGTATTAGGCTCGCTTGAGTTTGCTTGTCAGGCCAAAGGCTCAAAAGTCATTTTAGTTTTAGGCCATACTGACTGTGGTGCAGTGACGAGTGCATGTCAGTTACGCTTACAG
>NZ_JAYWYV010000332.1:0-1273 GCF_048147885.1 Acinetobacter sp. 228
TTAATATGGCTTAAACGCTAGATTATGGCCACTGCATTTCACCTTTTACTACTTTAGCACCGAGCTCTAAGCTATCAACACTTTGAAGCGTTGGGTATTGCTTCTGCATGAGCTTGCTCAGCTCAGTAGCATTTTTAGTTGCTTTAGCTGCTTTTTCATAACTATTTAAATAGCTAATTGAAAAGTTAACAGCATCTAAACCTTGTGGAGCTCCCTCAACCATATGAGCAGGTACAACAATTTTAGGTTGTAGTGCTTTGATGCTTTCTAAAGATTGAATGACTTCCACACGATCTTTGGTTTTAGGAGTATCTGCCATCCATAAATGAATACCTGAAGATACCGGAATACCCCCCACGACTGCTTTTGCAGAAGGAACCCATAAATAAGTAAGCTCTTTTTTACCTTTAATCTCGATTGACTCATTCTCAAGTTTTAAAGTTTTAGCAGTGTAAGCTTGAGGCACAATAATTTGGCTAGGTGCATTTGCACCCATTTGTGGCCCCCAATATTTAACTTTAAGCGCTTGAGTATCCTGAATATGCTTTACTGTTTCCGGCGTAGCAATGATCTGTACATTCGGGAAATACTGTTTAAATACATCTAAGCCGAAATAATAATCCGGGTCACCATAGCTTACGAAAATAGTTTTTAATGTTTTACCGCTATCGAGAATATTTGCAGCAATACGTAATGCTTCAGATTTTGAGAATTGTGCATTAACCAGTAAAACTTCTTTGTCGCCTTCTATTAAGGTTGAGGTGACACCAAAGTGCTCTGGTTTAGCCAGAAAACTCTGAATTTTCAGATCTTGAGCAAGAGCTGACTGAGCCATAGTTAATGCCGTAGCAGTAGCAAGTGCGGAAGCGGATAATTTAAATAATTTCATTAGGTATTCTCCTGTTTCATGAAGAACACTTTAAATTGCAATTTATGTAAGATAAACGCACTAATTTAAGATAAACTGTTGCATATATTGTAATAATAGCTAGACATATGGATACTTTAAAAGCCATTCAGGTCTTTGTTTCTATTGCACAACACGGTAATTTAACTAAAGCCGCAGAGCATCTTAATTATTCTCGTGCAATGGTTTCGCGTTATCTTGAGCACCTTGAACATACGTTCTCAACTCGACTATTTCAGAGAAATACCCGAAAAATATCTCTTACACCCGCAGGTGAAAAAGCCCTGCTCTACTGCGAAAATATTTTACAGCAGCAACAACTTTTACAAGAACTCGCAGCACCTGAACAACACAACGGTACAATCC
>NZ_JAYWYV010000333.1:0-1273 GCF_048147885.1 Acinetobacter sp. 228
TGCTAAAAGACATGGGCGTATTGAGCTTGAGTTCGCCTTCAGGATATTGCTGGTTATAGCTAATCTCGTAAGTTGCCCATTCAAATTCACTCAATATAACCTTGCAATGTTGGTAAAATTTTTCCCCACAACTGGTCAGATTCATTTGTCTGGTTGTTCGATTTAATAGCGTTGTTTTTAAATCATTTTCGAGGTAGCAAACACGTTTGGCTACCAAATCACGAGAAATATCGAGTGCTCTAGCTGCGCTACTAAAATTCCCATGTTCTACGACACTTACAAAAGTGGAAATACAGTCTAATCGATCCATGGATAACTAAAAATTAAAAAATATATATCCATGATTAAACTATAAAAATTAAAAAGCAATCATTGATTTGATTGTATCCATACAGGATACAGATTCGAGCTGTTTTGCTGTCTATGTTTTTACATTTTTATTTGTTTTGATAATAACCAGTAGGCAATTTTAAAAGCCTTATATAATGAATAATGGAGTTTAGACGTGAATAAATCACTTTTAGAACAACTATCACCAACCAATTGTCAGGTTATTTTTATTGATCACCAGCCGCAAATGGCTTTTGGGGTACAGTCAATAGATCGCCAAGTATTAAAGAATAATACTGTAGGGTTAGCAAAAGCAGCTAAAACATTCAATATTCCTGTCACGATTACGACAGTTGAAACTGAAAGCTTCTCTGGTCATACCTACCCAGAACTTTTAGATGTATTTCCAGATGCTCCTTTACTAGAACGTACTTCAATGAACTCATGGGATGATCAAAAAGTACGGGATTCGCTTGCAAGAAATAATCGTAAAAAAGTGATTGTTTCAGGTTTGTGGACTGAAGTGTGCAATAACACCTTTGCTTTTGGCGCCATGCTTGAAGGCGATTATGAGATTTATATGGTCGCAGATGCTTCAGGCGGTACATCGAAAGAAGCACATGACTACGCCATGCAACGCATGATTCAGGCAGGTGTTGTTCCGGTAACTTGGCAACAAGTATTACTCGAATGGCAGCGTGACTGGGCACACCGTGATACATACGATGCAGTTATGGCGATTGTACGTGAGCATTCTGGTGCTTACGGTATGGGTGTGGACTATGCCTATACGATGGTACATAAGGCACCTGAGCGTACAACATCAAAACACGAAGTACTTGCACCAGTTCCTGCAAAATAAGAAATAGTTGAGTTAAGGGTATTTCGATATTTAAGTTGATTTATTCGATTTTTGACTCTATTTGATAAGTGGAAAAGCCAT
>NZ_JAYWYV010000334.1:0-1272 GCF_048147885.1 Acinetobacter sp. 228
AACTACCGATTGTGTGTTGTGCCAAAGTTGGAATTTGCGATGGCGCAATAGATGGCGTAGCTGCCTTAGCGTGTTTAGCCTCACGTTGCTGACGACGACGCATACGAGGGTCATTGCTAGCACGTTTGATTTGTGGCTGAGCAGCTTCTTGGCTTGGCTGAGCTTCTTCTTTGGTTTCAACTACAGCAGCTTTCTCGGCTACAACAGGAGCTGGAGTTGGCTCTTGAGCAACTTCAGTAGAAGTCGTTTCAACTCGCTCAACGTGACGACGCTCAGGTGTAAGTGCAACAATCTCACTTTGACCTTGATCAACATTGATGATTAAAGCAGTGTTCATGACATCATGCTTAGGTGCATCAATCACATCAACCTTAATTTGTTTTTCATCAACAACAACCGGTGTATTTTGATTTTCATTTAATACACTTGGATCGCGGTGGCGATTTGGACGGTTTGGACGTTGTTGATTATTACGGTCACGACGTGGCACAGCATTTTCAGTGTGTTGTACATCATTATTTTGATGTTGCTGATCTTGCTGCTGTTGACGTTTTTGCTGACGTTTTAACTCACGTTGTTCTTGGCGTGACAATTGAACCACTTCTTCATGAACTTGATGTTGCTGTTCATGTGATTGGTGATGTTGTTCACGTTGCTCTTTATGTTTACGCTTTTTGTTGTTCTGACGTTGTTGCTGAGATTTATCATCTTTTTCAACATGTTCACGAACGTCTTGTTTCACAGGTGATTGTGAAATATAAGCGTTATTTGATTGAACTGGCGCAACTTCTGCAACAGCAGGTACGGCTACTTGACCGAACTGTCCGCGGCTTACTGCGCCTGTATTCACCATTTGCTCAATCGCAGCAGCAGCATTTTGTGCTGAACGAGATTGATCAACTGTTTGCGCTTGTTTTTGAACAAACAGGTTTTCTAACCATGCACAAGGGCTTGCTGCTTTTTGAGCAGAAGGTTGTGCTACAGGTTGAGTTGCATGATTTGCTTTTTTCTGAGCCGCAGCATGAGTTGAAGCTGTAGCAGTTACATGAGCATGGCCATGATCTGCTTCTTCTAAATGCCATTCAGAAGACTCATAACCTAACTCTTTCTCGCTAGAACGTGTTGCTTCTGTACGTTCATAGCTAGATGGAGCAAAGCCATCTGGGTTATATGCAATTTCGTAATGTGGAGTTTCTAAGTGCGGGTGTGGCAATACAGTCACACGTACACCAGAAGTTTGCTCTAAATACACCAGACTATGGCGTTTTTCAT
>NZ_JAYWYV010000335.1:0-1271 GCF_048147885.1 Acinetobacter sp. 228
ATTTACATACACATATTGTAAGTCTGCTTGGGCACGTGCATCTGAAGGATGCCCTAGCCAACCTGACAAACGCATGTTAATACTTTCGGCATCGATCCAGTAAGCATTTTGAACAAACTGTTGACCCAATAATTGCTGTACACGCTGAAATCTTAATTCACCGCTATCTGCTATTGGTAAATTAATTCGTATATTATCGTTATGCTCAAGTACAAAACGTATATCAAAATGCGTTAAAGCCAAACGGCGTACAATTTCTTCAATATGCCCAAATTCAGTGGTTGGCTTTTTTAAAAATTTACGGCGAGCAGGCACATTAAAAAACAAGTCCTGAACTCGAATATGAGTGCCCTTTCGTGCAGCAACAGCTTGGACTTGTTGATGATCAAAGGCGGTACCATTCACCTCAACCTGATGACCAATTCCGCTTTCATCTTGGCTACTGGTTAAAGTCAACCGTGAAACTGCTGCAATAGAAGCAAGTGCTTCACCACGGAAACCTAAGCTAACAATGGCGTGTAAATCTTCTGCTGTTTTAATTTTACTGGTTGCATGGCGCATCACTGCCAATGGTAAATCATCAGGATGAATCCCATGTCCATTGTCAATAATCTCGATTAATGTTGAGCCGCCTTGTGCAATCCGCACAATTAATTCGGTTGCACCTGCATCAATTGAGTTTTCTAATAATTCTTTTACGACCGATGAAGGACGTTCAATCACCTCACCGGCAGCAATCTGGTTCGCTAACGCGGCGTCTAATGTATGAATACGACGTTGTGTTAGCTTTTCATCAGTCATGAAGCTGTTCCTGCAAAGTCTGGTACAAATGCTCTGTTGGTAAAGTTAAGGTGACGAAACGATTGAGTTCATCATCTGATTTTTGAATATCAATGATGATATCTGCTTCAGGGATTTCGTCTCCACCTTTCGATGGCCACTCAAATAAAAATAGTGCATCCTGAATATCTAGATAATCACGGATTCCCATTAATTCAAGTTCGTACGGATCATTGAGACGATATAAGTCAAAATGAAAAATTTCTTTATTATTGATTTTATATGGTTCAACCAACGTATACGTCGGACTTTTAACCGATCCTTTATGCCCTAGAGCTTGCAAAAAATAACGGGTCAATGTCGTTTTACCGGCGCCCAAATCTCCAATCAGATAAATCACACCAGCTTGAACATGCTGCGCCAATGCCTGAGCTAAACGCTGGGTATCTTCTTCATGATTTAAGACCATTTTCAATGAATACGACATAACA
>NZ_JAYWYV010000336.1:0-1268 GCF_048147885.1 Acinetobacter sp. 228
TATGTATGCTGGCATGCTGACTGTTTATATCATTCGCCATGTGTTGGGGTAATCTTATGAAAAATATCTTTGCTTTTATATTTGGTGGTTTGTTTTCATTGGGGTTAATGATTTCTGGTATGTCTAACCCTGCAAAGGTTTTAGGATTTCTAGATATTTTTGGACAATGGGATATTAGCTTAATGTTTGTGATGCTAGGTGCTATTGCTGTGGCATTTATTCCGTTTCAAAGGGCTATTAAAAAACCAAAAACGATTTTTAATGAACAAATTCAATTACCAACAAATACACAGATTGACCAAAGGTTAATTGTGGGTGCTTTTATTTTCGGTATAGGCTGGGGAATAGCAGGTATATGTCCAGCGCCCGCTTTAACTCTTATTGGATTAGGGCATTTTGAAGCACTTTATTTTATTGTCGCGATGTTAGTAGGAATGTTTATTTACCGAATTTTAAATAAAGGAAATTAAAGATATGCAACAACCTCTAGTAAAAGATTTTTTTGATGAAAATACCAATACTTTTAGCTATGTTGTTGCGGATTTAGCGACTCGTCAATGCGCAATTATTGATAGTGTGCTTGACTATGATGCTGCTTCGGCCACTACAAAAACAACTAATGCTGATCTGATCGTCGATTATGTCTTGGCGCAAAACTTTAAAGGACAATGGATTTTAGAAACCCATGTACATGCGGACCATATGACTGCGGCTCAATATTTAAAATCTAAATTGGGCGGTACAATTGCGATTAGTCAAAAAATCTTGGTAGTACAAGAAACATTTTCGGCTATTTATAATTTTGATTTTAAGAAATTCAATGAAAATCAGCCTTTTGATTATCTATTTGAAGATTATGAACATTTCAAAATAGGGGAAATAGATGCCTATAACATTCCTACACCAGGACATACACCTGCTTGCTTAAGCTATGTGATTGCTGATGCCGTTTTTGTAGGTGATACTTTATTTATGCCTGATTATGGTTCGGCTAGATGCGACTTTCCTAAAGGAAGTGCTGCTGCACTTTATGATTCGGTACAAAAGCTTTATACACTTCCTGACGATATGCGTATGTTTCTATGCCATGACTATAAGCCTGAAGGCCGTGACGAATATATCTGTCAAACAGATATAAAAACTCAAAAACAAAGCAATATCCATTTAAATCGACGAGTTTCCAAAGAATCATTCATAAAAATGCGTCAAGAAAGAGATGCTACTTTGGCAATGCCAAAATTAATTCTGCCTTCAATTCAAATTAATAT
>NZ_JAYWYV010000337.1:0-1266 GCF_048147885.1 Acinetobacter sp. 228
CAACATGGGTGCTATGGAAAATAAAGGTTTAAATATCTTTAACACCTCATGCGTACTTGCCGATGAAGAGTACACAACTGACGCAGCAATTATGCGTGTACAGTCTGTGATTGCCCATGAATATTTCCATAACTGGACAGGGAACCGTATTACTTGTCGTGACTGGTTCCAGTTATGCTTAAAAGAGGGCTTAACGGTATTCCGTGATCAATCTTTCTCGGAAGATTTACAATCTGCTGCGGTTCAACGTATTGACGATGTCGCTGTTCTTAAATCGCATCAATTCCCAGAAGATGCAGGTCCATTGTCGCATCCTCCACGCCCAGACCACTTTGTCGAAATTAATAACTTCTATACAGCGACTGTTTATGAAAAAGGTGCGGAAATTAACCGCATGATGTCGACATTACTGGGTAAAGAAAAATTCCGTCAGGGAACGGATGAATATTTCCGCCGTCATGATGGACAAGCCGTAACTGTTGAAGACTGGGTTGCTGCACTCTCTGCAGGTTCAGGTGTTGATTTATCTGCATTCTTAACTTGGTATAACCAACCAGGTACACCAAAGCTTGAAGCGAAAGGTGAATATGATGCAGCAGCGCAAACTTATCGTCTAAGCTTTAAACAAAGCCTAAAAGCGCATCCGAAATATCCAAACTTAAAAGCTGTCCCAATTCCTGTAGCGTTGGCATTATTTAATGCGAAAACAGGAGAGCAATATACGCTCCAAAGCGAAAGCCTATTTGTAAATGGTGTTAAAGATGGCGTGTATTTATTTGACCAAGACGAGGCAGCTATTGAGTTTACAGGGGTAACTGAGCAACCTGTTGTTTCACTACTACGTAATTTCTCTGCACCTGTAAATCTGGTATTTGATTACAGTGATGAAGAATTAGCATTCTTAATTCAACATGAAACAAATGGTTTTAACCAATGGCAAGCAACACAAACCTTGCTTGAACGTATTTTGTTAGAAGATCACTCTGCGGATACCTATATTCAAGCTATTCAAAGTACATTGCCTGAATTAGTTGGTCGTGATCCACTTTTAGCATCGCGTTTGTTTGATGTACCGACTGAAGGTTATTTGGGTAGCCGTATTGATCAAAACTATGCACCAGCCGATATTCATGTAAAACGTGAAGCCTTACTCAATCGTTTGGCACAAGAGTTGGGGGCGTTCTGGAAAGATACGTACCTTACACTTGACCCAGACTTGCAAAAAGAATTTTCTTTAGCGATGGGTGTACGTGCATTAAAGAACAT
>NZ_JAYWYV010000338.1:0-1266 GCF_048147885.1 Acinetobacter sp. 228
CGTTTGGATGACGAAGTTATTCGCCGTATCTGGAATGACACGCCGTATTGGATTTTCTGTTGGGCATCAGGCTTGGCGATGGCTCAGTGGATACTTGCAGAGCCGCACCATGTTAAAGATAAAGTGGTGTTAGATTTCGGAGCAGGTTCTGGTGTAGTGGCAATTGCTGCAAAAATGGCAGGAGCAAAACGCGTAATCTGCTGTGATATTGATCAGGTCAGTTTAAATGCTTGTCGTGAAAATGCTTTACTTAATGATGTAGAACTCGAATATTTGGATGATTTATATAAGGCTGAACAAGTCGATGTTTTACTTGCTGCCGATGTGTTATATGACCAATGTAATAGCTTTTTCTTAGACGAATTTTTAAAATTTGCACCTGAAGTATGGGTGGCAGATAGCCGTGTTAAAAATTTTAGTCATCCAAAATATGAAAAAATTGAAGAAAGAAGTGCAACAACTTGGCCAGATCTGGATGAAGCGAAAGAATTTAGAAATGTAAGTTTTTATAAGACGCTGTAAAAACAGCGTCTTTTTTTATGTTATGAACAAGTATAACGAACGACTTTTAATGTACTTGGACGTGCTTCAAGTGCTTGGCGTGTCGCATAATCTTCACCATTATTTAAGCTAGGTGTATTTGATAAGCCAAAAGAAGCGCGGGTTTCACCTAGTTGAATTCCGTAATGCTCATCTTTAGCTGGATTAGGAATTTCATTGATGCTTAAAATTGATAATTTATAAACTTTCTGAGCACCTAACACATTTTGACAAGCACGTTGCAATTTACGCTCATCAAGTTGCTGGTTACTACGACCAGCTAAAGTGTAAGCTAAAGTCGCTGAAGTTTTTGTTTGGTTTTCAATCTGGTAGCCAGTTGAACCATTATATTGTCGAGGCGTAGTCTGACAGGCAGTTAAAATGAACATACTACTTAATGCCAAACATAGAATACTTTTATTCATCAGTATCGTCCTTATTTTCTTATATGAAGTATCTCATAAAATAGAAACGTTGTTGGAGCTTATTCACTAAGTTAGAGCTAACATTCACTTATGATATTAGCTCTAATTGAAGAATTTTAATGTTCTTTAATTTTTGAATGATGCTTGGTGTCTTTCATGAAAATATAAATCAGCAATGAAATAAAAATCATGATACTGACGTAAATAAAGAACCAAGATTCGTGCCCGGCTTCTTTAAAACTTAATGCAAAAAACTCGGCTGTACCACCAAATAAAGTATTCGCAATTGCATAAGGTAATG
>NZ_JAYWYV010000339.1:0-1265 GCF_048147885.1 Acinetobacter sp. 228
GAACTTGTTATTCCAGTTACGGTCATTGATGATGCAGGTAATGAACCGATTCAATGCCAAATGTTATGGGCATGGTTACCTAAACGTAAGAAATAAAGATATAAAAAAGCCCAAATTCAAATTTGGGCTTTTTTATTACGATTCTTGAGAGGCAAGAAATTTCTGTTTCGCTTCCTCAGGAATCTGACGTTTGTTGCCTTTTACATCTACTGCAACAAAGGTAAAGACCCCTTCAGTAATACGAATTGGGGCACGAGAGTCATCATGGCTATCCCAAACTTCAATTTGCATTTGAATAGAGGTATTACCCACTTTTAGGATTTTGGTATAGCAGCTAATAACAAAGCCTACTTTTACCGGAACCAAAAAGGTCATCTGATTAATGGAAATCGTAGCACAGCGACCACGACTAAAACGCTCCGCGTGAATTGCTCCAGCCAAGTCCATTTGTGACACGATCCACCCACCAAACACATCACCACTCCAGTTTGTATCTGCTGGCATGGCAATCGTTTGTAAGGATAAAATTCCTTCTGGTTTGGTATAAGCTTCTGACACCTTAGCTCCCGAAATTCGTTTGAAGTTGTTGATCTAGCCACTGTTGCAATTCAGGCGCGCGTAATGCGCCGCTCATTCGAGCAACTTCTGTGGTTTTATTCATTAATACAAGGGTAGGAATACTTCTCACATTAAATGCTTGGCTTAAGCGAGGAGACTCTTCGGTATTAATCTTGGCAAAAATGACACGTGGATTTTGTTTTGCAACTTGTGCAAAATGTGGCGCCATCATTTTACAAGGTCCGCACCATTCTGCCCATAAATCTATCAAAATAGGCAGATCACTATTTGTGATGTAGTTGCTAAAGTTTTGTTCATTTAACTCAATTGGCTCAAGCGGGAGTAATGGCTGA
Organism: Acinetobacter sp. 228; assembly: GCF_048147885.1. Classification (NCBI taxonomy): domain Bacteria; kingdom Pseudomonadati; phylum Pseudomonadota; class Gammaproteobacteria; order Moraxellales; family Moraxellaceae; genus Acinetobacter; species Acinetobacter sp. 228. The sequence goes on from NZ_JAYWYV010000339.1 coordinate 912, forward strand.
TGACATTGTCCACAACTCGGTTGAGCGGTAAGTTTTTCCTCTGGTACTCTATTTTTTGCACCGCACGATGCACATACAATAATCATTTACATCACTCCTATATGCTGATGTAAAAATTCTAATTGGGTCGTCACTGCTTTTTCAAACCATGAACCGTGATAGATATCAAAATGTTTCATATCCCATTCATGATAACTCACTAAAGGAGCAATATTAGTCGCAGCTTCACGACTAGACTCAATTGGAATCAAAGAATCATGCTGAGCCGCAATAAATAAAACTGGAATATTAATTTGACGTACAAGTTGAATTGGGCGATAACGCATCAAATTAAAAAACACCCGTGCCGGGACT
>NZ_JAYWYV010000340.1:0-1263 GCF_048147885.1 Acinetobacter sp. 228
TTGAGTGGATTTACCAAGAACTAGAACAACTAAATACTAATACGAATTAGCTCAGCAGGTTTTACTTATGCTCAATACTCATAAAAAAAGGTTGTGATTAATCAAATCACAACCTTTTTAGTTAAGTGTAAATGACTTTGAAATTAATGACTCATCAATTGAATATCTGAACCGCTACGTTTAGGGTCAATCAAGATTTTGGCGTGCTGTTCAGGGTCACGTAATGCTTCAAATGCATTAGTTACGCCTTCTAGGCCAACAACACCGGTAATGAGCGGTGAACAGTTCACTTTACCTTCTGCAATCATGTGCAGCGCATCTCTAAACTCAAGTGGTGTATAGCCCAACACAAACTGAATTTCTAGCTCTTTATTAATCGCAAGTGCTGGTTCTATTTTGTCACTTTGCATGCATACACCCACCCCAACAATTCGAGAAAACAAAGGTGCACCTTCAATAATTTGCTGCAAAACGCCCGGTACGCCCACACACTCAAAAATAACAGGACGTTTTGGCAGAGCGCCCAATTTATCAATCATGCGCCATCCATGCCACCAAGGTAAGCGTGTCGCTTGTAATTTATCAAACAGTCCCATGCCCATGTTAATGGCATCCGAAACATTGCCAAGTAAACCAAATTCTTTCCAGTTGGCAAATGGCGATGTCTCTTTAGGGTCTACCACAATATCCGCACCACATTGCTCGGCAAGCTTACGTCGGTTTGGAGAAAAGTCACTGGCAACTACGGTTTTAACCCCAGCAGCTTTAAGCATTAATATGACACCTAGCCCGACAGGACCACAGCCAATCACAATCGCAGGTTCACTTGTTTTTACACGGCTACGGCGAACAGCATGCAATGCAACCGCCATAGGTTCGGTCATGGCAGCACTATCCGCATCTAGACCATTCGGTACTTCAAACATCAAGCTTGATTGAGCCAATACTTGCTCGGCATAACCGCCCGAAGCATTTGGCGAAAGTCCCGTAGACAAATAACCATGCTGATCTACATTCAAAAGCGGCATTGCACAAACGAGTGTGTCGGCTTTAAAGTTATGGCGTGTTTTTGGACCGTAGTCTAAAACCTTGCCGCAAAACTCATGTCCTAGTACAAATGGGTCTGTAGACTTGGCTAAACCATTAAACCCGACACGTGCAGCCAAATCATGCATGTGGTCGCAGTGGTGCTGCATATGTAAATCTGAACCACAGATCCCACATCGCACCACTTCCAATAAAACCTGTCCTTTTGCAGGTGTT
>NZ_JAYWYV010000341.1:0-1260 GCF_048147885.1 Acinetobacter sp. 228
TATATTTTTATTTCACATGACTTGTCGGTTGTGAAATATATCTCCGATCAGGTTATGGTCATGAATCATGGTGAAGTTGTTGAAATCGCCAACTCGGATGAGCTCTATGCACATCCGCAACATGACTACACCAAACGACTATTGCAGGCTATTCCACAAGGGATTCAGCACGTTTCGTAAGCGTAAAGTTATGTCGTTAAAGGCACTTTTAAGTGCCTTTTTATTTGGTTTATAGAATAAATACTTATAAAATAAGAGATGTAAAAGTACAGTATTTTATTCCTGCTATGTGTGCCAACTTTAAGCCTTTAACTCTTGCCCAATTGCAGCAACTTCAGTTGCCTGTGGTCGGCTTTAGCTATGCCGATGAGGTTTATCCGGGTGGGACAATGCCATTGTTATTCAAATCACCGCAAGGTTTTGAGTGGCGTGAAGTCATGTTCGGTTTGGTTCCTAAATGGGCAGAAGATACGAACATAGCAAAACATACTTATAACGCTCGTCATGAAACAATTTTCCAAAAACCGAGTTTTCAAGAAGCTGCTCTTAAATGTAAGTTCGGTGTAATACCCGTGACGGAGTTTTATGAGAGTAAATATATAAATGATAAACCTGAGCGGTGGGGCGTACGCCGTAAAGATGGGCAGGCTTTTTTTATCGCAGCAATCTATGAAATTTGCAAAATGAATGAAACGATTGTCCGTTCTGCGAGTATGTTAACCATGGATGCGATTGATCACCCCATGATGAAAGACTTCCATGAACCGGGTGATGTTAAAAGATCAGTCATTGTGATTCCACATGACCGCTTAGATGAATGGTTAAGTTTAGAGACACCAGATATTTCCAGTTTTATTGAAGGTTTTCCTGTTGAGGAATTTGAATGTTTACATGTTCCTAAAGAGAAGATTATAAAACCTACACCTCAATTAAGTATGTTTGAATAACTGCATTGGAGTTAGGTTATTGGCTTAATTTTTAAGTCAATAACCTTTGATATTTAATCAATATTCTTACTTAAAGTTTGTACCTGCTCATCTTGCGCCAGATAAGCCAATTCAATCGGTGAGATTACAAAAGTTGAGTTATCTGAGGTTTGTTTAAAAACAAATCCATATTCAAAAGATTGCGTATTTTTACTTGGTAACCAAAATAAATAAGGACAGCCTGTATAACTGCCATCCCAACCCATTTCTTTAGCTAAGGCCAAAGCTGTATCGGATTTAGCAATAATTTCTTTAAGTGATTCTTTATCTCTTT
>NZ_JAYWYV010000342.1:0-1259 GCF_048147885.1 Acinetobacter sp. 228
TGCAATTAAAATTTTAGGTTGAAGAGCTAGCGCAGCCGCAATCATCACCCGCTGTTTTTGACCACCTGAAAGTTCATGCGGATAACGCTTTAAAATGTACTCTGGATTAGCAATTCCTACATCTTTTAATAATTGAATTACCTGCTGTTGAGCTTTCGCTTTTGACCCACCTTGTAAAATAAAATTTTCACCGACAATTTTTTCAACACGATGCAATGGATTTAAAGCAGTAGAAGGCTCCTGAAAAATCATGGCAATTTGGCGGCCGCGTATGTGTGTTTGCGTCTTTTCGTCTATTTCTAAAATATTTTTTGAATCAATAATAATACGACCAGATGTTTTTAATTTTTCTGGTAATAATCCCATCATTGCCAAGCAGCTTATTGTTTTACCTGAACCACTCTCACCTACAATTGCAAGCGTATCACCAGTTTGTAAGTGTAAATTGAGACCTTCTAATAAAGTCTGATCTTGCGTAGAGATTGAAAGGTTTTCTATGTTTAGCAAGCTAGCATCTTCACTTAAGTTATTTTCTTGGGTCAAATGCATCACGTGCCGCCTCCCCAATATAAATTAATAATGACAATACAAAAGCTAAGCTAAAAAACCCAGATAAAGCCAACCACGGTGCGTCTAAGTTATTTTTACCTTGCAACAACAACTCACCTAAAGAGGCTGCATCTGGCGGCAAGCCATAGCCCAAGAAATCAAGTGCGGTTAAAGCAATAATATTAGTCGTCAAAATAAAAGGTAACTGCGATAGACTAGAACTTATGGCATTTGGCAAAATGTGCTTAAAGATAATTGTTCTATCATTTACACCTAAAGCCTGAGCCGCACGCACATAGTCAAGTTGACGCGCTTTTAAAAATTCGGCACGGACAATTCCCACAAGTACAGTCCAGCTAAAGAACAGCATAATAAAAAATAGCCAATATACATTTGGGGTAAACATGCTGACCAAAATCATGACCATAAAGAGCATGGGTAAACCATTCCAAACTTCTACCAGTCGCTGCCCCAACAAATCGACCCAGCCACCATAGTAGCCTTGTATAGCACCCACAAAAATACCAAGTAGTGCTGCACAACCTGTTAAAGCCAAGCCGAAAAGTAATGAAACTCTAAGCCCATAGAGAATACGTGCAAGCACGTCTCGCCCTTGGTCATCTGTTCCTAACCAGTTCTGCTTAGAAGGTGGCGATGGCACAGGTACAGCCAAGTCTAAATTAGGAGTCTGGTAAGAAAATCTTATGAGG
>NZ_JAYWYV010000343.1:0-1258 GCF_048147885.1 Acinetobacter sp. 228
TGTGATTTCAGTAGATATGCCGGGACATGGTCAAAGCACCAAATTACCGGCAGAAGCCAAATTACAAGATTTTGTTGAATGGACCATCGAATTTATTACAGCCTTAAATTTAGGCCCGGTAAATTTAGCAGGGCATTCAATGGGCTCGCTAATTACGACAGGCGTCAGTGTTACCCGTCCTGATTTAGTCAAACGGATGGCTGTACTCAATGGTGTGTATAAACGGACACCACAGGCGCGTCATGCAGTCATCCAAAGAGCTGAAGAGTTAAAAACAGGCCGTATTGATGTTGAAACTCCGCTACAACGCTGGTTTGGTGAAAGTGAAGTCGAGCGTATAGCAGCTGCCAAAGTGAAAACTTGGCTCGAAAATGTCGACTTATCTGGTTATACCACTGCGTATTCTGCGTTTGCACAAGGCGATGAAACCTATGCAGATGACTGGTCAAAGATCACTTGTCCTGCTTTGGTGTTGACCGGAACGGATGATCCGAATTCAACTGCAGAAATGGCATTACAGATGGCAAAACAGGCAAAGCATGGCACTGCAATTGTCATTGAAAATGAACGTCACATGGTGAACTTAACTGCACCTGACAAAGTGAATAATGCAATGCAAGCGTGGTTGGAAACCAGCGTTTAATTTGCCACACATTGCTGAAGGAATATAACAATGAGTGAAATGGATACTATCAATAAAATGCGTGAACTACGTGATGCCTTCGGGTCATTTATGACAGGCGTTACGGTGGTCACAACCTGTAAAGAAGATGGAACGCCACTTGGCTTTACAGCGAACTCTTTTGCTTCGGTGTCTTTGGACCCAGCTTTACTTCTAGTGAGTATTGCCAAGACATCAAGCAATTATCATAACTTTGCAAATGCCACACATTTTGCAATCAATATTTTGGCAGAAGAGCAAAAGGATGTTTCAAATACCTTTGCTCGTCCAAGCGAAGATCGTTTTGCAAATATTTCATGGTCAAAAAGCGCTTGCCAGAACCCGCTGATCGATCATGTCAGTGCATGGTTTGACTGTACAACCTACCAAGTTGTCGATGCAGGTGACCATGCCATTTTAATTGGTAAAGTTGAAGACTTCGCTTCGACAGGTTTTGCAGGACTTGGTTATTATCGTGGTGGATACTTCACACCAGCGAAACTTTCTGCCGAGGTGATCTCTGGCCCTAAAGTGGTGATGAGTGCCATTATTGGACATGAAAATACAATTTTACTCGACGAAACTGCTGATCATAAA
>NZ_JAYWYV010000344.1:0-1258 GCF_048147885.1 Acinetobacter sp. 228
ATAAAAAAGTGACGCTTACAACCGAAAAAAATAAATAAGGTAGCAAATAGCTTATGTGGTTTACCCGAATTAGTGTGAAGTACCCCGTTTTTACCATCATGATGATGCTCAGTCTAATGGTACTCGGGTTAGCATCTTGGCAACGTATGACCGTTGAAGAGTTTCCAAATATTGATTTCCCATTCGTAGTCGTCACTACGCAATATGCGGGTGCTTCACCTGAAGCAGTTGAATCGGACATTACCAAAAAACTCGAAGATCAAATCAATACCATTTCGGGTATTAAACAAATTACTTCACGCTCAAGTGAAGGGCTTTCGATGGTGATTGCAGAGTTTAATCTTGATACGTCTTCGGCTATTGCAGCACAGGATGTTCGCGACAAAATTGCTCCAGTTATTGCCCAATTCCGCGATGAAATTGATACACCGATTGTACAACGCTACGATCCATCATCTAGCCCAATTATGTCAGTCGTGTTTGAATCGAACAGCATGAGCTTGGCTCAATTAAGCTCCTATGTAGACAAAAAAATTGTACCTCAGCTTAAAACTGTTTCTGGTGTAGGTAATGTCAATTTACTAGGTGATGCTAAACGTCAAATTCGGATTAAGGTTCATCCTGAACAATTACAAAGCTATGGTATTGGTATTGATCAGGTCATTAATACCCTAAAAAATGAAAATATAGAAGTACCTGCAGGAACCTTACAACAAAAGAATTCTGAACTGGTTGTTCAGATTCAATCAAAAGTCATCCATCCTCTTGGATTTGGTGATTTAGTTATTGCTAATAAAAATGGTTCCCCTATTTTTCTAAAACAAGTAGCAACCGTTGAAGATACTCAAGCAGAACTGCAATCAAGTGCTTTTTATAATGGAAGAACAGCGGTTTCTGTCGATATTTTAAAAAGTTCCGATGCCAATGTAATTCAGGTTGTTGACAAGACTTATCAAACCTTAGAGAAGCTAAAAGCTCAAATGCCTGCGGGTTTGAATTATAAAGTCGTCGCTGACAGCTCTAAAGGTATTCGTGCTTCAATTAAAGACGTTGTTCGTACCATTATTGAAGGAGCGGTCTTAGCGGTTTTAATTGTTTTACTCTTTTTGGGTTCCTTCCGATCTACTGTTATTACAGGTTTAACCTTACCGATTACCCTACTTGGCACATTAACATTCATCTGGGCATTTGGGTTTAGCATTAACATGATGACACTGTTGGCCCTGTCACTGAGTATTGGTCTGTTAATTGATGATGC
>NZ_JAYWYV010000345.1:0-1258 GCF_048147885.1 Acinetobacter sp. 228
AAAGTTTCCCCGTATGCGGGTATTACATATAACTTTACTCCTGAATACACAGGTTATATGAGTTATACCTCTATTTTTAGGCCACAAACGGTTATCGATCTTTCTACTAAACAAACCGCTGTACCAGTAGAGGGTGAAAGTTATGAAGTAGGTGTAAAAAGCTCTTGGTTAGATGGTGCTTTAACTGGAAATATCGCTATCTTTAGAACAGACGAAGATAACTTTGCACTAAACCCATTATGGGATCCGCTCTATAATAAATACTCGTCACCAATAGGAACGCTTAGATCGCAAGGGGTTGAAGTTGGATTAACTGGAAAATTAACTGATAACTTAGATTTAGTTTTTGTTTTATCAACATTTAGTATAAAAAATATGGAATCAGGTGAAAGAGGTAGACCAAATATCCCAACTCAAACACTTAACGTTTTAGCTTCTTATACTGTTCCCCAAATTCCAAAATTGAAAGTTGGTGCAAGCATTAAATGGCAAGATGATATACATGACACCTCTTATTCAACTGTAAAACAAGATGCTTACGCATTGCTTAATGTTATGGCCAGCTATGATTTAAACGAACATGTAATGTTCCAAGTGAATGGCAATAATCTAACAAATGAAAAGTATTTGACAGGTTTATCTGGTGGTCAGGGTTACTATGGTGCCCCAGCCAACTATACAGTTGCTGTAAAGTTTAAATATTAATAGCGTAGCCAATCCCAATTTTGGGGTTGGCTTTCTTTTTATTTTTTTATGTGTCAGTAAATATGTCCAAAACTTTAAATCTTCCCATGTTATATCGCATAAAAGTTTTCTATCGATTCTTAGTTGTTTTCGGTATGGGTTATGCCTGTATGGCGTACTTAAGTCTTGGACTAACTGAAATTTTCCATTTTAACTTAGACAAACCAGAAGCTATCTATTTGGCGGCCTTTATTTCTATTTTGTTTTATGTATTTTTCGTGATTGTTGGTTTCTGCATCCAATCATTATTGCGACTGACCATTTTATCAATCGCACTATTTGCCCTTTTCTTTATTGTGACACGGACGGTAGGTTATGCATAAAGGTATACGTCAATCTATGGCATGGCTCCACTCGTGGACTGGTTTAATTTTTGGATGGCTCGTATTTGCTATTTTTTTAATGGGAAGTTTGTCTTATTACCGCCATGAAATTAATTTGTGGATGCAACCACCCCTTGCACAATTTGAAATAAAACAAGATGTGGCAATTAAAACAGCATATCAATACTTAC
>NZ_JAYWYV010000346.1:0-1258 GCF_048147885.1 Acinetobacter sp. 228
CGAGCAAATTAAAGCAGGAGTAATTGGGTTAAAACTACACGAAGATTGGGGTTCAACACCTGCGGCTATTGATAACTGTTTGCGCGTTGCAGATGAGTATGATGTACAGGTCGCAATTCATACGGATACTTTAAATGAAGGTGGTTTTTTAGAAGAAACGCTAGCGGCATTTAAAGACCGTACGATTCATACTTACCATACCGAAGGTGCGGGCGGCGGGCATGCTCCCGACATTTTAAAAGCAATTGGGCAAAGTAATGTGTTGCCATCTTCGACCAACCCAACACGACCTTATACGATCAATACCATTGATGAGCATTTAGATATGCTCATGGTTTGCCATCATTTAGACCCTGCAATTGCTGAAGATATTGCTTTTGCAGAAAGTCGTATTCGCCGTGAAACTATTGCTGCTGAAGATATTTTACAAGACTTAGGCGCAATTGCCATGATGTCATCTGACTCTCAGGCAATGGGACGTGTGGGTGAAGTGATTTTACGAACTTGGCAAACTGCCCACAAAATGAAAGTACAACGTGGCCCATTAGAGGGTGACAATGAGTTTCATGATAACAATCGCGTTAAACGCTACATTGCCAAATATACAATTAACCCGGCAATTACCCATGGTTTAAGTCATGAAATTGGTTCGGTTGAAGTCGGAAAACTTGCTGATTTAGTGTTATGGAAGCCTGCATTTTTTGGAGTGAAACCTTCCATGATCATTAAAGGTGGCATGATTGCAGCAGCGCCAATGGGTGATATTAATGCTTCAATTCCTACACCTCAACCAGTGCATTATCGTCCAATGTTTGGTGCTTATCCACGTGGTGTGCATAACACCTGTATTACCTTTTTATCTCAAGTCGCAATTGATGAAAAAGTTGCTGAGAAGCTAAACCTTAAAAAGTTAATCAGTCCCTGTAAAAACACGCGTTCAATTACCAAAGCCGATATGAAACACAATACATATTGTCCTGTTATGCAGGTTCATCCTGAGACTTACGAGGTGCGGGCCGATGGTGAATTATTAATGTGTGAACCTGCTGACGTATTACCGATGGCACAACGTTATTTCTTGTTTTAATGAATTTATAGAGGTGATTTGCCTCATTACCTTATATATGAAAGAAATAAGTAAGGAGAGAAAAGCTAAATGAAAATTTACAACCAACGTCTTGAAGATATTTCTCCTGATCAGGCATTTGAAACGGTTGAGCTAACGTTTGATACCCGACAAAAATCACGTTTTCGAGCG
>NZ_JAYWYV010000347.1:0-1256 GCF_048147885.1 Acinetobacter sp. 228
AAATTGACAACTCAGCTTACTAGAAGTAATTGCCATCTTTACCTCGGCGATTTTACTCAGCGCAAGAATGTCTTTGCTGATTACATTGCTTGCGGTTATCGCTGTTATTTACCAAAGATTTGTAGGTAGTCTATTTGACTATAACAATCTAAATACTATTGGTAATAGCGCTCTCTTAGCTTTCTTATTTTTTGTGGTTCACGGAATTGGCCAAATTGCAGTGCAGCGCTTTAAATTACTTGAAGCACTCACCTTTCACCAGTCAATTGAACTTTATCAACTCCAAAATATTAACCGTTATATCTTAGAACAAATTGAAGAAGGCTATTTAGTTTTAGATGAGAATTACGACATCGTTGTCAGTAATCCTGCGGCCTGTTCACTCTTGGGTATTCCCCCTCAATTTGCCAATGAAAAATATCCTTTAGCAAAGTGGCATGCCGATTTATTTGAAATTTTAAAGTTTGGCGACTTAAAAGAAGGTGACCGATTCATTTTTGAGTCTCGGCTATCGGCGTACTCCATCAACATTAAAGTGCAACACCTTTTGGTCCCACAACAGACGTTAACCCTGCTCATTTTACAAGATGCCCAACAAATTAATCAGCAAGCTCAGCAGCTTAAGCTTGCTGCGCTAGGGCAACTCTCAGCAAGTATTGCACATGAGATCCGCAATCCTCTCGCTGCAATCGTACAAGCAAATGAGTTACTGAAAGATAGCGATCCAGAACAACAAAATACTTTGCGTCATATGATTGGCAAACAAACCAAACGCATTGATAGTATTGTTCAAGATACTTTAGGGCTTGCTCGTAGCGAAAGAACACATCCTATCCAGATCGATGTAAGACACTTCATAGATACATTGCTCGAAGAAGATTTATTTGATGTTAAACATTCAATTCAACTTAAAATTTCGGATAGTTCTTTAAAATTTTTATTTGATGAAAAACAATTAAGACAAGTCATGATCAATCTGGTGAGAAATGCTTTACGGCATAATGCCACCGACTCGCCGTACATTACGATCAACATTCATTCACAGACAAATAAAATTTATATTGATGTGATCGATTACGGTGAAGGTGTTTCAAAACGTGATATATCTCAATTATTTAAACCATTTTTTAGTACCGAAATTAATGGAACTGGTTTAGGATTATATTTGTCTCATAGTTTTTGTGAGGCGAACCATGCAAAGCTCACCTATGTAGAGCAAAAACAAGGGGCATGCTTCAGAATAGAATGCCCAATAA
>NZ_JAYWYV010000348.1:0-1254 GCF_048147885.1 Acinetobacter sp. 228
GGCGACAAATGATTTTGAAAATTGGTCCAACGATCAATTAAAAGAATATTTGGCAAGTAAAGACATTGGTTACAAACCCTCTGCTTCAAAAGCGGAACTACTTAAGCTGATCCCAAAGGAATAATGAAATGAGCTTAATTACTGTAGATGACGCAAATTCAATTTTGGGCAGCGATTTTGCACCAGACAGTGATAAAGCTCGTCTGGTAAAGCTGGCTAATGTATGGATGAAAAACAGAATTGGTTTTGTACCAGATCCAATTGATCCACTTCTTAAAGATGCTGCATGTGAAATTATCAAAGGAATTCTGGCCAAGGTAATTTATAACGGCAAAGACCAGCAGTTGAAGCGTAAGAAAGTTAAAGCTGATTCTGTTGAGTCAGAAAAAGAATATCAAGACGGATCTGAAGCAATCTCTAGCTTTGAACAGATAGCAATTGATTTTATTGATTCACTTGATTTGAAAGATCCAAATGCAAGTTTTAATGGCTTTGGCATACCACTTTACAGGGCATGATATGGGCTTACGTGACGAAATTCAGGCAGATATTGCTGAAGCATTTAATGAAGATTTAGCGGAAGCCGTTCATACCTTTACATGTGAGCGGATTTCAAAAACGAATTGGGATCCTAAAACTGAAACGTATGTTGAAGTTAAAGAAAATTATTCCGGCCGTGGTGTTCTGTTCGGTTCATACAATCAATATGAGATCCAAACACTTGGAGTACTGGCCACAGATAAGAAGGCTACAGTGCTGCAGAATGAAGTTACCAAAGAGCCAAAAATTGATGATGAGTGGTTAACAGCTTTAGGCTCATTCCGGGTAATTCATATTCAACAAGATCCAGCCTCTACTATTTGGAAATGTCAGTTGAGGAAGGTATAGGATTTTTTAGTATTTTAATTATAATAACCAAAATTCTTGAGGTGAAATTAATGTGCAACAGCAAAGTACTAATAATCAGAATATTCAAGTAACAGTACAGGTGGATAACGCATTAATGTCTACTGGATATAGTGTTACCACTCAGGCAGATTATCATCTTTCACTTAATGATTTTTATATTTTAAAAAGTCCTATTAGGAAATATGATGCATATGTTACAACGATATTATCGATCGGTCTGGGACTTTTAATTTCAAGTGGTGGGCGGTATATTGCACAATCTCTTGGGTATAATGCACAAGTAGAACCCTATGAAATTATTGGTGGTTTAGCTGCTTTAATGTTAGCCTTAATCGGGTACTTCAT
>NZ_JAYWYV010000349.1:0-1253 GCF_048147885.1 Acinetobacter sp. 228
AAAAAGTATCTTGATTAATCAAGGTGATGATGTGACTGAAGGTGTTGCTTTGATTGAGATCGAAGCAGAAGGTGCGGCACAAGCAGCACCGGAACCAACACCAGCTCCTGCGGCTGAAAAGCCAGCTGCTCCAGCACCTGCGCAACAAACTCAAGCTTCAGCTCAACCTGCTGCTACATCAAGTGCAACTGTTGAAGTGACTGTACCTGACATCGGTGTTGAAAAAGCATTGGTTGGTGAAATCCTCGTTAAAGTGGGTGACCAGATCGATGTTGAACAAAGTATTGTGGTTGTAGAGTCAGATAAAGCGACTGTAGAAGTTCCAAGTAGTGTTGCTGGTACTGTAGAAAGTATTCAAGTGAAAGAAGGCGATACCGTTAAAGAAGGTGTTGTTCTTATTCAAGTGAAAACAGCAGCTGCATCTAATGCGCAAGCAGAAGCTCCTGCTACTACACCAGCTCCAGCTGCGGTAGCAGAACCGGTTGCTGCAAAGCAAGAAACTGTGGCAGCGGCTCCAGCTCAGTCTGGTTCAGTTGATATCAATGTTCCTGATTTGGGTGTAGATAAAGCTGTTGTTGCTGAAATCTTGGTTCAAGTTGGTGATAAAGTTGATGTAGACCAAAGCCTTGTTGTTGTTGAGTCAGATAAAGCAACTGTAGAAGTTCCAAGTACCGTTGCTGGTGTTGTAAAAGCAATTCACTTGCAAGCAGGCCAACAAGTTTCACAAGGTGTATTGCTTGCAACAATTGAAGCTGAAGGCCAAGCACCTGCTGCTGCACCAGCGGCAAAAGCAGAAGCAGCCCCAGCTCCACAGGCAGCAGCACCTAAAGCAGCCGCTCCTATTGCAACTCAGTCTGCACCTGCGGCGCCTACATCTGGTACTGATAAGTTAACGAAAGAGCAAGAAGCAGAAAACGCTAAAGTGTATGCTGGTCCTGCTGTTCGTAAGCTGGCTCGTGAACTTGGTGTGATCTTGTCACAAGTTAAAACTTCTGGTGAGCATGGCCGTGTTGTTAAAGAAGATATCTTTGCTTATGTGAAGAGCCGTTTAACTGCGCCGCAAGCTGCACCAGTAGCTCAAGCTACTGCTGCTCCGGCTGGATTGCCGTCATTACCTGACTTTACTGCTTTTGGTGGCGGTGAAGTAAAACCAATGACACGTTTACAGCAAGTTTCTGTACCGCAGTTGTCTTTAAACAACTACATTCCACAAGTAACTCAGTTTGACCTTGCGGATATTACTGAGCTAGAAG
>NZ_JAYWYV010000350.1:0-1253 GCF_048147885.1 Acinetobacter sp. 228
TTACTGTTAATAGCACGGCTGGGTATGAAGCTTTACTTCTTGGAAAACCAGTTTATCTTTTGGGTAGAGTGTTTTATGAAAACTTTAATAACGTATATAACCTCAAATCTTTTAGAGATATTAGAGATATTAGAGATATTCTGGATTTTCAATTTTTAGATGTAAAAAAAGATTTTATCGCATATAAAAAATATGTTTATAAAGGTGTAATTTTTATTGATTATGGTAATAGAGTCAATGATAAAAAAAGATACTTTAGTGAATTGGTCGATTCGATATTCTTAAATATTAATAAAAATATTGAGTGAGAGTGATATGTTTTATTGAGGTTTACGTGTTGATAATTGATTTTATTATTCACGTAAAATAAGGAAAAGTAATATTTTTAAATGTATAGATTCTTTATTAGATTATAACGGCTATATTTTTAAACTTGTTAAAAGATAGCTATTTTTTGAGATTTATATACTTATTGAGCACAGCAGATTTGAATGTGATCTCTTTAAAGGATATACAAATCAAAGTATTATGTGGATAATATTTAATATTAATTATTTTCAATTCTATGAAATTTTTAAAACATAGATTGTAATGGAAATAATTTTTAATAAATATCTCTCAATCTTATTTAATAGGATTAGCAAATGACATTATTTATGTATTGTTTTCTATGTTTAATAGCTTTAGGTTTTACTATTGTGCAAAAAAAACATTTTCTGAATTATGTTTTTGTTTTCTCCTGTTTGATGGGGTGGTCTATTGTTGCGCGGTTTAACTCAATTCAACAAGATTTGACAGTTTATTCGGAAGTAATGACTTATGATTGGGGATTTTTTAAAAGCTTTTATGTATTAAGAGAGCCAGTTTATTGGATTACAAGTAAAATTCTTTATGATTTTTTTAAAGAACCTATTTTTGTATTTATTATATGGGATGCTATAATTTTTAGCTTACTTACCTATATTGCTTATAAAAAAGATGTAAAACCATATTTTATTTTGGTTTTTATATTGTTCTTTCCTAATGTTATGGGTTTTTTAAACGTTTATAGACAATATATATCAACAGTATTTCTTTTCTTGTCTTTTTTGCTTGTTTATGAGAATCATATAAAGTCCAAGTTTTTTTATTTAGCTTCTTTTTTTAGTCATAATGTGGGAGCTATATTCTTGCCTTTGATTTTCATAAGGAAGAAATTTTTTCAAATTAAATTTATTTTAGCTTCTATTACCTCTATATTTGCTATGATTCTC
>NZ_JAYWYV010000351.1:0-1252 GCF_048147885.1 Acinetobacter sp. 228
GATGGGACAATTGATAAAGATCTGATTGATCCCTCTAAGAAATGGCAATATATTGAGTATTTGATTAAAACTGAAAATCCTTAATACTTCTAGTATATACAATAATATTTTAAAAATTCAATTATATATTTTTCTATTATAAAATTAGAATATAATATTTAAAAATATTTTTAAATTAAAATAAATAAAATTTGTTTGGTAGATAATTTTCTACCTTTTTAGACAAACTCATATTAGAATTCTGCAACCTTATTGTCTCCCACATCTCTATGAAAAAGTTTTTAGGCAATTCTATCTTCAAAGCAGTTGGTTGGACCTATGATGCAGATCCTACAATTCTTGAGAAAAAACAAGTTATTATCGGTTTTGAACATACTTCTAACCTTGATGCGATCTTATCAATCGCTTTGTTTCAAATATTAGATTTAAAAATTCATACACTAATAAAAAAAGAACTTTTCAAAGGTCCAATGAAGCCTATCCTTGAAAAGCTAGGTGGCATTCCCGTTGACCGAAAAGCAAGCAAAGATATCGTCTCTCAAATGATTGAAAAATTCCAAAGTAGCGATACATTCAATCTAGTGATTGCACCTGAAGCAACGCGTGCCAAAGATGGATCGGAACGCAAACCTATTCGTACCGGTTTTTGGCATATTGCTAAAGCAGCAAATGTTCCAATTGTACTGATGTATGCAAATGCAAGAACCAAAAAAGGCGGTATTTTAGGTAAGATTTATCCTACCGATTTGCAGAAAGATCTTGAAACGATTAAAGAACTTTATGCGCAATATGATATTGATGTGAAAATTAACTAGCTAACTCTCTCATGAAATTTGAGCCTATATTTTTATGTAAATTTAGGCTCTCTAAGCTTATTTAATTGACTAACAAAACGTAAGGCAACAGTTTTCAAGAAAACCATGCCTATGCTAATATTCTGTCACTTTTGCATTTTTTAATTTTTGGAGTTCACTTCCATGGCGGGTCATTCTAAATGGGCCAATATTAAGCATCGTAAAGCGAAACAAGATGCCAGTCGCGGTAAAGTTTTTACTAAATATATTCGTGAAATTGTCACTGCTGCAAAACTTGGTGGTGCAGATCCTGCCAGTAACCCTCGCCTTCGTGCTGTTGTCGAAAAAGCGCTGTCTGTCAACATGACACGAGATACCATTAACCGTGCAATTCAACGCGGTGTGGGTGGTGAAGATAATGATGATTTAAAAGAAGTAACCTACGAAGGTTATGGTGT
>NZ_JAYWYV010000352.1:0-1248 GCF_048147885.1 Acinetobacter sp. 228
TCCAATGGACCGTACCGTTACGCCTAAAGGCCGTCGTTCAAGTACCGCACGTGGTTATTTGGATATGGCAAAAGGTCGTCCAAACCTGACTATTTTAACTCATGCGACGACCAATAAAATCTTGTTTAATCAAAAGCAAGCAATTGGTGTTGAATATATTATTGGTGCTGATCAAAACAACTTGCAACGTGCCTTGGTTAAACGTGAAGTATTACTTTGTGCAGGCGCAATTGCGTCACCGCAAATTTTACAGCGTTCAGGTGTAGGTCAAAGTACCTTCTTAAAATCAATGGACATTGATGTGGTTCATGATTTGCCGGGCGTGGGTGAAAACTTGCAAGATCACTTGGAAATGTACTTACAGTATAAATGTAAGCAACCCGTTTCTTTATACCCTGCTTTAAAATGGTATAACCAACCTGCCATTGGTGCCGAATGGTTATTCAATGGTACAGGTATTGGTGCAAGTAACCAGTTTGAAGCAGGCGGATTTATCCGTAGCTCGGATGAGTTTAAGTGGCCAAACATTCAATACCACTTCTTGCCAGTAGCTATTAACTACAACGGTAGTAATGCAGTAAAAGAACATGGCTTCCAAGCACACGTGGGTTCAATGCGTTCGCCTTCACGCGGTCGTATCAAACTTAAATCGAAAGACCCGTTTGCGCATCCAAGTATCTTGTTTAACTACATGTCGACTGAACAAGACTGGCGTGAGTTCCGTGATGCAATCCGTATTACGCGTGAAATCATGCATCAACCTGCGCTTGACCCATATCGTGGTGATGAAATTAGCCCGGGCAAACATTTGCAGACAGATGCAGAGCTTGATGACTTTGTTCGTAACCATGCAGAAACAGCTTACCACCCGTCTTGTAGCTGTAAGATGGGCGAAGACGAAATGGCTGTTGTAGATGGTCAAGGCCGTGTACACGGTATGAATGGTTTGCGTGTAGTTGATGCCTCAATTATGCCGCTGATTATTACCGGCAACTTAAATGCAACCACCATTATGATTGCCGAGAAAATTGCAGACCAAATTCGTGGACGCGAAGCGTTACCACGTTCGACTGCACCATTCTATGTAGCATCATAAAATCTTAAAGGGCATATTTCTTATGCAGGAATATGCCCTTAATTTATTATTTATAGCACTCATATTAATAAGAAGTATGTATGACAGAAAATAAGGTCATGCAAGGTTATTAATTACATCAATAGGTCATAAATTAAAAATTCATCTATTTT
>NZ_JAYWYV010000353.1:0-1248 GCF_048147885.1 Acinetobacter sp. 228
TGATTTTTTGCCATTTACCATCAATACACATTTTCGGTAAAGCGGCGAGACGATGGCGTCCTACACGACTTACATAAGATAAAGGTACAGAACATTCTGCTTGTCTAGAAGGAAGAGGAAGAGTTAACAGCGTCAAACCAGAGCTAAACGCTTGTTGAGTTGAACTTTGTTGGTCAAAAGAAAGTAAATATCCTTTGCCAGTCTCTTGCATATAAGCGTTGACGAAATTTTGTATCGCCAATCGGTTGGCAAGTTCTTGCATCTGACTACATCCTATTCAGAATCTTAAGCTTTTGTTTTAAAAAAATTTCTTTTTAACAATTTGTTAAAAACAACTGCTTAATCATATTTAGTTTATGATTTTTCTACTCAGCCAATGTAAGGCTAAGAATAATATTAATGATAATTATTATCATTTCATTATTCAACATGCTGAATAATTTTTATTTTTTTAATAACTTTTTGAAATTAAATATGTTTATTCTAAGAGTGATTACTTAATGTAAATTTCTTCACTAAATTTAACAATAGTATTAAATGATAATATTCTCATTTACAATAGGTTTTCATTATAAACCCGATTTGAGCCAACCCACTCCTGCTTAAATTAATAAGTAGTCACCTTTTCATAAATTTAATCAAGTAGGTCTACAAATTGCGCCGTTAATATTTGTGCTAAATCTTTAGGATTTACACCAATATCTAACCCTCTCTTACCGCCACTTACATAAATTTTGCTGAGCTCTTGTGCAGAGGCATCAATTACTGTCTTCAAACGTTTCTTTTGGCCTAAAGGACTAATTCCACCCACTAAGTACCCTGTTAAACGTTCGGCATCTTTAGGATTTGCCATCTGTAGTTTTTTACACCCCACTGCCGTAGCTACTTTTTTTAAATTGAGTTGATGGTTAACTGGTATAACCGCAACAAAATAATTTTTCTCATCGGTAACCAGAAGTGTTTTAAACACCTCATTTACATTAAGGTTTAATTTTTCCGCAGCTTCTAAGCCAAAACTTTTAGCATTTGCGTCATGTTCATACTCATGGATAGAAAATTCGATTTTGTTACTTTTTAACAGTCTACATGCAGGAGTCATAGGAGTTTAAATTTTAATGAAATGATGTTGATTATATTTATTTTAAGGAAAGTTTAAAATTTGCTTAGGCTATTTACATCATTTACATGAAAAATCAAACGAACACCGAACAAAAAACAATCTAAACTTGATATTGAGTAGATGACTCC
>NZ_JAYWYV010000354.1:0-1247 GCF_048147885.1 Acinetobacter sp. 228
AGCACGACAGGTAAACAATCGGCTGTCATCATCATTAACGCATGACCTTTGGTTTGCGTAATCAAACCGTCGCCAATTAAAGCTGTAAAAGGAATTTGTTCATTTACTGTATGGCAAATCGTGCTATGTGTTTGGGTCATCCATGTCATTTTTTTAACCCCAAACTGAGCAAATTCATCTAACAGTATCATCCGATGCTGCTGGACACGCTGAGCTTCGTCTTTAACATGCAAAGCAAGGTTAAAACCTGTTAGCTCTGTTTGCTCTGCTGGTAATGCCAAAGGGTGATGAACTCGTGTCTGCCCTACGAATACGCCTTGAGGTAAACCCTGAACAAATTCCATATACCAGTCCTTAATATGCAGCGTTTTCTGTACGTAAAACATTAACCAATTGCGTAAAATCTTCAGGCCATGGTGCTTCGAATAACATTTCTTCACCAGTACGAGGATGTTTTAAGCCCAATTTAGCTGCATGAAGTGCTTGGCGTTTAAAACCGCGTAAAGTTTCGATGAGTAACTCAGATGCCCCTGCCGGAATACGTACACGGTTCATATAAACTTGGTCACCGACCAAACCATGTCCAATATAACTAAAGTGAACGCGAATCTGGTGGGTACGGCCAGTCTCAAGTTGCGCTTGTACACGAGTAAAGTCTCTAAAACGCTCTTTCACGTTATAGTGCGTTACAGCATCACGCCCACCCGGCAAAATTGCCATTTTTACACGGTCAACCGGATGTCTTTTAATCGGCTCATCGATTGTGCCACCTGCAATAATATTGCCATAAGTGACTAAGTCATAAATACGATAAACAGATTTATCTCCCAATTGTTTACTCAAAGAAAATTGTGCTTCGAGATTTTTAGCAACAACTAGTAAACCACTGGTATCTTTATCAATACGATGTACTAGGCCAGCACGTGAAAGCTCGGCTGACTTAGGTGAATGGTAAAGCAAAGCATTGACCAAAGTACCCGAGGTATTACCTGCGCCCGGATGAACCACCATACCTACCGGTTTATTAATGACTAAAATATCTTCATCTTCGTAAACAATATCGAGTGGAATATTTTCTGGTTGACTGTTGGTCTGTGCTTCAAGCTCAACATTTAAAGTTAGCGTTTCATTGCCTTCGCAGCGATATTTAGGTTTGACAATGTTACCATTTACCAACAGATGACCTTCTTTCATCCATTGTTTAAGTTTTTCGCGTGAAAACTCACTCCACACCATGGCTGCCACTT
>NZ_JAYWYV010000355.1:0-1247 GCF_048147885.1 Acinetobacter sp. 228
GATCCACATACATAACATAATATAACTAGTACTAAATATATGATGTGTTCAAACTGCCAGTTTACCAAACTCATGGCTAGCATACTGACATTACCAGTCATATGCGACACCGATTGATGTAAAAGGGTGATAAGCCCTAATACATTAATCATTCCGGCATTTATTGCCAGTAAGAAGGCGCCAAGTTGGAACCAGTTTGGTAAACTTTGAAATGGCATGTTCTCTATGAGTTTTGTCTTGAGCGAATATCAACTGCGGCTGTAAATAAAACATCAGTAGATGAGTTAAGCGCCGTTTCTGTTGAATCTTGTAATACACTAATAATCATACCTACTGCAACAACTTGCATTGCAATTTCTGATGAAATACCAAATAAGCTACATGCGACTGGAATTAGAAGTAGGGAACCACCTGCAACACCAGATGCACCACATGCTGAAACAGTCGCAACTACAGATAAAATAATCATTGTTGCCAAATCAACATGAATTCCTAACGTATGCACAGTTGCTAAAGTAAGTACAGTAATCGTAACTGCTGCACCAGCCATGTTAACAGTAGCACCTAAAGGAATTGAAACGCTCGCAGTTGAAGGATTTACGCCTAAACGTTCAGCTAAATCAAGGTTTACAGGAATATTAGCTGCTGAGCTGCGTGTAAAGAACGCTGTGATACCACTTTCTTTTAAGCATTTAAATACTAATGGGTAGGGATTACCGCGAATTGTTAAACCTACCAGAATTGGGTTAATTACTAGAGCAACAAACAGCATTGTTCCTAATAGAACAGCAAGTAATTGTGCATAACTTTCAAGTGTTGCTAGTCCAGCATCTGCAAAAGTTACTGCAACTAGACCGAAAATACCAACAGGTGCAAATGCAATAACTTTATGAATAATAGCGCTTACAGCATGTGAAACATCCTGCATTACTTGTTTGGTTGTATCCGAGCTATGGCGCATTGCTAAGCCGAGACCAATTGCCCACGCAAGAATACCAATAAAGTTCGCTTCACTGATTGCTTGAACAGGGTTTGCAATAAAACTTAAAAGCAGATTTTTTAATATATCAGCGAGACTACCAGGCGCTTGCAAATTATTATGAGAAACAGTGTTGAGATAAAGCGTACTAGGAAAAGATAAGCTAGCGATCACAGCACTAAAAGCAGCTAATAACATACCTACTACATAGAGTAGTAATACTGGGCGTAAATTTGCACTATGACCGACTTGGAAGTTGGCAATAGAT
>NZ_JAYWYV010000356.1:0-1246 GCF_048147885.1 Acinetobacter sp. 228
AAATAAGAAAAGAGGTATAGTCTTTCTTATAAATATCAATATTCCAGCCTAACATACTCACATAATAAGAAGCAGAAATCCCAATTCCCATAATGACTGAGCTTAAAATGAGTCTAAATATAGGAAGTGTAAAACGAGAAGTCAGCCAAATTGCGACACTTGAAAGTACAGCACTAATTCCAAAAGCCAGTGTAATTAAAGGAACGTTCGAGGAAGCTGCTTCAAATAAATGGTAAGCATGCATGCCGACAATATGGACAATACTAATCGCTGCTGCGAGTAATAATCCATTGAGTAATAGAATAAACGGCTCAATCTTTTTATAAGTTTGCTTAAATATTAACTGCTCCATGGAAATCACAATATAGCAAATAGCGCCAGCCGCAATAAAAGAGCCGACGATCAATGTGCTATCGTAATCAACATGACCCATATTGGACTTCCATGATTATTCAATACTTTTTTTTTATTTTGTTCAACTCATTGCACAAAATACAATTAAACACGTTAAAGAAAAATTAGTAAATTCGACTTTTTTAGTCAGTTATAAACAATAACATTATCTAACATTTGGTCAAGTATTTTTTACTTTAGAAATCAATAAAGTAAACAAAAATTAAGCATCCAATTATATGAAAAATATAGGATTTCTTAAGTCTAGGTCAATTGACCTTAATGATGTTTTTTTAAACTTGTTTTAGGGGCTAATAAAATAAAAAACCCTGCATTTAGCAGGGTTCTTTTAAAAACAATAGAAAAGAGAATTAGTTTTTCTCTTTGTCTACGATCTTGTTCGCTTGAATCCAAGGCATCATCGCACGTAATTTAGCACCAGTTTGTTCAATACCATGTGCAGCATTTTGACGACGACGAGCTGTCATAGATGGGTAGTTCAACGCACCTTCTTGGATGAACATCTTCGCGTATTCACCAGATTGAATACGTTTTAATGCATTACGCATTGCTTCACGAGACTGTTCATTGATTACTTCAGGACCAGTTACATATTCACCGTACTCAGCATTGTTAGAAACTGAGTAGTTCATGTCAGCGATACCGCCTTCGAACATCAAGTCAACGATTAACTTAAGTTCGTGTAAGCATTCGAAGTAAGCCATTTCTGGTGCATAACCAGCTTCAACCAAAGTTTCGAAGCCCATTTTCACAAGTTCAACTGCACCACCACAAAGAACTGCTTGCTCACCGAATAAGTCAGTTTCAGTTTCTTCACGGAATGAAGTTTCGA
>NZ_JAYWYV010000357.1:0-1246 GCF_048147885.1 Acinetobacter sp. 228
GCCTAAGAGATCAAGTTAAAATTGGTGCAAGCGGTAAAATTATTAGTGCATTTGATATTGCCAGCACATTTGCTCTCGGTGCAGATTGGGTGAACTCAGCACGTGGTTTTATGTTTGCAGTTGGATGTATTCAAGCGCAAAGCTGCCATACAAACCAATGTCCTGTAGGTGTTGCAACCCAAGATAAAGATCGCCAAAAAGCACTCCATGTACCAACCAAAGCAGAACGTGTATTTAATTTCCACAAAAATACATTACATGCATTATCAGAAATGATTGCTGCGGCAGGTTTACGTCATCCATCGGATATTAAAGCTCATCATTTAGCTCAACGGATTAATGACCGTGAAATTAAAAACTATGCTCAATTACACTTCTTCTTAAAAGAAGGTGAGCTTTTACAATCTGAACTGAAAAATGATGATGATAATTTCTATTATCGTATGTGGAATATGGCTGACGCCAATAATTTTTAAATAGTTAAAACTGGAGCTGCCTATAGAGGCAGCTTCAAACTTTAATAATAAAAATGTTTCGGCTTTGCATGCAAAAAGGCTGGAATTAAACCTGTTAAAGCCGCACGAATATCTGCACGTTCGTTAATTAATTGATGAGAACCCTCTTCTAGCATCAATAAGGTTTGAAGCCTAAACTTACGGCGAATAAACTCGATGTTGTAACGCCAGTCTACTGTTTGATCTAATGCCCCTTGTGCAAGCCAGACAGGAATACGGCAAGCAGGTCGCTCTTCCATTTCCTGCATCCATTTTGACATTGCCAAAATCCAGTCCATGCCCATCATGCGTGGCTGCAATGGATCTTTTAAACGAATAAATCTTAAAAATTCAGGATTATGGTTATTCCGTCTAAAGTGTCGAGGCACTTGACGCTTAATACGACGAATAATGCCTAGACCTACCGGATTATGCCACCATGCTGTTTTAGCAGGTCGAATTAATGGAGAAAGCAATAAAACCCTATCGACGATCGGGTCTTGTCTTTTTTCTGCATACTCAAGCAAGTGATGCATCCAGATTGCCCCACCCGTACTTTGACCAATACCTACCCATGGTTTCGGTAATTGATCAGCATGTTTGACATATTGATAAACCGCCATCAGAACTTGTTGATAATGGTCAAAATTTTGAATACTTGCAGGTGAACCATTACTCAAACCATGACCAGGTAAGTCGTAGGTAATAACACTAAAGCCTTGTTCAAGTATTTCGCGAATAATGGGCTGATA
>NZ_JAYWYV010000358.1:0-1245 GCF_048147885.1 Acinetobacter sp. 228
CAGAGTAGTCTGCATCGTCAGCACCTTTGGCATCAATGACTTGCTTAATTGGCAAGTTGAACTTGTTAGCAAATTCGAAGTCACGTTCGTCATGTGCTGGTACAGCCATCACTGCGCCAGAACCGTAAGACATTAATACGTAGTTCGCAATCCAGACAGGGAGCTCTTCGCCAGTTACAGGGTGTTTTACAAACAAACCTGTTGCCATACCTTTCTTCTCGGCTGTAGCCAAGTCAGCTTCTGCAACTGAACCCATGCGGCATTCTTCAATAAATGCAGCCAATTCAGGATTATTTTCAGCAGCTTTAAGCGCAATAGGGTGTTCTGCTGCAACGGCAACGTACGTCACACCCATAAGTGTGTCGGCACGTGTTGTATAAACAGTTAAGCCGTCAGCATAAATTTCAGTATTGGCAGATGGGAAGGTAATTTCCATACCTGTAGAACGACCAATCCAGTTACGCTGCATGGTCAACACTTGTTGAGGCCAGCCGTCTTGTAGAGTGTCTAGGTCGTCTAATAATTCTTGTGCATAGTCCGTAATACGGAAGTAGTACATTGGAATATCGCGTTTTTCAACCAATGCACCTGAACGCCAGCCACGACCATTTTCAACTTGTTCGTTTGCCAAAACTGTTTGGTCAACCGGATCCCAGTTTACTGTTGAAAGTTTACGGTAGATTAAACCTTTTTTATAAAGCTGAACGAACAACCATTGTTCCCAGTGATAGTACTCTGGTGTACACGTTGCAAATTCACGGTCCCAATCTACAGATAGACCTAATTTTTTTAATTGGTCACGCATGTAAGCGATGTTTTCAAATGTCCATTTTGCCGGAGCAACTTTATGGGCAATTGCAGCGTTTTCCGCTGGTAAACCAAATGCATCCCAACCCATAGGTTGTAATACGGTTTCACCTTTTAAACGGTAAAAACGGCTAATTACATCGCCAATGGTATAGTTACGCACATGACCCATGTGCAGTTTGCCACTTGGGTAAGGGAACATTGACAGGATGTAGCGATGTTTACCTTCGACAGTGTCGGCAACTTTAAAGACTTTACGATTTTCCCAATCTTGTTGGACTGATGGTTCAATCGTGTTTGCTTGATATTCTGGGTCAATGTGAGAAATAGTCATAGACGTAAGCTATACAACGAAAATTGAAATGAAAGATTGCTGCACAGCATAGCGCAAAATAGAGGAAAATGTCAGTTTTTAGAGCAGGATTTTATCTTTTAATC
>NZ_JAYWYV010000359.1:0-1244 GCF_048147885.1 Acinetobacter sp. 228
CTTTAGCTGCAGAATTCCCAGACTTACTTAAAGTCACTGTCTTAAATGAGCAACAAATGGCTGATTTAGGCATGTATGCATTTCTTGCAGTCAGCAAAGGGTCTGAGCGTCCGGGCCGTATTGTGACTCTTGAATACCAAGCACAGCTTGAACAAGCTCCTGTCGTACTTGTTGGTAAAGGCGTAACTTTTGATACAGGCGGTATTTCTTTAAAACCAGGGCTTGGCATGGATGAAATGAAGTTTGATATGTGTGGTGCAGCTTCTGTACTCGGCACAATCCGTGCTTTATGTGAGGCACGTCTTCCAATCCATGTTGTGGGTGCGATTGCAGCTGCGGAAAATATGCCTTCAGGTAAAGCAACTCGCCCAGGCGACATTGTAACAACCATGAGTGGGCAGACCGTTGAAATTTTAAACACTGACGCTGAAGGCCGTTTGGTCCTTTGCGACACCTTAACGTATATCAAACGTTTCAATCCGGCAGTTGTGATTGATATCGCAACATTAACTGGTGCTTGCGTAGTTGCGTTAGGTAAAGTACTGAGTGGTTTATTTTCTCCGGACGATACTTTGGCAGCTGAACTCCAACAAGCTGGTGAGCAATCATTTGACCGTGTATGGCGCATGCCAGTGATTGATGATTATCAGGAATTACTGGACTCTCCTTTTGCAGACATCGCTAACATTGGTGGACCACACGGCGGCGCAATTACAGCAGCCTGTTTCCTTGAGCGTTTTACTCGTGACTATCGCTGGGCTCATTTGGATGTTGCCGGAACAGCATGGTTATCAGGCTCAGCAAAAGGCGCAACTGGTCGTCCAGTACCGTTACTTATGCAATTCTTGGCTAACCGTGTAAGTACGAATGGCTAAAGTTAGCTTTTATCTGTTTGAAACCAGTGAAGAACGGCAAGTCGATAGTGCTTGCCGTTTATGTCGAAAAATTTTACTGAAGCATTCACAAATCTGGTGGTATTGCCCAGATGTGCAGTTACAACAAACACTTGATGAAAAATTGTGGAGCTTTGATCCGACCAGCTTTATTGCCCATGGCGTTGATCAGGTAGATGCAGCAGTATGTATTTCGGCTAAACAACCTTCTGAACAAGGTTGGCTGGTATTTAATTTTAACAATCATGCACTTGAACAAGTGAATCATTTTAGCCACATTATAGAAATTGTTGAAAATAATGAAGCAGCCAAGCAAATTGGCCGAGAAAAATTTAAAATGTATCGTCGTTT
>NZ_JAYWYV010000360.1:0-1244 GCF_048147885.1 Acinetobacter sp. 228
GTTTATGTTTGCCCAATTTTACGGGTACCAGACAACCATCTCATATTGAGTCATTATCTCAGCTTTCTCAATGCGGCAGAAAAGCTGAGATATGATCAATATCATTCTCATGCAGCGCGACTTTTCTTAATTTCTCGTGTGTTAATGAAGTCCGTTTTATCAGATAAGTTGGGTATCTTGCCCCATGAGGTCATCATTCAATTACAACCTAACGGCAAACCTTTTGTACGAGGCAATAAGGCTATTTATTTTAATCTTAGTCACTCCGCGGAACTTATTGTTTTTGCTGTGACAGAAAAAGGAGAAATAGGGGTCGATGTTGAAAGAATGGACCATGAGTTCGAATGGAGGCGTGTCGATAGCGTGTTAGCGCCAAGTGAAATTGAATGGATTCAGCAAAATGAATGGACTAATCCAACTAGTGTATATCAACGTTTTTTTCAAATATGGACCTTAAAAGAATCCTATATTAAATGTACTGGTGAAGGAATGAGCCGTCATTTAAAGAAGCTCAACTTTCATGTATCTCCTGAACATATACAATTTTGCGATTTAACCAATAATGATGTTCAAAGAACCGAGCAGTATCATTTTAAAAGTTATATCTATAATTATAGTTTTATCTTCTCCCTATGTTTACAGCAGAGTCATTGCCTAGAAAGCTTTAATATAGATTGTTTTCAATTATTACCTTATATATCTACACATCGAATAACTCTAGAACCTTGCGAACATAACTAACTTAAATCAAGGCAATGAGTGATTTTGAAATTCTAAATCTAATAATTTTTTAGTGGCCCATTGTTCACACTCACTCGCAGTATCTCGAGTAGCTGTATAACGTTTGCCTAAATAACGGACAGTGATGTGCCACGCGTCTCCGCGCTTAACCGGCTTTTGCATAATAACACTCCAAATTTCATGGTACTGCAATGGAAATATAAAGCGTTTTTTAATGCGAATTTTGAATTGACCAATAAACAATAAAAAAACCACCTAATTCTTTCGAATTAGGTGGTTTTTAAATTTTGGAGCGGGAAACGAGACTCGAACTCGCGACCCCAACCTTGGCAAGGTTATGCTCTACCAACTGAGCTATTCCCGCATGTATGAGCAGTTTTTACTAAAACTTTCTCAAAAAAACCAATCTGGAGCGGGAAACGAGACTCGAACTCGCGACCCCAACCTTGGCAAGGTTATGCTCTACCAACTGAGCTATTCCCGCGTGCCGCTTATAATACATT
>NZ_JAYWYV010000361.1:0-1243 GCF_048147885.1 Acinetobacter sp. 228
TCAGCAAAAATTTCTAAATCTGCGCGGCGTGCCATTGTGCCATCTTCTTTGATGATTTCACAAATGACAGATGCAGGCTCAAGACCTGCCAGTCGTGCTAAATCACAACCTGCCTCGGTATGACCTGCACGGTGTAATACACCACCTGGCTGTGCCATGAGTGGGAAAATATGGCCCGGTTGTACAATATCGGTTGGTTTGGCATGTGCTGCCACAGCAGCTTGAATCGTGTGAGCACGTTCTGCTGCCGAAATACCTGTAGTAATACCTTCAGCTGCTTCGATAGATAACGTAAAGTTAGTACCATGCTGGGCACCGTTCTGGTCAACCATCAGCGGGAGGTTTAATTGTTTACAACGTTCACGGCTTAAAGTTAAGCAAACTAAACCGCGTGCATGTGTAATCATGAAGTTAATATCTTCAGGGCGTACATGCGTTGCTGCGATGACAAGGTCACCTTCATTTTCACGGTCTTCGTCATCCATTAAGATGACCATTTTGCCTGCACGAATATCGGCGACAAGTTCTTCAACACGACTCAGCGGCATTCGCTTTCACCTTTTTTTGTCGTAAGACAATTTCTATTGAATAAATTTCGCATAGTTTACGCTGTTTATAGAATTTTGCCTATGATTCTGATTTATCCAAATTTACGACTCAACATCATAGAACCGGATTTATTTAGATAAATAAATCATAAGGAAATAAAATTATTTAAAATAAATACCATAAATTTAGATAAAAAAACCTAGCCGGATGGCTAGGTTTAAATGCGCACAATAAATTTTTAAGATGCTGCACTACTCGGGCTGTCATTTTGAGGAATTGATTTTTTACCCATCAAAATTTCAGTTCGAATATTTTGTGCAAGCTCTGCACATTCCGCATTCATACCATTGATCATAAATGCATGACGAGTCATGACATTACTTGGGTTAGGCATTGCAACAAGCTGATAGCTGTCTTGAATTGCTTTAAGCTGTTCATTATCAAGGTAGAGTGCAGATTCTTTCGCATGAAGATGTTGCGCTAAACGTTGAGCAGCTTCTTTGGCATCAATTTGCATTGCTTCTACGGCATTACACACGGCACTGCGAGTTTGTAGCGCAAAGCGTTTATCTTCACGGTAACGCTTATATAAAACGTCCGAAAGCAATTGGAAAACTGTACCTACCATAAGGAGGCATTCTACAGCGTGTGGATGTGAAGTCGAAATGGCAAGTGTTGCGCCCTCTGCATGAAA
>NZ_JAYWYV010000362.1:0-1243 GCF_048147885.1 Acinetobacter sp. 228
TGACCACGAACTCTATTGCCCTGTTTAAAAGTTGATTGCCTTGTTCAAACTTTTGGATGTCGCAATGATGTAGTTCATCTAAAGATTGGACATACTCACCTTTAAAAATAGAAAGCTCTTGTTCGTTCTCTAAAAGAAGATTTAATACCTTCGGTGTCATTTCTGGATGAAATTGAAAACCAAGAACATTTGAACCAATTTGGTACATCTGGTTACGACAAACTGAGTTCTCTGCTAAATGAATCGCACCTTTAGGAATCTCAAAAGTTTCACTATGCCACTGCATTACATTTATTTTTTCTGGTAATAAAAAGCTTTCTTTAGGTAAATTCGGCACCCTTTGTACGGTCGACCATCCCAATTCTTGATAACGGTTTCTACTAACGGCGGCTCCTAGTGCATTGGCAATAAGTTGGCCTCCGAGACAAAGTCCTATCGCAGGCTTTCCCGCCGCCAAATAACGACGTATCCATCTTTTTTCTATTTTTAACCATGGATAATTTGCCTCATCATTTACACTCATAGTTCCCCCCATAATAAGTAGCAAATCCACATCTTCAATATGTGGCAATGCTTCTATTTCCAAAGGGAGATCAACTGGAAGTGCAAAAAACTCTGTAGCTGTTATCGTTGCATGGTGTGCTTTTAAGAATGAATAGCAGCTTCCAAAACCTTCGCCAGCAATATGTTGAAAATAGTGAACACGTAAATGCGACTTCATGCGCTTAAACCTATTGTTGTTAGAATGTTGGTTTGATCTTTGCAAAAATAAAGCCAAGTTTTAGTGAATGTTACACTAGTAACGAAACATCTTAGAAATAATCAAAAATCTAGCAGTTAAGTAAGTTTTCTCTTAATCTAATCTCATTATGTAAAGTATAGCGCCCCATGAAAAAGCATAACAATTTCCAAACCCAACTCATTCATGCACCACGAAAAGCACCTCAATTTATTGAAACCGTGCAACCTCCCTTATTTCGTGCATCAACTATTATTTTTAAATCGACTTCGCACCTTTTTGACCGTCATTGGACCGATCCTTATGACTATAGTTATGGCACCCACGGTACGCCTACGACATTTACACTAGGCGACAATATTGCTCAAATTGAGGGTGGTTTATACTGCCTACTTGCTCCAAGCGGGTTATCTGCGATTAATCTCGTAAATTCTGCTGTGTTAGCAACAGGTGATGAAGTTTGGGTGCCAGACAACATATATGGTCCGAATCTGGAACACCTAA
>NZ_JAYWYV010000363.1:0-1242 GCF_048147885.1 Acinetobacter sp. 228
ATCACATGAGTATTGTAAAAATTGAAAATGTACGTGTGTTAGACCCAATCCAAAAAACAGACAGCGTACAAACTGTATATATTCAAGACGGTAAGCTCGTTGCTCCAGTCGATCAAGTTGAACAGACCATTGATGGTCAGGGTAAATGGTTAATGCCAACTATGGTTGATTTGTGCGCACGTTTGCGTGAACCGGGTCAGCAGCAGCATGGAACGTTGAAATCAGAAGGGAAAGCTGCACGTGCTAACGGTATTTTGCACGTCATTACGCCGCCAGACTCAAAGCCGATTGTACAAGACAACGGTGCGCTTATTCACGGCTTAATTGAAAAAGCTTGGCATGATGGTGGTATTCACATGCATATCATCGGTGCCCAGACTCAAGGTCTAAATGGTAAGCAACCAGCAAATATGGCGGGCCTTAAACAGGGTGGCTGTACTGCTGTTTCAAATGCGAATGCGGCTTTTGAACATGAGGATGTCGTCGTTCGTACATTAGAGTACGCTGCGGGTCTTGGTTTAACCGTCGTTTTCTATGCTGAAGAGCCACAACTTGCTAAAGATGGTTGTGCTCATGAAGGCTTTATTGCATCACGTCAAGGTTTACCAATGATTCCTGCAATTGCAGAAACCGTAGCGATTGCAAAATATCTGCTTATGATTGAAGCGACAGGTGTCAAAGCTCACTTTGGTTTGTTGTCTTGTGGCGCTTCGGTCGAATTAATTCGTGCTGCAAAAGCAAAAGGTTTACCGGTTACTGCCGATGTAGCAATGCATCAGTTACATTTAACTGAGCAACTAATTGATGGCTTCAATTCACTTGCACATGTTCGTCCACCATTACGTTCTGAGCAAGATAAAGAGCTTTTACGTCAAGGTTTAAAACAAGGTGTAATTGATGCTATCTGTACCCACCATGAGCCTTTAAGCAGTTCAGCTAAAATGGCTCCATTTGCAGAGACCCAACCGGGTATTACTGCATTTGATACTTATGTGGCTTTGGGTATTCAGCTCATTAATGAAGGTTTATTTGAACCTTTAGAATGGGTAACTAAAGTGACAAGTGCTCCTGCACAGGTAGCAAATATGACAGCTCGTTGGCAAGCCGAAGCAGGGTGGGTGTTAGTAGATCCTGAGTTAAGCTGGACTGTAAGTAAAGACACTATTTTATCTCAAGGAAAAAATACCCCTTTACTGGGTCAAAAGCTTACAGGTAAAGTCTTACAGACTTTTGCTGTTTAAT
>NZ_JAYWYV010000364.1:0-1241 GCF_048147885.1 Acinetobacter sp. 228
CCTATTCCAACTTGAGATTTGTTGAGAGACCTTTTTTCATGCCTATTTCCAATCAAGATTTGCGCAAAGCTGGACTTAAAGTTACCCTTCCACGAATTAAGATTTTGGAATTATTAGAAAATTCAAAACAACATCATCTTAGCGCCGAAGATATTTACAAGACTTTGTTAGAGCAAGGGGAAGATGTCGGACTTGCGACAGTTTACCGTGTGTTAACACAATTTGAAGCTGCGGGTATTATTCAACGTCATCATTTTGAAAATAACCATTCTGTTTTCGAAATCATGCAAGAAGATCATCACGATCACTTAGTATGCCAAAACTGTAACAAAGTCATTGAATTTACTAATGATGTTATCGAGAAAGAACAGCATTCTGTAGCAGAACAACATGGGTTTACCTTAACGGGTCACTCATTAAATCTCTATGGTTACTGTAATGAACCTGAATGTCAGGAAGCATTGCGCAAGAAATAATCGTTTTCACATAAAGAAAACAAATAAAAAAGGAAGGTTACGTTTAACCTTCCTTTTTTTATGAAGAAATTACTGGCGGTCAAAAGTTAAATGCTGCTTTCCGTCTGATAATTGATCGGGACCTTCATCAGCAAGTTTAATGGTTAAACGTAAATCGTTCGGTGAGTCAGCATGTTTAAGTGCATCTTTGTAGGTAATTTGACCAGCTTTATATAAATCAAATAAAGCTTGGTCAAAGGTCTGCATACCAAGTTCACGTGAGCGTTTCATCAAATCTTTAATTTCATGAATTTCACCTTTACGGATGTAGTCTGAAATTAATGGTGAGTTAATTAAAATCTCAATTGCTGCACGGCGTGAATTACCATCTGGTGTTGGAATGAGCTGCTGCGCAATCATAGCCTTTAAGTTAAGTGACAAGTCCATATAAAGCTGACTATGACGGTCACTTTCAAAAAAGTGAATAATACGGTCGAGCGCTTGGTTGGCGTTATTAGCGTGCATGGTAGCTAATACAAGATGGCCTGTTTCAGCAAAGCCAATCGCGTAGTCCATGACTTCACGAGAACGGATCTCACCAATTAAGATCACATCCGGCGCTTGTCGTAGTGTATTTTTCAAGGCAATTTCAAATGAGTCGGTATCGATCCCGACTTCACGCTGAGTAATGATGCAACCTGCATGTTCGTGAATAAACTCAATCGGGTCTTCAATGGTAATGATATGGCCCTTAGAGTTATGGTTACGATGGCTGATCATTGAAGC
>NZ_JAYWYV010000365.1:0-1237 GCF_048147885.1 Acinetobacter sp. 228
ATGAACTTGCAGCAAAACAGCAAAATGGCTTTGGCGGGATTGTTTCTTTTGTAGTTAAAGGTGAGCGTGAAGGAGCATGGAAGGTTATTGATAACACCAAATTTATTTCTATCACGGGTAATTTAGGTGATGTGAAATCAACAATTACGCATCCTGCTACAACCACACACGGCAAACTTTCTGCTGAAGCAAAACAAGCTGCTGGTATTCAAGAAGGCTTAATCCGCGTTTCGGTTGGCTTAGAAGATATTAACGATATTATTAGTGATATCTCACGTGGATTAGATTTGATCTAATAAAACTTATATATCTAAGAATTAAGCCACACTCATTTTAGTGTGGCTTTACTTTAAGGGAAGTTACTCACAAACAACGATTGAAATAAAAAAGCTACATTTTGTTGTAAATGAATTAAAAATCACAACGTATAAAAGTTCTAAATTTAATAAAAATAACAAAGTGAGTTTTTAACCATGCTTAAGCCTATAATTATTTTAGTTGCTATAGGGGCAATTGGTTTGGTTGGATACAAAGTATTTGCCCAAAAGGATGAACCGACTCAAATTAACGAAACTGTTTTATTGATTAATGATGCAAATAAATCAGTTGAAGAAGCTGATCATACAATAGAAAAAGCGAATGCCTCTTTTCAGAAAATTCCTTTAAATGAATATAAACCCGACAATAGCACCCTCCAAGCTTCGCAGTAGCTTAACTTAAATTTTAGAACCGGCCTTCACAGTAAAAAGTTTCGTATAGAAAGCTTTAAATGGATGAGTTACCTAAAAGAGTTTCATAGATACCAATAGAAAACATTAATTTATTGTGTCAGAATTGCGGATTAATTTTGATTTAAACGTACTGACCTCAATGATCTTATTGATCGATAGGGGCGTTCAAAGAGTTTAAGTTCCGAAGTGTTATATGACTATCAATAATACTTGAAATATTTGATAGAGATACGGAGTTAGGTTTATGAATATCAATATGCTCATGCAGCAAGCGCAGCGCATGCAAAAAGATATGGAATCAAATATAAAAAAGGCTAAAGAAGAGCTTGCTCAAACTGAAGTACACGCTGAAGCGGGTGGTGGTTTAGTTAAAGTAACAATGACTGGCCGTTATATCGTAAAACGTATCGAAATTAATCCAGAATTACTTCAAGACGAACCAGACATGATTGAAGACTTAATCGCAGCTGCGGTGAATGATGCTGTGCGTCAAGCTGAAGTAGTTT
>NZ_JAYWYV010000366.1:0-1237 GCF_048147885.1 Acinetobacter sp. 228
CAGCGTAGACCAAACACATTATGGGCACTTATATAATAATGTCTGCTACTTAATGAGCCGTGCTTTCAAAGCTTATCAAACCGACTATATTCCTAAGCAAATGGCTTCGGGTTTCCGTACCAGTGAATCTCGTCTCTTGCTTGTTTTGGCAAGTGGTACTGCTTCTAGTAAAGAAGATTTACCGCGAGATATTGCTATGCCAATGCAAGAAGTTGAAAGGTCGGCTGAAATTCTAAAATTTGAAGGATTATTGGTCGATCATGATAATTTGTACGCCCTGACCGAAAAAGGCAAACAAACGGCGCAGTATTTGTTTGATATTGCCGATAGCCACCAAAATGAGGTGTTTAAAAAGTATTCTGAGGAACAAAAGAATATTTTTATTACCATGCTGCGAGATTTTGCGGGAGTAGCATAAGCCCCATTAAGCTGATAAATTGAATTGATTTATCAGCTTCTTTACATCTAGCTGACTATCATCAAAACAATTCCACGGATAAGGAATTTTTGGCACACAATTTGTTTATCAATAAAACATGATTGCAAATATGCCAAGACAGTGCACCACCACAAGCGCAAAATCTTGAGCGGTGGCACATGTATAGAGAGGTAAGGGATGAACCAATATGTAAGTGATGCATTACTCACATGGACGCACCATATTAAAAATGTGTGCGGCAATTTTGAAACCGATTTTGATGGAACCCGTAATTTATTCATTGGTGAGGTTCAGTGCTTTTTATTGGGCGATACCGAAATTGCTTTTATTAAAAATAATGCCAATAAAATTGTCCGAAAAGCCGATGAAATAGATCGAGTGAATAATCGTTTTTGTTTTTTGATTTTGCAGTATTCGGGAAAAATGCTGCTCGAGTATAAGAATGAGACTCTAAGTCTGAATGAAGGCGATATTGTGTTGGTAGACCCGGTCGAAACTATTTCGATGTATCCGCAAGGTTTGGTGAGTCAGATTTCAGTGCACCTGTCGCGTGAAAAATTACTTAAAGAAAATATTAGTACCGAATATTTTGGAAAACTGATTACGCAAAATATGAGTGGTTTTTTACTCAAGAATATTTTGAAAAATATGTCTGCTGAAAACATCAAACTTTGGTATGCAACGGAAGATGGTAATGCTTTTGAAGATGCGCTGATTGCTTTAATCAAACCCACAATCAATTATAAAAATATTAATAGTTCAAATAACCTGATGGAAAAAGCCGAGCGTTTTATTATT
>NZ_JAYWYV010000367.1:0-1236 GCF_048147885.1 Acinetobacter sp. 228
GTTATTGTTCGCGCCGATGGTTACATTCTCACCAATAATCATGTGATTGCTCAAGCTGACCAGATTGTGGTGGCATTACATGATGGACGCCGAGCAGAAGCTACAATTGTTGGCACCGACCCTGATACAGATTTGGCGGTTATTAAAATCGATTTAGATAAATTACCAGTATTGCCTTTTAAGCTCAGTGGTAATGAAGTTGGTGATGTTGTTTTAGCGATTGGTAACCCATTTGGCGTAGGACAAACAGTAACTCAAGGGATTATTTCAGCAACCGGTCGCTCTGATTTAGGTATTAATACCTATGAAGACTTTATCCAAACTGATGCTGCAATTAACCCAGGTAACTCAGGTGGCGCATTAATCGATGTGGCTGGTAACTTGATTGGTGTGAATACGGCGATTTTCTCACAATCGGGTGGCTCTTTAGGTATTGGCTTCGCGATTCCGGCAAAGGTTTGTCAGCAAGTATTAAACTCGATTTTAAAAGATGGTCGTGTTGTTCGTGGTTGGTTGGGTATTAGTTTACTTCCACCTACACAAGACGATGTATTGGCACCTAAACAGCAAGTGGGTGTAGTTGTTGCTGATGTCTTAAAAAATGGTCCGGCAGATGCTGCGGGGATTAAAGTTGGCGATAAAATTGTTCAGGTGAATAATGAGCCGATCACTTCAGCTTCTCATTTAATTAATTATGTCGCTTTGCAAGCACCAAATAGCGAAATTAATGTTTTGGTTGAAAGAGAAGGCAAACAACAAAACTATGTTGTGACGGTAGGTGAGCGAAAAGCACAGAATACACAATCTCAGTATATTCCGCTTCCAAGACGTTAAAACCTAAATAAAAAAAGCCTCATTTTGAGGCTTTTTTTATTGTTGTTTATTAGGAGTGACTAAGACTTTGATGCTGATTTTTAAATTCAGCTAAAGCTTCAATTCGATATTGAATAAGCATTTCACCAATTTCAGCACCCTTAATGTTCTCTGGTAAATCTTGAACTTTAATGGAGCGAACAATTTGCATGGCTTCACGCATGTATTGAGCTTGAGGATATGGACGATCTTCTAGTCCTAATCTGCCTTTTGCATCACACTCGCAGGCTTGTACAAAAGCTTCCACTCTTTCTGGACGACGTAAAACATCTAAGCGTTGCAATAGACGCCATAAAGTACCAGGTTTCAAGGACATAATCTGATGACATTTTAAATGTTCTTTGCACACTGATAATGCCAATT
>NZ_JAYWYV010000368.1:0-1236 GCF_048147885.1 Acinetobacter sp. 228
ATATCTACAAAAACTTGTTTTGCTTGTTGCTGTACTTTTTCAGGTGACCATTCAGGGAAACAAACTTCTAAATTACGAATTGTGGTTTTACGACGAGACTTTAAATATTTCCAAGCAAGGTTTGCCAATCCATGAGCTAAGCGCCATTGAATTGCCCACGGTAAAATAGCCAAAAGCATCAGGAAAGTAATCGCAATCCACACACCCCAATATTTAGGCAACAAAAAGGACCATTGAAACTCACCGGGCGTATAAGGCTGCTTTTGGCTCATAACGATATATAGAATTTAAAAAGTTAAAACTGCCATAAGTGTATCACGAACTGAATTTATCGTCGTAATACACAGGAGTAAATTGAAGGTTTAGACGCGATAAAGAAAAATAAAGTGGGTTATCGGCGGTGTTCTAGAAGAATACGAGCCGCAAGGCCGGCTAATACTGTACCCATGACCCAGCGTTGAATGCTTGCCCAAAGTGGTTTTTTTTGTAGAAAAAGAGCAATGCTACCAGCAGAAAATACAATCAGCGCATTTACTGAAACGCTTACAAAAATTTGTATAGTTCCGAGTTGGATAGACTGCGCTAAAATACTGCCTTGTTGTGGGTGAATAAACTGAGGTAATAAAGATAAATACATAATCGCAATTTTAGGATTAAGTAAATTAGTCAAAAAGCCCATTAAAAATAACTTTAATGGTGAGTCAACCGCTAAATCTTTAACATTAAAAATAGGTGTGGCATTGGGGCGTAAAGCTTTCCATGCTAACCAAAGTAAGTACATCGCACCGGCAATACGAATAGTGTCATAGGCATATGGAACTGCGCCCACACGTGCCGTAATCCCGAACGAAGCCCAGACCATCTAAAATACAAAACCCACCGCAACGCCACCGAGAGAAATAAAACCTGCGAGTTTGCCCTGACTAATGGAACGAGAGATAATATAAATCATGTTTGGGCCAGGGGTGAGTACCATCGCCAGACAAATGAATCCAAATGCCAAAATTTGAGAGAGATCTAGCATGGAAATATCCTTAAATATTATTATACTGATAGGTATAACATAATTATTTTTATAAATCTTATTTGAAAAAATATCTTAAATTATATTTAAAAAAGCCCCCTCATCTAGGAGGCCTTTTAAATTAATCTGCATGTAAAAAAAATTAATTAATTCCCTTTACTCATTTGCTCAAGTTCATCCCAGCGCTCTAACTTTTCAAGGAGTAATTCTTC
>NZ_JAYWYV010000369.1:0-1235 GCF_048147885.1 Acinetobacter sp. 228
CTGTTTAGATGAAGCAATTGAGATTGAACCAGGCCAAACTGTTTTGGTTAAAACAGGTATGGCAATTTATATTCATGATGTGAATTTTGCTGGTTTAATTCTACCGCGTTCAGGTTTAGGCCATAAACACGGTATCGTGCTTGGTAACTTAGTTGGTTTGATTGATTCGGATTATCAAGGTGAGTTGATGGTTTCAGTGTGGAACCGTGGTCAAACCACCTTCCGTTTAGAACCAGGTGAGCGTTTAGCACAGTATGTTCTAGTTCCAGTAGTTCAGGCTGAATTTGAGCAAGTAGAGGAATTTGAAGAAACTTTACGTGGCGCAGGCGGCTTTGGTCACACTGGTAAACAATAATTAATTTATAAAAAATAATGAAAAGAAACGCTTGTTTTACAAGTGTTTCTTTTTACACCTTGAATGTTACAATGAATTATATTACAAAACGCTTTACTCATATTCTTTTAACTTTTTTTAGCAAATACCCATTTTTCAGATTTTGAATACTCTATGTTTTTGCGATAGATCAAATTGATCTTTAAATAGAAGATACGCTATGAATGTAAGACACTCATTTCCAAAAAATATTTTCCGTGCTTACGATATTAGAGGCAAACTTTCTTATTTAACTACGGACGTCGTCCGTTCAATTGCCTATGGATTGGCACAACAATATAAACAAGCAGAACAAACTCATCTGAGTATTGGTTATGATGCGCGCCTAACGAGTCCAGCTTATGCGCATTTAATCGAAGAGATATTATTATAGCAGGGTTTAAATGTTACAAATATTGGTTGTTGCTCAACCCCGATGATGTACTACATTGCACGGGAGTTTGGTGGTAATGGCATAATGGTAACAGCTAGCCATAATCCTAAATCAGATAATGGTATTAAATGGATTTTAAGAGGTGAACCTCCATCTCCTGAAATGATCCAGCAAGTAGGTGAATTTGCGCAAACTTATGTACCTACTCATACAATTTCATTATTAGAATTATCAACTCCTCAATTTAATTCAGAATTTTGTAAAAAATACCAACAAGCAATCTTTAACGATATTCAACTCAAGCGTCCTTTAAAAGTTGTATTAGATGGCCTGCATGGATCGGCAGGGCATTGCTCAAAACTCGTACTTGAAAAAATGGGTTGTGAAGTCATTGCTTTACGTACGACTCCAAATGGTGAGTTCCCTGATCACGCACCAGACCCTTCACATGCTGCGCATTTAAAAGAA
>NZ_JAYWYV010000370.1:0-1233 GCF_048147885.1 Acinetobacter sp. 228
CCTGATTACTATCAACAATTTTATAAAATGATTTCACTTACCATAAAGATAAAAACAGTACATGCAGATCTTGCTGGTAACCCTGCGGGAACCTATATTGTGTTTGTAACTGTTGTAAAAAAAGATCCAAAATCTAATTGGCTCGTTTCTGAGCTGGGCAGTGGAGCTTAATTGGAATAATAAAATATTTAGCCAATAAAAAAGACCTAAATCAACACGATTAGGTCTTTTTTGAATTCTGGCGGTGAGAGAGGGATTCGAACCCTCGATACGCGTAAACGTATACACACTTTCCAGGCGTGCTCCTTCAGCCACTCGGACACCTCACCAAGGCGTGCGATAGTAACTAAAAAAACGAGTCCTGCCAAGATTTAAGACGAGCTTTACAGAAAAAAAATAATAGAGGTGATAAGATTGCGCTAAAAATCATATTGGTTTAATTACACAATGCAAAATACGGCCAAAAAAGCGACCTTGCCTGCCACGGCTTTGGCAGCTCTTGGAGTGGTCTTTGGAGACATCGGAACAAGTCCGCTCTATGCCTTGAAAGAGTCCTTCCATGCAGCGCATGGGTTGGGAATTCAGCCTGAAAACGTATTAGGAATTTTATCCATTATTTTTTGGTGCTTAATGCTGATTATTAGCATCAAGTATGTCGCAATCGTGATGCGTGCAGACAACAATGGCGAAGGCGGCATCATGGCCTTACTCGCTTTGAATTTGCGTAAAGCGAAAATTGCCGACAACAAAAAAATCTACATGATTGCGATAGGCTTTATAGGGGCATCACTGTTCTTTGGTGACGGTATTATTACCCCAGCCATTTCAGTATTGTCTGCAGTCGAAGGGTTGTCTATTGCAACCGATGTGTTTGACCCGTTCATTATGCCTATTGCAATTGCCATTATCGTCACGCTGTTTTTGGTGCAAAAGCACGGTACGGCGTTTGTAGGTAAGTTTTTTGGTCCAATTACGCTTGTGTGGTTCTTATCGTTAGGAATCTTGGGCATTCACAGTGTTATCCAAACACCTGTGGTACTAGGCATGTTTAGTCCGCATTGGGCGATCCAGTTTATCTATCACCATCCGATCATGACATTTTTTGTGATGGGTGCTGTGGTGTTAACAGTGACTGGTGGTGAAGCACTGTATGCCGATATGGGACATTTCGGACCAGTTCCGATTCGTCTGGCGTGGTTCTTTGTGGTATTGCCATGCTTGGTTTTAAACTAC
>NZ_JAYWYV010000371.1:0-1232 GCF_048147885.1 Acinetobacter sp. 228
TAGGCCAACCTATTTCTATGCTCATTCCTGAGGTGATCGGTTTTAAACTAACCGGCAAATTACAAGAAGGGATTACGGCAACTGACTTGGTGCTCACCATTACTCAAATGCTTCGCCAAAAAGGAGTGGTAGGTAAATTTGTCGAGTTCTATGGCGATGGTCTAGCCGATTTACCACTTGCTGACCGTGCAACCATTGCCAATATGGCGCCTGAATATGGTGCAACTTGTGGTTTCTTCCCAATTGATGAAGTGACTTTGGGTTATTTGAAATTAACAGGTCGTCAAAGTGACCGTATTGCATTGGTTGAAGCATATAGCAAGGCGCAAGGCTTATGGCGTAATCCGGGCGATGAACCTGTGTTTACAGATACGTTAAGTTTAGATATGAGTACGGTTCAGGCAAGTTTGGCAGGTCCAAAACGCCCTCAAGACCGTGTGCTTTTATCGGAAGTGCCTAAAACGTTTAATGCGCTCATGGAATTAACCCTTAAGCCAGCCAAAGAAGCGAAAGAACGTTTAGAAAATGAAGGCGGTGGCGGTACGGCTGTAGAAGCGACCAAAGCCAATATTCAGCATGAAAGCCCATCTTGTGTAATTGAAGGACAAGAATATCCGTTAAATCATGGTGATGTCGTCATTTCTGCGATTACTTCATGTACTAATACTTCTAACCCAAGTGTCATGTTGGCAGCCGGTTTACTTGCTAAAAAAGCAATTGAAAAGGGATTGCAGCGTAAACCGTGGGTAAAAAGTTCACTTGCGCCTGGTTCTAAAGTTGTGACCGACTATTTATTGGCGGCTGGGCTTACGCCGTATTTAGATGAGTTGGGCTATAACTTGGTCGGATATGGTTGTACAACGTGTATTGGTAACTCAGGTCCTTTACCTGAACCAATTGAAGATGCAATTCAGTGTCATGATCTAAACGTGGCATCTGTACTTTCGGGTAACCGTAACTTTGAAGGGCGTGTGCATCCATTAGTTAAAACCAACTGGCTTGCCTCACCACCACTTGTGGTTGCCTATGGTTTAGTTGGGAATATCCGTACAGACTTAACGACTCAACCAATCGGGCAAGGTAAAGATGGGCAACCTGTTTACTTAAAAGATATCTGGCCAAGTCAGGCAGAAATTGATGCCGTCTTACAAAAAGTAAATACCGACATGTTCCACAAGGAATATGCTGCGGTGTTTGATGGTGATGAAAGCTGGCAAGCGATTCAGATTCCA
>NZ_JAYWYV010000372.1:0-1230 GCF_048147885.1 Acinetobacter sp. 228
TTATCCCAAAGCGGTTCAATGGTTCTTAACATTTGGAACGTGTGCTCTAGACGACCAGTGACATCATTAGGTTCAGTTGAATAGTACACATGGCGTTTGAGTTGCTCTCTAAACGGATGTTCTTCCATCATGAGTTCAGCAACTTGTTGTTTTAACTCATCGTCAGGTTTTGAAATCACACGACCTAACGGGAAGCATATCCATTTGACAAATACTGCTGGAAGCTTGGCTGGGAAGTTGTCAAATAGTCCCCAAAATGCTTCCTGAATATTCAAAAATGCTTTTTGCAGTGCTAGTTTGGCATGAAGTTGTTCAGCTTCAGTTTTTTGTCCAGCCTCATAATATTTTAAAATTGCAGTGGCAATAAACAAGTGCGCGTGAATATCTGCCAAGCGGCCTGATAGCATTTCTTTACGCTTTAGATCTCCTGCGAGTAATCCTAGCGCCATATCGGAAACAAGTGAAAAATTGGCGCTAAAACGATTGATGGTTTTATAGTAACTTGCAGTGAATTGATCTGCTGACTGAGGCGCATCACTCGAACCACCTGTCCAACCATAAGCAAATGATCTAGCACCGCGGTTAAAGGTATAGGCTAAATGTTTAAACAACAAATCATCGAATTTTTGTACGGCATTGGCTTTGTCGTCAGACTGAAGTAATTGCAATTCTTCAAAAAGATAAGGGTGACAGCGCATTGAGCCTTGACCAAAAATCATCAATGAGCGGGTTAAAATATTTGCACCTTCTACCGTAATAGCAATTGGAATTGCTTGATAGGTGAGAGCAAGGAAATTGCGTGGCCCAAGTTGAATTGCACGTCCTCCAGCAATATCCATTCCGTGATTAACCACTTTACGCATCGTTTCAGTTGCATAGTATTTTGCCATGGCAGTCATTACAGCAGGGGTTCCACCTTGGTTTAGACCACACGTCACTAAATAACGAAATGCTTCAAGCATATAGGCATCGCTGGCAATTTCACTGCTAGCTTCTTGTACACCTTCAAATTTGCCGACAGAAATATTGAACTGTTGACGAATTCTTGCAAAAGCACCGACAGTGAGATAGCTCATTTCACCTGCGGCCGTGGCCAATGCTGGCAGTGAAATACCTCGGCCAACACCTAAGCATTCCATCAGCATGCGCCAGCCTTTACCAGCATTTTCTTGTCCGCCAATAATCCAGTCAATTGGAAGGAAGACATCTTCACCCTCTACTGTCCCATTC
>NZ_JAYWYV010000373.1:0-1229 GCF_048147885.1 Acinetobacter sp. 228
AATTTGCCATGCTTTGAGTGCACCTAATAAAGGAACTTCAATGAGTGTCACGCCTTTAAGCAGGTTAATCACATAACCGCCAACTAAAAAGGCGATACCTCCACCTAAGAAAGCGCCAATTGAATAGATCCCGACCGCGCGGCCTAGTTTGTCTTTGCTAAACATGTCACTAAACATTGAATAGGCCGCTGGAGATAAAGCTGCTTCACCAACGCCCACAGCCATACGGCTTAGGAATAGTTGAATAAAGTTTTTACTTAAACCGCAAGTTGCTGTTGCTAAGCTCCAGACAATAATCCCGATTGAAATCAGTTTTGGTCGGGAAAAACGGTCGGCAATATAGGCTAATGGTAAGCCCATCACAGCGTAGAATAGTGAAAAGGCAAGGCCATGTAACAAGCTAAATTGAGTATCTGAAAGTTGAAGGTCTGCTTTGATGGGTTCAATCATCAAGGCCAGAATTTGACGGTCAATAAATGAAAATATATAGGCCAACATACAAAGTATGACCACATACCATGCATATGCATTGGTTTTCTTTTGTGTCCTTTCAACAGCGATATTACTTTGGTTCATACACTTAATCCTTATGTATAAAACGCTTTAAAGAAATTGATCTCTAGCTTCTATTCATCCTCAAAATTTTTGATACGTCCCCATTTGAAATGAATTATGAAACGGCTAGAAATGATTGAATTTGGTTTGGTAAGGGGCCTTGAAGAAGGTGACTTAACACAAACGGAAATAGTAATGCTGACTAGATTATTGAATTATTATTTTCTTTTTATATGTAAAATTCCATTACTTGTTGAGTATGTTTAGATACCTAAAAAGTATGTTAAGTGAGCTATTGGAAGGGTTTTATTTTTATAAATATTTGAATTTAATAAATTTTATTATTGATGGCAGATTTTTTATAGTGAGCAGCTAAAGAAAGACTAGCTTTAACTGCTCTAGAGCCAAGTTAATTTAGTGTCGATGGAAATAATTAACTTGATGGCATGAGATCAAATAATTTTTTTAACTGATGATTTAGGTTATGCAGTTCATCTTCTGAAAAAGCATTGAGGATCCCCGCTAAGGTAACCACACTAATTTGGTTAATCTGTTCAACCAGCTCAACACCTTTGGCCGTTAATTTCACCATCGAAATCCGTTCATCAGCGGTAGAAGAGTAGACTTCCACAATGCCATCTTCTACCAATCGATATACAGCCTTTGTTGCTGTT
>NZ_JAYWYV010000374.1:0-1228 GCF_048147885.1 Acinetobacter sp. 228
ATTTGCACAAGCACATTACATGCTGCTGCATTTGATAAAACAGGGCAGTCTGTAGCGGCATTTTTACAACCGGGCAACTATTTTGAAGCAAGTTTAGG
This sequence comes from Acinetobacter sp. 228, assembly GCF_048147885.1. NCBI lineage: Bacteria > Pseudomonadati > Pseudomonadota > Gammaproteobacteria > Moraxellales > Moraxellaceae > Acinetobacter > Acinetobacter sp. 228. The sequence goes on from NZ_JAYWYV010000374.1 coordinate 99, forward strand.
AATAACAGATGCCGATTTAAGTGGTGTAGAGTCGGGTACCAATCCTTCACATCATTCAATTTCAGATATCGCCAATACCGATTATCGGCCTACGGCAGCGTTAAAACTACAGTTGGCACCGCAGTATTCATTTGGTCTGTTATATGATCAGCCTTTTGGTGCTGACACGGAATATTCAGGTGCAAATGGCTTCGTTGCAACGCCAAAAGATACCGTTATGTTACCTGGAATTACAACCATAGGGCTTGCCAGCGCTACATTGGGCCATGCTCCTACAGGAAATGCAAAATCAGAATTTGATATACAAAATTTAAGCTTCATTTTGGGTTACCAACCCACAAAAAACTGGAATCTTTATGCGGGGCCAGTCTATCAAACTTTTAAAAGTCAGGTTGAATTAAGGGGTAATGTATTTAGTCTCTATAATGGATATGACTTTCATACTAAAACTGTCAGTGATTTAGGGTGGTTAGCAGGACTTGCTTACCAAATTCCAGAAAAAGCTGTGAAAGTCTCATTAACCTACCGTTCAGCCATTACCCATAAAGTAAACGCGACTGAAAATGCCCCACTCATTGATATGTTAAGCACTCAACAAGGTCGTGATTTAGTTAATCAGCATCTAGATTACATGATTTCTATTGGTCAGATGACTCCACAAAAGAAAGCTTACTTAAATCAGATTATTGCTAATTTGCCAGAACAAGAAGATACAGGTACAACAAAATTTAAATCTCCTGATTCAGTGAATTTGGAGTTCCAGACTGGACTGCGTCAGGGAACGTTACTATTTGGTAGTTTACGCTGGGTAAATTGGAGTGATCTTGCTTTGCAACCTTATCGCTTTGGTGAGATCTCAAAAGTTGTTGGCGTACTATCAACGCCAAGCCGCCCGGAAGGTTTTAATTTGGTTCGTTATTATGACGACCAATGGTCTTTAAATTTGGGTTTAGGACAACGTTTTTCGCCAAAATGGTTAGGTTCTGTGTCAGTTGGATGGGACTCAGGAGCAGGCGATAAAGTGTCAACGGGTGGCCCAACTAAGGGATATTACAACTTGGGCGTGGGTGCTCAATATAGCCCGACATCGCAATACTTTATTTCTGGCGGTGTGAAGTATTACTGGTTAG
>NZ_JAYWYV010000375.1:0-1227 GCF_048147885.1 Acinetobacter sp. 228
TTTTATTTTAAATATGAATATTCAATAAGGTGCTTGAGTTGCTAATTAAGAGCATTGTTGAGACTAAATTTTCATTTAGCAAGATCAATCGTAAATTTCATGATTTTGTCATACGTTCAACTTATAGTCTTTAGCGAAACGCCAAGCCCGATTGCTTGGTTTTTTTATATGAAGTGAATTGGCGATGTTGAAAAAGTATGCATAATGTCAGACTAGAGAGGAACTCTCATATAAGGATGATAATTTGCATGTTGGTAAGGCTGAATGAAGAAAAAGTCTAGGCAATGGAAGTGGTGGTTTTTTGCCCTCATTGCATTTTTAATTTTTATTATTTTACAGATTCCGGCGACTTGGCTTATCTCTAAATTTTCAAAGAATAATCAAACTGTCCATAATGTAAGTGGCAATATCTGGCAGGGGCAGGCAGACTGGCACCGTGGAGCGTTACGAGGCACTATCCACTGGAAAACGAGACCGCTAGACTTACTTTTATTACGCTTTGCTGCAGATGTTGATATTCATAGTGGTAATACGCAATTAACGGGGATTATGGCGTATGGTTTTGGAAAAAAAGTTATTGTAAGGGATATGAATGGCCAGATTGCTCCAGAAACACTGAAGCAAATTGTAAATTGGCAATGGCCTGTAAATAGTATTCAACTTAAAGATATCCAATTTAATTATAAAAAAGAGCAAGGCTTTGCGGCAGTTGATGGGCAATTGCATTGGGGTGGTGGAGCGTTCATTTATAATATTGGTGATCGTCAAGATCGTATGAATATGCCTTCTTTAAGTGGGCAGTTGACTGACCAGAACGGACAACTACAAGTGGACATCCGTGATCAGCGTAATCAAAAAATGGCCAATCTTTTACTAGATGCCAATATGATGCTGGATGTTCAGCTCACACAGCGTTTATTACTCAATGTTCCATCATATGACGGTAAAGCTGGTTTGGATACTTTTGTCATTAGTTCTCGCCAACCATTATTACAAGGTGGTAACTAATGAAAGTATGGATTGATAAATTACAGCAATTGCAATGGCAAAAATTAGATCGACTGAGTGTAGTGGTCCTTGCCATTTTAATTTTATGGTTATGCTGGAAACTCGCTTCTTTTTTTTGGTTGGTGATTGCGCCTCCTCAACTGATGCAATTTGATCGGGTAGAACTCGGTTCTCAACAACCACAAATACCAAATATTAGTACTTTTTCACTTTTTAACG